>JAGCGM010000002.1 GCA_017649635.1 Paludibacteraceae bacterium | reverse complement strand
TTGTCGTCGTCATCGTCCCGACGTCTGAAAGGACGCTTGAAGTTATCACGTCCGCCGAAATCCCCACGTCTATTGTCATCCCTATTCCGGTCGTATCTTGGTCTGCCGCGGAAATCATCGTCGTCGCGGTCCTCACGTTTCCTGAACTCTTTTCTACCCTCACCGCCGCGGAAGTCGCCACGGTCACGGTCGTATCGGTTACGGTCAAACGGACGTTCGGAACGTCGTTCGTTCCATTCCGCCTCACGTTGGCTTTTCCTCTCTTGGTACTCTCTCTCCTTTTCGAAGGCTTCGTGTCTGCGGCGTTGGTATTCGCTCTGTTCGTTCTCGTTGTTGGAGCTTCTGTTCCAGGTGTCCTCCTCGACCCTTACGAATGAGCCATCCTCGCGGACAGGGCTGAACTTGCGCTCCTCAGGGTTTTGGGAAGAGAATCTCCTTGGTCTATCGCCCTCCTCCTGGGGGAAGGCACGGCCCTCGTTACGGTCGCGGAGGTAGTCGTTCCTACGACCCTTGAACATCTCGTATTTTCTGAACTCGCATTCGATGGAGCCGTTGAGCAGGTGGTATTTCACGGAAGGCCTCAGACCGATGTGGTCGGTCGTCTCGCAAGGCACGGTGATGATCCAGGCGGACATATCCGTGAAGTCGTTCTTCAGTTTGGAGCCGATCTCCTCGTAGAGTTTATCCATCTCGAAAGGCTTCAACCGCTCACCGTAAGGAGGGTTGAACATCACCATCGTATCGTTCTGAGGGCGTTCGCAGCCTTGGAACGGCTGGTGTTTCAGTTCGATGTACTTAGTCATGCCCGCGCTCTTCACATTCTCCGTCGCGATGCGCAGGGCGGCGGAAGAGATATCGGAAGCATATATTTTATGGGTGAATTCCCTTTCCTGGGACTCGTCGTCATATAGGTTCTCCAACATTTCCTTGTCGAAGTCAGGCCATTTCTCGAAGGCGTATCCTTTGCGGTAGATGCCAGGCGCGATGTTCAAAGCCATGAGGGCGGCTTCGATGGCGATGGTGCCCGACCCGCACATTGGGTCCATGAAGTCGGACTGTCCTTCCCAGCCTGCCAGGCGCAACATGCCGGCGGCCAGCACCTCGTTGATAGGCGCTTCGGTCTGCTCCACCTTATAACCCCTCATGAAGAGCGGTTCGCCGGAGCTGTCCAAGGAAAGGGTACAAACATCCTGGTTGACGTGGATGTTCAGCTGCACGTCCGGGTTTTTGATGCGGACGGAAGGCCTTTCGTTGTATTTCTCCATGAAATGGTCGGCGATGGCATCCTTGGCTTTGTAGGCGAGGAACTTGGAGTGTCTGAAGTTCTCGGAGTGGACCACAGCGTCAATGGCGAAGGTTTTCTTCGTGTCCAAGTATTGTGACCAATCCATAGCTTTGATGATTTGGTAGACCTCATCAGCGTCCGATGCTGTGAATTGATGGATAGGTTTAAGAATGCGTAGCGCTGTGCGGCATCTGAAGTTTGCCTTGTACATCATCTCCTTGTCGCCGTAGAAGCGCACACCTCTTGTGATGATTTCAACCTGCTCCGCTCCTATCTCTGTCAACTCTTTTGCCAATACCTCTTCCAAGCCTTGAAAGGTTTTGGCGATCATTTCAAAATTGTTTGCCATCGCGAAATTTGTATATTTGTGCCGTTGCAAAGATACGAAGAATTATAATAGCTTTCGTATAGTGGACGGCTAATAATTATTACAGTAGAAATAAGTTTCAAACGGAATCTATTCTAAAATAAAAGTAGGGTCTCCGCCTATGAACAAAAAAAAACCACAACTAACTCTTCACAGAGTGATTGTGGTCGCCTATTTAAAGTATAAATGTTTCCTGACAACGAAATATTAAATTCATTTCGTTTTGCATTGCAAATGTAACAACAATGTGCATGAGGGAGGGGTGAACCATGTTTCATTTAACGGATAATTTTGTTACAAACGCAAAAAACATGCGGTGGAATCGCCATTTTCCGTACATTTTTATGTAGATTTGTATCGTAAATAGGAGAAGAAATGGAACAATTAGTCTTTGCGACAAACAATCCTCATAAAGTGGATGAGGTGAGGAATAAGTTGAGCGGTTTGTTTGAGATCAGGACGCTTTCGGAGATTGGGTGTGTGGAGGATATTCCCGAGACATCCGACACGTTGCAGGGGAATGCGGCGCAAAAGTCCCATTACCTGCACGACCGTTTCCACTGCGATTGCTTCGCCGACGACACGGGTCTGGAGGTGGAGGCGCTGAACGGTGCGCCGGGCGTCTATTCGGCAAGGTACGCGGGGCCGGGGAAAGACTCCGAGGCGAACATAGATAAATTGTTGTCCGAGCTAGAGGGGAAGGAGAACCGCCGTGCCAGGTTCAGGACGGTCATCTCGCTCATCCTCAATGGCCAGGAGCATTTCTTCGAGGGGATAGTCTCCGGTACGATCCTGACGGAAAGGCATGGGTCCAACGGGTTCGGTTACGACCCCGTCTTCCAACCGGACGGTTATGACTGCTCCTTCGCGGAGTTGTCCATGGACGAAAAGAACAAAATCAGCCATCGTGGGCGAGCGACGGAGAAACTTATACAATTTTTAAGCGGAACGAAATAACTATCTCATTATGAGAAATATAAAAAGTATTATATTGATTGCCTGCGCCATCTGTTGCGCTTCGACGAGTTTCTCCCAATTGCCGATGGGGGGATGGCAGACATTTTTCAGCTACAACCATGCTGGCAATATGGTTCAATCCAAAGACAAGATATATGCCTTGAGCGATGGTAACCTATACTCCATAGACAAGGAATATGAAAGCATTGAAACCTATACGAAGCTGACGGGCTTGACGGATGGTAACATCACCAAAATCGCTTATTGCCAGTCCCAAAACACGCTTGTCATCGTCTATGACAACTGTAATATAGACCTGCTGACCAACTCCCGCATCATCAACGTGGGCGACTTGAAAAGGGCGGAGGTGAGCAACAAGAAGGTGAACAATATCACGATTGACGGGAAGTTCGCCTATCTGGCTTGTGGCTTCGGCGTCACAGTGCTGAACGTGGAGAAGGCGGAGATTGTCGACACTTATATCTTAGGTGAAAAGGGAACGTACGTGAATGTCGAGAACGTTGTGTTTCATAACGACTCCATCTATGCGCAGTTCGGCAATACCATCCGCTATGCCTCTAAGAAGGATAATAACTTGGCGGACTTCAACCATTGGAAGACCTTCTATCTCCTTTCGGAAAAGGCTAGCAGCCAGGGGATTGTCGTGACTGAAGAGAACAAGGATAGTCTGATGAATGAGGGTGATATCCTCCCGATTTCGAAGATTTACGCTTTCAACAATTCGTTGCTCATCCGGCTAGAGGATGTCTTGATAAAGAGAGATTCTTCTGTTACCCGGACGATGGAGCTCCCTCGCAATGCCAGCCTTTCGGTGGACGATCTCCTGATTGTCTCTAAAGGTGACTCTATGGTGGCTTTCAACGATAATCTTGAAAGGGTGGTTGGGGTTGTCGCGGACTCGGTGATCGAGACACTCTATGATCCTCAAAGCAAGGCCTTTTGGATCTGTGACTTCCAAGCGGATGGCCGTACCATCATCCAAAAGTACGCGCGGGATGGCAGGTTCATGAATTATTACGTCCCGGATGGTCCCGTTTCCGGTGAAATCGCTTTCGTCAAGTACCAGGACGGTAAACTCTTCACGGGTAGTGGCGGACCTTTCGACCGTCCATTGAGTACTCCGGGTATCGTACAGTTCTTGGAAAATGGACGTTGGTCCATCATCACGGAGATGGGTATGGATTCATCCGTCCTCCGGAACAGCCACTTCCTTGATGTGATCGACATTGCCAGCGACCCTCAAGACAATAATCACTTCTTCGTGTCCGCATGGAAGGGCCTCTTCGAATTCCAAGGCATAAGTCTCATCAACCATTTCACGGGTAAAAACAGCCAGTTGTCAGGTGGTAGTAATACATTGGTCGATGGTCTCAAATACGATAAGGACGGTAACCTCTGGATGCTGAATATGCTCTCTCCAAACCCGATCCATATACTCACCTCCAACAGAGAATGGTACCAACTGAGCTATTCCCAATTACAGAGCACCGACGGTCTGAGAGACCTATTCATCGATAGCAAAGGTTATCTGTGGGTGATTAAATACCGGGATGGTACCGGCGTTTTCTGTGCCGACTTGAACGGTACTCCCCTAGACGAGCAGGACGATAAGAAGGTATTCATCTCCACCTTCTATGACAAGGATTCCCATGCGCTGACACTCTCTACTGTCCGTTGCATCACGGAGGATCAGGAGGGAGTGGTTTGGATAGGCACGGATAGGGGCCCGTTGTTGGTTCCGGACGCCTCCAAAATGTTTGACCCGGATTTCAGGGTGGACCGTGTGAAGATAACGCGTGAGGACAATGCCAGCTATGCTGATTATCTGCTCGAGAACGAACAAATCAACGCGATCGTCGTGGACGGTAACAATAGGAA
Source organism: Paludibacteraceae bacterium (assembly GCA_017649635.1). Classification (GTDB taxonomy): domain Bacteria; phylum Bacteroidota; class Bacteroidia; order Bacteroidales; family Paludibacteraceae; genus UBA1181. Next base: position 728 of record JAGCGM010000002.1, on the reverse strand, counting down.
GTGGGTCGGCACCAACTCAACTGGATTGTATTTGCTCTCCTCGGACGGAAGGGAAACCATCCACCACTTCACCACGGATAACTGCCCGTTCACATCAAACGCTATCATGGACCTCTTCATAAACAATGAGACGGGTCAGCTTTATATCGTTACCTCTTCAGGCCTCTTCCTCTACCAGACGGATGCGATAAAGGGCGCGGAATCCTACAACAAGGTTTATGCCTACCCTAACCCTGTCAAGGAAGACTATGACGGACCTGTCACTATCGTCGGACTTAGGGAGAACAGCCAAGTGCGCATCTCCGATTCGGAGGGTAGAATCATCCATGATGGGGTATCCAACGGTGGTGCGTATGTCTGGGACGGCAAAGACCTGAACGGCAGGAAGGTGAACACGGGTGTCTATTTCATCTATGCGGCCTTGTCGGATGGTAGCTCCAAGATGGTCACTAAGATTGCAATCATCAAATAACGCAATGGTAATAAACGATTTATCTTCCATAAGGGAATCCGCCAAAGAATTCATCGCCCAAATGGGTGACCACCGGGTTTTCCTCTTCTACGGCTCGATGGGGGCTGGCAAAACGACCTTCATCCGCGCCATCTGCGAAGAACTGGGCGTCACGGACGTCGTGAACAGCCCCACTTTCGCCATCGTGAACGAATACACCGACGGGAAGGGCCAACCGATATACCATTTCGACTTCTACCGAATCAACAAAGTGGAG
>JAGCGM010000082.1 GCA_017649635.1 Paludibacteraceae bacterium | reverse complement strand
TTGACGAAGCCCACGCGAAGGATCTGTTTGGTGCGCACATCCTGCACAACCGCTTGAATTGTATGCATAGTTATATTTTTTACGTTTACGATAGCCTATTAGGCATTGGTCAGCACGGTCTTGAGGCGTACGATGAAGTCGTCGGCCTCCGCCTTCGTCAAGCAGAGAGGCGGCAAGAGGCGAAGCACGTTCGTTCCGCTGCAGCCCGTGAAGACGTGTTGTTCGAAGACCAGTTTGCTACGGATCTCCTTGTGAGGGCAATCCAGCTCGATACCGATCATCAAACCACGTCCGCGGATATCCGTGATATGAGGGAGGTTCGCCTCCTTCAGTTTCCGCATGATGTAGTCGCCCACCTCGCCAGCGTTCGCCACGAGGTTCTCCTGCTCCATCACGTCGAGCACCGCCAAACCAGCCGTGCAAGCCATGTGGTTGCCGCCGAACGTCGTACCCAACTGTCCGTATACAGGGGTGAATTTAGGAGCGATGAGCAAGCCAGCGACAGGGAAACCGTTGCCGATGCCCTTCGCCACCGTGATGAGGTCCGGCTTAACGTCCAAGTGTTGGTGGGCGAAGAATTTGCCCGAACGGCCATATCCACATTGGATCTCGTCGCAGATCAGCACAGTGTTATATTCGTCGCAAGCCTTGCGGAGGCCCTGGAGGAACTCTTTCGTCACCATGCGTATGCCGCCCACGCCTTGGATGCACTCCACGATGACGGCGCATACGTCCCCCTTCTTGATCTCCTTCACCCAAGCGTCCAAGTCATTCAACGGAAGGTAGGTGACATGACCGTTGTCGTTGATAGGGGCGATGATCTTCGGGTTGTTGGTCACCTCGACCGCCAACGAAGTACGTCCGTGGAACGCCTTGTCGGAAGAGAGCACGCGGGTACGTCCGTTGTAGAAGGAAGCCAGCTTGAGGGCGTTCTCGTTCGCCTCCGCGCCGGAGTTGATCATGAAGAACTGGTAGTCCTCGTAACCGCTGGCCTTGCCCAAGCGTTCAGCCAACTGAACCTGCAATTTGTTGATCACGGAGTTGGAATAGAAGCCAAGCGCATTCAACTGCTTCGTCATCATCTCCACGTAGTGAGGGTGGCAATGCCCGATGCTGATGACAGCGTGACCACCGTACAAATCAAGGTACTCCTGACCCTTGTCGTCCCATACCTTACAACCTTTCCCCTTCACGATATTCACGTCGAAGAGAGGATATACATCGAAAAGTTTCATATAGAAAATATTATTACACTTCTTTTTAACCAAGCCAGCGGACTATCCGGCCGACGTCGCGAAATTACAAAATTAATGTGATATCCCCGCTATTCTCAACCCTTAACTCTTCATGCTTAGTTCACTGGAAGGCAAAAGAAAAGGGGCGCTTTTCACAAAACACCCCAATCGTACTTGTAATTGAGTTTAGAAGATCTTAATTGTATTTGTAGTATATGCTTTATCTGTTTTTTTCGGAGAGGAATCGTCTCTCCTGTTTCACAATTAAAAATATGTTTAAGTATTATCGTACCATTTTGATTTCCATTCATTTTACCGTTTTCATAATGGACGGGCGAACTGCCCGCCCCTATGAAAACAGTCGCACATTCCGTGCTAATTAATCACCATACACACCATGGACATAAGCATGTCCTTTTTTTAATAATTATACACTCATTTTTGATGCGTTTCCATACCGTCCGATCATGGTATCAATAACGTCAACCATGCCCATGACAAAAGGAAAACCGCTGCGTAAATAAATAGTAGCTGGATTCTCATAAGCGTTATTATTTTGATCGTTACACATCCAACAAACAATCAGAGCCCATAACGCCGCAAACTCTTTCCCCACAAACAGGAAATAATCCTTTGATCTGCAATTTAACCCTTATTCACATCAACACTATTCGCGACTTACGTAATGGATCAGGATTTCGCTTAACCCCTTTCTTTAGCCCTTTTTCACAAATTTAAAAAATTTATAATCCATTATGAATTATTAACGCAAAAAAATGATTGACGATTGTCAAAAACAACTCGGGAGGGTCAGAAATCAAGGAGGTTTCTGAGAATCCACCATGCCAACACCAACACAAGATAGGTGATGGGAACACACGGCTTGTTCATGTAATTGTGGAAAGCCGGGCACTTCTCTTTAAGCGCGGAGGAGAGCAGGAGCAGGAGGACAACAGGAATGGAAAAAACCAGGAGAGCGTTGTACCGGAACGCAGGCGCGACCTCTAGATGAAGCAAACAATGGATGGCCCTCTGCGAGCCGCATCCCGGGCATTTCAAACCCGTCAGGAGGAAGAAAGGGCACTTCGGGAAAAGCTGGATATTGGAAGGATTAAAAGAATAATAGACAAACACCGCCACGAGGCCAATCACCACCAAGGCGATCCACTTCCACCACCGCTTCGCAGAAAAGGCCATGAGCTCTGTCGTTTATTTAACCTTCCTATATTTATACGGGAAAGGGCAAGAAGGACTATCCATTAGCTCCTTCTCGCCCTCTCTCCAATCGATCATAAAATTATTGTTGGGATAGCAATGCCCTGCCTACGCCTAAAACAAAGAATAGGATCAAGGAAACAATACCAACCACTATGCCTAAAATCACAGCCCATCTCACACTGCTCTTGGCACTCTTGCTGGCCTGCAAGGCACCTTCATAATCACCATCAGCAAATAGTTTATTCACTTTGACCGCCTTGAGGATTCCAAAAACGCCAACCGGCAAGCAGCAGAAAATGGTCGCTAAAATTGATTGCACCAAATAATTTTTAGGACAAGTTTGCATATGTATAAAATTTTAAGTTGTTAATAATCAATTATATATCACATCCTCATTCCTCCCGCACCCATGAAAAGCAGGCCATTTTTAGGATCGACGAGGAATTCATCATACAAACATAATGTTTTTTTTGACATGGTATATTGATGCGGCACAAAAAACGCATGCCGGAGATTCTTCCCAACCGGTTCCAGGAGGATCCGCCCAGCTACTTCTCCACCTCGTACTCCTTCTCCCAGGCCAATATACCGCCCTCCATGTTATATACATCCTTGAACCCGTTCTTCACCATTAGGTTCATGGCGTTGAGGCTTCTCTTCCCGGAACGGCAATAGACCAGCACCGTCTTCCTCTTCTTGACCGCCTTGGCGATGTTCTTCTCGAAGTCGGGATTGCGGAAGTCGACGTTCCGAGCACCCTTGATATGACCGGCGGCGAACTCCTGCGGCGTGCGCACATCCACCACCTGAAGGTTCGGGTCCTTGGTGATCATCTCGTGGAACTCCTGCGGCGAGATGTTCTTCTGGGCGCAAGCCACCATGGACAAAAGGAGCCCCAATAACAAAAACAATCTTTTCATAACTATTAGAATTAAGGTGCGTCCAGAGGATTCACCGATTTAATATATATAGCAATCATTCGCCGATCACCTGCGCGATCACCTGCGGGAAGTATTGGTACTCCAGTTCATGCACGTTATGCGCCACGTCATCCGGCGTGTCGGTAGGGAGCACCTTGCATTTAGCCTGGAAGATCACCTGACCCTCGTCCAGGTTCTCGTTCACGTAGTGGATGGAGATGCCGCTCTCCTTCTCGCCGGCGGCGACCACCGCCTCGTGCACGTGCGATCCGTACATACCCTTTCCGCCGAACTTAGGAAGGAGGGCAGGATGGATGTTGATGATCCGGTTAGGGAACGCCTCGATGATAGCGGAAGGCACTTGCAACAGGAAGCCCGCCAAGATGACGTAGTCAACCTTCGCCTCCTGCAGCCAACCCAAAACGGTGCCGTCCTTCAATTCCTCCTTCGTGAAGAGTCTAAAAGGGACGTTCAAACGTTCCGCGCGCACCTTCACGTAGGCGTCTTTCTTATTACATAATATAAAAGGGAAGGATACATTCTTGTTGCCTGAAAAGTGGTTGATGATGTTTTCCGCATTTGATCCGGAGCCCGAGGCGAAAATGGCTAATTTTTTTTCCATTTGATTTCAAATTTCATTTTAGACATAAAAAAAGATACACATTTGGGGGTAATTGTGCAATATTTTGGATTTTTTGTAGGATATAACACGTTTTATCTCGCCAAAAATATGTTTCTTTGCACCGCAAATTTAACACATAAATTATTAACTAAAAAATTAAGATTATGTCAGAAGTAGCACAGAAAGTTAAATCGATTATTGTAGAGAAATTAGGCGTTGAGTTGGAGGAGGTAACCGATGAGGCAAGTTTCACTAACGATTTGGGTGCAGATTCATTGGATACTGTGGAGTTGATCATGGAATTCGAGAAAGAGTTCGGAATCCAGATCTCTGACGACCAAACGGAGAAGATCTCAACAGTAGGCGAGGCAATCAAGTTGATTGAGTCAGAAATGAAATAAGGTCATAGTTTACAAAGCTATGAATTTCAGAAGAGTTGTAGTAACGGGAGTGGGCGCGATTACACCAATAGGGAACGATGTTCCGACTTATTGGGGCGCATTACTGAAAGGTGTGAGCGGGGCCGCTCCCATTACGCTCTTTGACGCGACGAATTTCAAGACGACCTTCGCCTGTGAGGTGAAGGGTTTTGATCCGTTGGATTACTTCGACAAGAAGGAGGCGCGTAAGCTCGACAGGCACGTCCAGATTGCCATCGCTGCGGCGAAGGAGAGCATGGACGATGCGAATTTCGACATGGAAAAGTTGGATGCCGACAGAGGAGGAGTCATATTCTCCACGGGCATCGGAGGTATCACCTCATTGGAGCAAGGCTTTGAAGAATTCCAATCCTGTGGCAAATTCAATCCGTTTTACATAACGAGGATGATCGCTGACATGGCGGCCGGACATATCTCGATGTTGTATAAGTTCCGCGGTCCGAATTTCGGTATCGTATCAGCTTGTGCGTCATCGACACATGCATTGAGCGCCGCTTGCGACATGATTCGCTTAGGCAGGGCGGATGTGATGATCACAGGTGGAGTCGAAACAGCCATCACGCGTAGCGGCATCGGCGGATTCTGCGCGATGCACGCGCTCTCGACGAGGAATGACGACCCCCAGACAGCCTCCCGGCCTTTCAGCGCATCGAGGGACGGCTTCGTGATGGGCGAAGGCGCCGGATGCTTGGTATTCGAGGAGTATGAGCACGCAGTCAACAGAGGAGCGAAGATATATGCGGAGGTTGTGGGCGTAGGCGCGTCAGCGGATGCCTACCACATGACGGCGACACACCCGGAAGGAGCGGGCGCGGTCTTGGTCATGGAAGCCGCCTTGAAGGATGCGGGCATGCGTCCGGAGGAGATCGACTACATCAACATGCACGGGACATCCACCCCATTGGGCGACCCTTCGGAGGTGAAGGCCATCCTGAGCGTGTTCAAGGAACATTCCTACAAGATGAGCCTGAGCTCCACCAAGTCAATGACGGGACACCTCCTCGGCGGAACAGGCGCGGTAGAGGCCATCGCCTCCATCCTAGCCATCAAGGAGGGTATGATCCCACCAACCATCAACCACCAAGAGGGTGACGATGACCCTGAAATAGATTACAAACTGGACTTCACCTTCAACAAGGCGAAGAAACGTGAGATTAAGACCGCCATGTCCAACACCTTCGGGTTCGGCGGCCATAATGCGACAATCATATTTAAGAAATTTGAAGGTTAAATTTCTCATAAAAGAGGCGATGAACCGGGTAAGGCTTCTTTGGACGTCCTCCAAAGGAGATTATTTGGTTATCCAAAAGCAACTCGGCTTCACCCCCCACAATGTGGATTATTACAACCTCGCGCTCTCCCATAAGTCTGTTATGGTCAGGGCGAAGAAGGATAGCCAATCGAACGAGCGGCTCGAATACTTGGGGGACGCTGTCATCGAGGCCATCGTGTCGGATATTCTTTATAAACAATACAAAAACGCCGACGAGGGTCTCTTGACCAATATGCGGGTCAAGCTGGTGCAACGCGAAACCCTGAACAAGGTGGCCCAACAGATGGGACTTGAGAAGATCATCAAGACCACCCCCATGAACAAAACACATAACTTCAATGTATATGGTAACGCTTTCGAGGCTTTGGTGGGCGCCATTTACCTGGACAGGGGCTTCGACTTCACTTATTACTATCTGAAGGATGTCGTCCTCAAAAAGTTCATGGACATGTCCAAGGTGATAAACGATGACCATGACTACAAGTCCAAACTCATCGAGTGGTGCCAGAAGAACCGTGTGCACATCGCCTACTCCGTGGTCAACGAATCGAAGGACAAAGACCACAACATCATGTTCAAGTCCGAAGTCCGCCTCAACAACGTTCACGGCGGATTTGGCACCGGCTACTCGAAGAAGGAGTCCCAACAGATGGCTTCGCAGGCGGCCTTGAGAAGACTTAAAAAAGACAGGAGTTTTTTCCGCAAGGAGAAAAAAAACGATAGTAACGTTCAAAGCCAAGACTCGTCTTGCGCTGAATAAAGTGTCATAATAGGATGGAAAAGCTTATCCATTTCGGAAGAATCGCGTTCGAGAAGGCCAAGGCTTGCGCCAACCGAACCGTCTTCAAATATAGGGATGATGCCACGGGAGAGTGGAGGAACATCAGCTGGTCCGATTTCGCGGAACAGGTGCGCTCCATCGCTAAATCCCTCATCGAATTGGGCATCGAGGAGGAGGACCGCATCGCCATCTTCTCCCAAAACATGGTGGAAATCATTGCGGTGGACTTGGCGTGCCAGGCCATCAGGGCTACGACCGTACCTATGTATGCCACCGCATCCGCCTCCCAAATCGATTATATCATCAACGACGCCGAAATCAGTACCATCTTCGTGGGGGAACAATACCAATACGACAGGGCGGTGGAGGTGCTTCGGCAATCGAAATACCTGAAACGGATCGTCGCCATCGACCCTTCCGTCCAACTCAACGGCGTGGACGCCGCCATCTCCTTCGAGGATTTCAAGAAACATGGGTTGGAGTCGCAGACCGCGGACCAGCTACTGAATGAGCGCATGGAGAGACTATCCCTCAATGACCTCACCACGTTGATATATACGTCGGGAACCACAGGTGAACCTAAAGGCGTGATCATCCGACAATCCAACTACCAACAGGCGATGAAGATCCATGACATCCGCCTCAAGAACGTGACGGAAAAGGACGTTTCGCTCTGTTTCCTCCCTCTCAGCCATATCTTCGAGAGGGCATGGACCTACTTCTGCATGCACCGGAACATGGTCGTGGCGGTCAACAAGAACCCTAAAGAGATCCAAACCGTCATCAAGGAGGTGCAACCTTCCATGATGTGCGCCGTTCCGCGCTTCTGGGAGAAGGTCTACATGGGTGTGAACGATAAAATCGAGGGCTTCCCTTCCCCACTCCGCAAGTGGATGCTCCACGCGGTCAGGATCGGTGAACGCCGCAACCTCGGATACAGACGGCAAAACAAACCAGCCCCTACGCTTCTGAACGTGCGTTATTGGTTCTACAGAAACACACTGTTCAAATTGCTGAAGAAGGTGATCGGTCTGGGCAAGGGACGGTTCTTCCCGACAGCGGGTGCCGCCCTCTCCGACGATGTGAACATATTCCTCCATAGCGTGGGCATCAATATATGCGTGGGTTACGGACTGACGGAATCGACCGCCACCGTCTCCTGCTACAACCCGTTCAACGTGGATTACGAAATACACTCCGTCGGTGACATCATGCCGGAGGTGGAGGTGAAGATCGGCGAAAACGACGAGATCCTTCTACGAGGGAAAACCATCACGGAGGGATACTATAACAAGCCTGAGGCAAACGAGAGCAGTTTCGTGGACGGCTGGTTCAAGACGGGTGATGCCGGATACCTGACGGAACAGGGCAGACTGGTGATCCGCGAAAGAATCAAGGAACTCTACAAGACTTCCAACGGAAAATATGTGGCGCCCCAACAAGTGGAGAGCAAACTCATCGTGGACAAATACATCGAGCAGGCGGCCATCATAGCCGACCAGCGGAAATACGTCTCCGCCCTCATCGTCCCCGCCTTCTCCGCCCTCGAAGCATTCGCGAATAGTTCGAAGATAAAATACGAATCACGGAAAGAGTTGCTGGAGAACCCTAAGATCATCGCCTTCTACGAGGCCCGTATCCAACAGGCGCAGAAGGACTTGGCAGTGTACGAGCAGGTGAAGAGGTTCACGTTGCTCACCGACGCGTTCACGCCAGACAACGGGGAATTGACCCTGACCCTGAAACTGAAGAGAAAGGTCATCTCCGAACATTATGCGAAAGAGATAGAAAACATGTATAACAATTAATAAAAACATGGGAAAATATTATAACTACAACCAAAATGACGACGCCAAGAATGTGGTGCTCTCCAAGATTAAAAGTATATTTTCTATCCCTCTCATTATTGGAGTGGTGATTTTGATTATCATAGCCAATAGTTGTACGACCATCGATTCGGGTTCAGTGGGATTGAAATTCTACAAGTGGTCGAGCGACTCCGACAAGCGT
>JAGCGM010000081.1 GCA_017649635.1 Paludibacteraceae bacterium | reverse complement strand
TCCATTGCCCCAATTATAGCGTGATCCTTCTCCCTTGCACCATTTAAACATATCCACATCAGGAATGCAGTGATTACTTCCTCCCTCGCCATAAAGGCCAAATCCGAAATCCGTGTCAAAAGTGATCCAACGGAACCGTCCGTTGTTACGCTCCCTCCAAATCTTGCAGTTATTCGCCGGCCAGTCGGTGTTCACGATGAACTGTTCGAAAATCTGATAGTCCATATACTCATCCATGTCCATCATCTTGGAAGCCTTCTTGTAGTAGTCACTGGCCTTAGGGTCATTTTTCGAGAGGAAATCAACCAAATTGTTATAAGCCTCTAAATCGCCGCAGGTTGCGACAATACCATTTTTGTTGGTGATTTCAATCACATCAATATCTTTGCTGTCCAGTCCGAAGTTAGTCTCTACATACGCTTTGTTCGTACGCTCGCGTAAGCCCATCAACCCCCTATACTCTCCATTCAGATAGAACGCTACCGGCTGATATGCCTGATAATCGACACCCATATTCTTCGCGATGCTTTGCATGAAACCATCCCGGCAACGGAGGTATCGCTCTTCATGTCCATTTCCACCATTCCTCAACTGCAAGGATTTGTACTCCTCACACTCCTTGTCCGCGAAGAATTTATAATTTAATTTACCATTTTTATACCCCATTCTATCACCAGCCTTGATCTTCAATGACTTCGTGTCATACTTACGGGAGCAACCACCCATCACAGCGATATCCACCTCATGGGAAAGGACTCTTTTCCCGTCCACGAAATATTCGAAGTTGGCCGGACGCGCCCAATCCATCACATAATTCAATTTCCTATTTTCCGAGATGCAACTTTGATCCGGATATGCGCTATATGGGTTATCCTCGTCACCTTTCGTATAAATACCGATGGTCCCATCATATAAGTTCTTCGAGTCTGTCACAATGGATACGATAGGCAGTTTAGACTTCCCACATTTATACTGATCATCGCAAGCATATGAGGAGATGAACGTTCCCGTTAGAATAGCGCTAGGAAGCATGCCCTTCTTATACGCTCTCGCACGAATGATGACATTTTTCTTCACATTATCAATGATATTCGAAACGATGATGCCATTGGAAGGATATAGCTCGCTATCTTCGGTAGGCTCACTTCCGTCTATCGTATAGCGGATATCCACACCACTGGTATTGCCCTTGATTTTAATGACAGAATTATTATATGAAACAACACCCGGCATCAACCCGTCGAATTCAAGTGCTGAGCAACGAGATGAAAGACTTGCGTAGGCTTGGGAATTCTTTTCCTTCGGAGTAGGCACCATATAGCCCACAACGTCGCCGTAGACACCATACGAGATGTGCGGTTGCATCGCACCGTACTTGAACGAATCCACAACGACGTTGTGCTTATCCTTCAACACAACGACACCGCCATCGGCATCCAGTTTGCGAGCTGTCTTGCTGTCCGTCTCCGAGCCGTCAAAACAGAACACTTTATACTTGTCAGATCCGATTTCGTTTGATTCCTCTATGGTCCACATCCATTCCCACTCCACGGAACCATCCTTCTTCAACTTATAGTGCACGATTTTATATCCCTTCAACTCGACACTTGCACATGAAGCATCGTTGTAGAATTCAACCCAACCATTGTAGTTCTGGTTTTTCATATAGGTTGAAATATTACATGGCATTACCTCATTCACTTTCACTCCCGCATTCGCCGCAAACCCTATAGACAATCCAGCTGCAACGAGAGCCAATCTTGTCAGACAGAACCGAATAAGTGTTTCCATAAGCAATTCGTTTTTAATTAACACCATTAGGGGCAACAAACCCTTTCAGAGAAGTTGCCTTCCCTGTCTACTCTGTTTCATCCTTCTAAATTCAGGTTTCCCCCTTTATTTTGTAAACTCGATTACGAATATAATAAAATTTTCTTAATATCAAAAAAAAATCGCACTATCTGAATTGACTAATAATAATATATTCGTCATTACATTGATGGCGCAATAAGTCTTTTTGAAAAAAAATCTTAAAGGGAGAAAATAATACTTTGTTGTATGCAAAAAATAAGATTTCTTTGTGAAACAAATAGATGAAAGCATATTTGGAATATGGCTGAGATGAAAAACCTTGCTAAACAGACCGCTATCTACGGCGTTAGCAGTATTATGGGCAAGTTCCTGAATTGGTGTCTCGTTCCGCTCTACACGTACGTGCTCACCAATTCCGCCGAATACGGAATCGTGACAAACCTCTATGCGTGGACCGCCCTGTTATTGGTTATCCTTACATACGGCATGGAGACGGGGTTCTTCCGCTTCGCGAATAAAGACCAGGAAAATGCGGGCGATGTATACAGCAGCGTGCTCTGCTGCGTCGGCTCCACCTCCACACTCTTCGCACTTCTGGGTGTGGCATTCAGCCCCGCCATCGCTGACCTGCTAGGCTATTCCAAACATCCCGAGTTCATCTCGATGCTCTGCGTGATCGTCGCCATGGATGCGTTCGGTTGCATCCCCTTCGCCTACCTGAGGTTCCAAAACAGGCCGATTCGTTTCGCCATCCTCAAACTGGCGATGATATTGGTGAACATCGCCGCCAACATATTCTTCCTGGTCATCTGTCCGAAGATCCAAGCTTCACACCCCGAATGGATCTCCTGGTTCTACGACGAGAGCTATGGGGTGGGATATGTATTTATCTCTAATCTGATCTCCACCGTGTTCGTCACCTGCATGCTATTGCCTCAAATCCTGAAGGCGAAACTTAAGATAGACTCCTCACTGCTGAAACAGATCCTGAAATACTCCTTCCCGCTCCTCATCCTAGGTGTGGCGGGTATCATGAACCAGAGCCTGGACAAGATCATCTTCCCTTACCTCATACCCGACAGGGAGGTGGCCGACGCGCAACTAGGCATCTACGGCGCATGCTTCAAGATCGCGATGGTGATGATGATGTTCACCCAAGCCTTCCGTTATGCGTATGAACCTTTCATCTTCGCGCAGAACAAGGGAGGCGACAAAAAGAACGAGTATGCGGACGCAATGAAGTTCTTCATCATCTTCTCCTTCCTGATTTTCTTGGGAATGATTTTCTACTTGGATATACTGAAGCATCTGATCCGAAGCGATTACTGGGAAGGCCTGCGCGTGGTGCCGATCATTCTTATATCCTACCTCTTCCAAGGAATCTTCTTCAACCTCTCTTTGTGGTATAAACTGACGGACAAGACCCAGTATGGCGCTTATTTCTCCATTATAGGCCTGATCATCACGCTTTTGGTGAATGTTTTGTTTGTGCCAAAATATGGCTACATGGCCTCTGCGGCCGCCTCGCTCTGCTGCTTCTTCGTCATCACGGTGATCTCCTATTGCTTCGGGCAGAAATATTACCCGATCAACTATGATTTCAAATCCATCCTCATCTATGCGCTTGTGACGGCTCTCTTCTTCGCCATCCATACCTTTTCGCCGGCGGAAGGGGCATTGCGTTATGTGCAGGACACGATTCTTTTGTTGTTGTTCCTTGCCCTCATCATCAAGCGAGACCTCCCGCTGAAGGCGTTGCCGGTCGTCGGGAAGTATTTCCGATGAGAGGCGGAAGGAATTCCCGAGGCAGTGTTGACGAACTGATCACAGGAGATTCCCTCAATCAGCAAGGATTGGGTGTTATTGTTTGATGATCTTATATATCTTCTCATCCCCTCCTTGGGGTGACACACGCAGGAGGTATACCCCTGAACGTAATCCGCTCATATTCATGACATGGCTGTCGTTGATGGCGCTCTCCTTGAGCATGACATGCCCCGTGATGTCCGTGAGTTCCAAACGGCACACGCCGATCATATCGAACTGGAGGTACAGCTTATCTATGACGGGATTAGGATAGAGAGAAACGATGCGATTAGAGTGATTGTCCGGAGATTCCCCATCATTGTCCGTATAAATGGCAGTGAAGGAATATGACCTTTTTTTGTTGGTCTTTATGGTTATCTTATTGTCATACAAATATTTGGAATCGACCGCATTCCCTTTGTCCGTACAGATGGCCAGCCACTTCTCGAATCTTTGGCCATTCACCTGAGGCAAAGCCTCAATGGTAATGGAATCATCCTGGAACCATTTCCCGTCAAACCTATCACGGTAGAGCCGTTCTCCGCAAAGGAACAGATTTCCGTTCCGCACTTCATCCCCTTCCAAAGAAGACTTAATAGTGAGCGGGATCGGCTTTCCCAAAGAATAGTATTCGGACAACATTCCATAAAGGAGGTCATGCCTATGTTCGATCCAATCCGGCATCTGTTCGAAGCAGGTCTTCCATGTGCTTTGCGGCCAATCCCACCTGGTTCTGTGGTAAGGGTACTCATCCGCTATGATGGATGTGATAGAGTCAATGACATGGTACATCTCGGATTTATGGAAGATATCCCCCGTCTGGATGGCGATCCTCTCTATGTACATCCTTCGCACAATGGGGTCGGATAATATACGTTCCAGCGGCCAGGTCGCCCAATCCTTGTTTCCATGTTCATAATAGGGCTCCTTCCTCGAAAGGAAATTGAATGGATTGATATACACCCCGATAATATCCTTGTTGGGGTCGGTAATAGGCCAATATTCAAATCCGCCATCCAGGTCCTTCACCAACCATCTCCACTTCCCGTTGTTCCTGTTCCTCCAGATAACATAATTGTTGTTAGGCCAGTCGTAGTTTCCGACGAAAGCCTGAAGCGACATATAGTTGACGAATTCGTTCACATCCACAAGGGAGCATAGTTGCTCGTGGGAGAAGTCGGGCTGGCTAAGGAATTCACATAGATTATCGTACGCATCACGGGTACCTTCCTTGAGTTCGTGGTTTTTGAACAGGTCAATGTCCTCAATCCCGTAGTTGGATAAGAAGTAATCATCATTGTCGGGTTCCCTCATGTTTTCTATTCCCCAATATTGCCCGTTCAGGTAGACGATGACGGGTTGGCAAGTTTGGTAATCGACATCAACCTTCCCGCCTGAGAGTTTCTGCAGGAACGCGTCTTTCACGATCGTCAGCTGGGCGTCGTTCCCACCGTTCCTTAGATAGATGCATCTATATCCCTCTTCCTCCTTGGACTCCTTCTCCGGAAAGAATTTGTAGGAGAAATATTTGTTGCCGTACCTTTTCTTCGCATATATCTTCAGACCCTTTATCTTTTCAAAGCGGGGCCATCCTCCTGCGATTCTCGCTTCGCACAGTTGGTTGACCACCCTTTCCCCCTCGACGAAGTACTCCATGTTGAGGGGTCGCCGCCTATTGGTCCTGTAATTGCATCGTCCCCCGAAATCCTCCCTATAGTAGACACCTGTTTTCCCCTCCACATATATTCCCAACGTATCGTCCCACAGATACTCCGGATTCATGGAAAGCGACACGATCGGGAGTTGCATCTCCCTGTCGGTTAAGATGTAGCTGTTGGCGTTGGAAGGTTTGCTCAGCAAATCCTCGCTGATGATTTTAGCTTTTATGACCGTGGAACTGTCGATGGTTATCGGTTGGACGTAAAGCGGGGAATGCTCCGTGGGTTCGCTTCCGTCCAGCGTGTAGCGGATATTCCGCCCGTATGGATCCGGAGCGGTAAGTTGGACGGTCAATGAGCCGTAGTATACGCCCCCTTGGCGATCATATTCGACATCAGGGGCGGATTCCTTTTCCGCACAATCATCCGAATTGGGCAACATCGGCGTGGCGTGTTCGAACCAGACCCAACTCGACGCGTCGGACTGGCACCTGCCGAAGCTATGGTTGATGGGGGCATCCGTATATTTCGGAGTTTCGTCTTCGGCCTCCCCATCGTCACGCGTGAGATAGAGGCTACCGTTGACGTTGCCCATGTTGATGGCGGCGTGTATATGCCCGGGAAGCGTCGTGTCCACCTTGTCCGTGTAGATGATTCTGTATCCGTGGGAAGGAATAACGCATTGGACAGGGATTTTCCACAAGAAAGGATCGGAGGGCTTGTCGGACAAATACCATCCCTGAATATCTATGTCGTGGTCTGTCGTGTTGTGCAGTTCCACCCAACCCTCCGGAAATTTATAGTCCTCGTCGATTACCGCATCCACGTTGTTGGGCATAATCTCATTGATGATTATACCCCTGCTAGCGGCATGCACGGCGCATAGTGGCGGCGATACAAGACCCATAAGAGCAAAAAATGTACTTAATGTATCCTTCATATCTTAACCAAATCCGTAATTGACGAATAGGATCCCCTTCGCGGAGACCACAAAAATATTATCTTTTTTCGACACATGGGCGGGGTAACGCCATACTTCTTTTGTGGGAAGCTAACGAACGAGCACTATCCTACCTCCGACAATATAGACGCCACTAGGCAACCCCTCTATGTCCGACGAATCTCTGACCTTACGTCCGTCCATCCAATAGACGCCGTCGGCACATTTCCTCCCATTTCCATCCAAACAGTCCCGACCCATACTTATCGTTTCGGGGACATCCAATATTCCCATCTGTCCCGGTTTGAATTTATCACATAGGAATTCGTAATTCCTTCCATACCAATCTTTCACGTAGTCTAATTCCTCCGTAATCGACTGTCTCAAAGGCACCGGGTTCCCGTTCCACTTGGCATACTCACGTTCCCACGCTCCCGATGTCAGAAATGCGTCCGCATACTCATCCAACCGTTTCTCTATATTCTTCGGAAGGAACAATGAGGAATAGAGGTTTAACCACCTATGCTTCACGCTATCCATAAATCCATCCATATTCTGCGGGATAAGCCTATTGAACGGAGGAACATTACTGAACCTATCGAAGGAAACAAGTACATCATTATAGGTTCCATCCCAGGAGCCACCTAAAGACATATCCATGTCCCATGGCGAGATCAGGAATTTATGGCCTTTATTGATATTAACAACAGACAAAAATGTGTTCTTGTAGAGACAATCATCCACATTGAGAGCCATTATAAGAACAATATAATCAACAAGATTCTCCGGATAGAAATAGTCCTGATATTGCTGGAGGAAGAGAGAATCCGACGTTTCCGTTGAATTTAAGTCCATCAAATCCATCAAAGGTTTCCATGTGTCGAAAGAAGGAAGATCGCTTGGATACTGCAGTTCCCACCTGTTCCAAGTGGAACTGTTCACATCCGCATCCACATAGGATTTAAGGTTGGTATGAGGGGAAATCCCTTTGTATAGCACCCCCCTTATGGTAGTGTCATTCTCATCCTTCTTCGTTTTTTTTAGGCCCAACAGCTTACGGTCTATCTTGTCCGACATGCAGTACAACCCATGGTAACTTCCATTGATGAACACCTCCACAAACTCGCCTAACGTCCCATTCCGGTTCCCATAAGCAGTCTCGTATGGAGTCTGGCTCATATCGTTCCACACATCGAAGCAGACCCTATTCCTCATCCTCGTCCTGTCGATGGCCATCGCATCTAAGATCCAACTATTCTCTTCTCTGATACCCAATATGTTGGCATTCTGCTTCTCACCAGCTTCATCCACCAGTTTGATGGAGAATGACTTCTTCTCATGATTGACCGATGTTCCTCCCCGATACCTGATTTGGCACTGATATTTAACCGATTCGGACAATGAATCCGTCCTTTTAAGGAAGTCGACTATCTCTATTTCACCATCGACGAACGCCCTTTTACTGACGGCAGAGATATCCACAGTCAAGTTCACAAGCGGCAACGAACCAGACCGCAATTCGCTTCTCATTTGCTCGAACTGGGTATTGTTCTCCTGCCCTTTCGCGGATTCACATAATGAGCATGTCCCCAATACGAAGGTCAGGAAAAATACCGTGAAACAATATGGAAACGACTTGTTATTCATTTACTTGAGCAATAACAGAAATGATTTCTTAATAATTCAACATTTTAAATATGCCCCCTTGCGATCATTCATCTATCATACATAAAAATCGATTCGTTCAACCAACCATAGGCGTTCCCCTGTTATATGCCCCAAAAATAATAATTATCTTTTTGAGCAAACGCATAATTGTTCTTTTTCTCACTCCTCCGTTTCGTTTTTCGTTCTTGCGCTCTCCCTGTGAAACCAGACATATTGGAAGAGATGATCGGCCACACAGCAAAAAAGAGCGTCCTCCGGATCACTCCGAGGACGCCCACACAGACGGTAGATTTCCGTATATCAGTTATATGCTGACTCTCCGTGTTCGTACACATCCAAACCTTCTTCCTCGATTCTCTTCGGAACCCTCAGGCCATGGATCTTCTTGATCGCGAAGAATACCAGGAATCCTACGCCGAATGACCAAGCCGCTACCGTGGCCTCACCAATCAGCTGAGTCAATACTGAGTATCCGCACTCCTCGTAAGCGAAGACACCTGTGAGAATCGTGCCCGTGAATCCTGCCATACCGTGTACAGAGACTGCACCGACAGGGTCGTCGATATGGAGCTTCGTGTCAAGGAAGTTGACAGAGAAACACATTACCACGGAAGCGATGGCTCCGATGATGGCTGCGGAACCGATTGACACGCAGTCGCATCCTGCCGTGATGCCGACCAAACCTGCCAAGATACCGTTGCATACCATTGACAATGATGGTTTTCCATAAACCAACCAAGTGTAGATCAATGCCACGATTCCTCCTACGGCCGCTGCGATGTTCGTCGTCACGAAGATGTGAGACATAGCAGACATGTTATCGAGGATGCCACCTCCATAAGTCTCAGGGTCTACCGCACCTTGAGCCGCTACCGTTGATCCAGGGTTGAATCCGAACCATCCCATCCAGAGGATCCAAACACCCAAGGCCGCCAAGGTCAAGCTGTGACCCGGAATGGCGTGGGTCTTTCCGTCCTTTCCGTATTTGCCCAAACGTGGACCTAATACGATGGCGCCGGCCAAAGCGATGAAACCACCACAAGAGTGGACTACGGCGGATCCCGCGAAATCATGGAATCCCAACTCGCTCAACCATCCACCGCCCCATGACCAGTGCGCTTGGATCGGATAGATGAAAGCGGAGATCAGGACAGAGTAGAGCATGTACATGGAGAACTTAGTACGCTCAGCCATGGCACCTGAAACGATGGTGGCCGCCGTCGCGCAGAAGACCGTTTGGAAGATGAAGTAACACTCCTTCGGCAAGTTACCGCAAGGGTTTTCCACACCACCGATACCGAATCCGCCCCATCCCATGAACGTTCCGGCGCCAAACATGATGGAGAAGCCCACCACCCAATAGAGGACAGAACCCGCCGCGAAGTCGCAGAAGTTCTTCATCAGGATGTTGGCCGTGTTCTTCGCCCTCGTCAATCCAGCCTCAACCAAGGCGAAACCTGGTTGCATGAAGAATACCAGCATGGCTGCCAAAAGCACCCAAATCGTGTCGACCGCACTGACGGAAGAGGCTTCCTCCGCCGCCTCCGCCACAGCAGCGTCTTGCGCCATGGCAGGCAGACCTACGCAGAGGGAACATGCCATGGTCCCGATGCGGGCGGCCCTTGATGTTATATGTTTTAATATCGTGTTCATAATTAGCATATTGTTTATCGTTTGATTTAATTGAGTCTTGTTCTCTGTTGTCATTTCTCTTGCTCGGCATTGTAAAGGGCAGTGTCGCCGCGGTCGCCCGTCCTGATCCTGATGGCATCCTCCACATTGATGATGAAGATTCTACCGTCACCGATCTCGCCTGTATACGCGGCTTTCTGGATCGCCTCGACCGTCCGCTCCACGTTCTTGTCACGAACGATGATGGAGACCAATGTGCGCTCGATAACACTTGTGTCATACACGACACCTCTGTAGATTCGTCCTTGTCGCGCCTTTCCGACGCCACGGACATCATAGTACGAGAACCATTCGATATCCGCCGCCAACAAGGCATCTTTTACTTCCTCAAACTTTGTTTTTCGGATAATTGCTTCAATCTTTTTCATGATGATTACGTTTTAATTACATGACTAATTAGGTTTAATGGCCAATCCCTTTAGAAGCTGACGCCGAAGACGCCATATATGTTTTCCGTGTTAGGATTCAAGACCAATTGCGTGAATACCGGCAGGGAGTAATACTCCGTGATTTTCAACTCCTTGGTTGCCTTCAGGGAGAGGTTCACCATATTGAAATTAGAGGAATAGACACCCTCCCAAGGAGTGAAGCCGGCAGCGAATTCCAGCGAAACGGCGCTCAGGTTCACAGGGTATCCCAGCTCGATGTAAGTGGAGAACTGTTCATCCCCTTCCGCATTCTTATCATTCAGGAAATAGGTGTTCCATGCGATGCTCAAAGCGAACTTCTCGCAGACCGCGGAGAAGTCGAATCCGACCGTACCCTCCAACATGTGCGAATTATCCGCGAAATACTTAGGTGTGGCGCCATCCTCATACGGACCGAAATAGTCCGTCAGCGCTACCGAGAATCCACCGACCTCGTAACCCAATATCCAATCGAACTCGTTCACAGCCGTCTTAAAATCGGAGGAGGCCCATGCGCTCAGGGACAATCCTTTGTATGAAACACCAAACGTAGGCTGGAAACTGGCCCCCGACACCTTAGCGCCGCGGCACAAATACGAACTTACCAAGTCCGCACCGACGGTGAACTCAACCTTTGACGAGGTGCTATCCTTTTCTTCCGCTCTCAGGGGGCATGCCATAACGCAGGACAGCAACATTATTAACCCCAACTTCCATAATCTTTCCATAATACTAATGGTTAAATGTTATACATAATATCATAATGACATTTAT
>JAGCGM010000080.1 GCA_017649635.1 Paludibacteraceae bacterium | reverse complement strand
GAAGAACGGGCATGACCCTGAGATTCTGGAAAAGATATGGAAGGACTGGGAGAAGTTCGCCTCCTATGCCTTCAACAAATCGCACGCCGCATGTTACGCCTGGGTGGCCTACCAAACCGGTTACCTGAAGGCGCATTACCCTGCGGAGTACATGGCCGCCAACCTGACGCTCAGCAAGGATAACATCACCGATGTGCAGAAATTCATGGAGGAGTGCAAGTCCATGAAAATCAAGGTGAAGGGACCTGACGTGAACGAGTCTGAACTGAACTTCACTGTGAACCAGACGGGCGAGATCCGCTTCGGTTTGGGAGGCGTCAAGGGCGTCGGAGAGGGTGCGGTGATGGCAATCGTATCCGAACGTGAGAAGAATGGCCCGTACACCTCCATCTTCGATTTCGTGGAGCGTGTCGACCTTAAGGCTTGCAACAGAAAGACAATCGAGAGTTTGGCGCTTTCGGGAGCGTTCGATTCCCTTCCGAACTGTACCAGGGAGCAAATCATGTCGCCTACGGACAAGGGTCGTACTGTTTCGGAGGTCCTCTGCCAATATGGCACACAATGCAAATTGGCCGCACAGAGCAATGTGCAGTCTCTCTTTGGTGGGGATGTGGGCATGAAACCGCAGCAGCCTATATTGCCGAAGGCGGAGGCGTGGTCCGATTTGTATCGCTTGGAAAAAGAGCGTGAATTGGTGGGAATATATCTTTCTGCCCATCCGCTTGATGCATATTACGTATTTTTAAATTATATTTGCAATGTGAGGATGAATGATATGGAGACGGACGCAAGTTTCGGAGCCAATCATTTGGACCAGGAGTTGATGATGGGAGGCGTCATCACGGAGGCGGTTTCTACCGTCTCGAAGAAGGGTACTCCTTGCCGCTTCATCACGGTGGAGGATTATTCGGGGTCCCATCGTTTCGCCCTCTTCCGTTCAGAGGACATCGTGAAATTCTCTCCGTACGAGAAGGGCATGATGGTCTTCATCAGCGGTAGTTTCTCCAAACGGCGGTATGGAGATTTCATCGACTTCAACATCGCCACGGTAAAGCCTTTAGCGGAAGAGAGTAGGGATTTCTCAGGAAACCTGACGATCAAGATCAAGGAGGAGAATGTCACGCCGGACTTTGTCACTAACTTTTTGTCATTGATCGAAGGGCAAGATGGCAATGTGAACCTCTCCTTGGCGGTGGTGGAACCATCCACGGGTAACCCTGTGACTGTGACGTCCCGCACGAGGAAGATAAAGCTCACGCGGCCTCTGATGGAGTACCTCGAACAGATGCGTCAGGAGGGAACGGTGGATTTGAACGTCGCCTGACCTCACTTGTGGCATGGTTTTTGTGC
Organism: Paludibacteraceae bacterium; assembly: GCA_017649635.1. Lineage (GTDB taxonomy): Bacteria > Bacteroidota > Bacteroidia > Bacteroidales > Paludibacteraceae > UBA1181. The sequence goes on along the minus strand of JAGCGM010000080.1, from coordinate 24,744 downwards.
AATTGATAGTAAGATGGACTCGACGAATTGATTTTCAACCCGTTGTCCATGTGATTTTATTGGAAAGTTGAATCTTTAGAACTCACCTAAATGTTTTTGAGTATGATTAATATTACAGATGCTAATTACGAAGAGATGGTTAAGAGCGACAAACTCTTAGTGTTGGATTTCGGCGCAAGCTGGTGTGTCCCTTGTAAGAACGTGGCCGTCGTCTTGGAGGAATTGTCCGAAACGTATGCCGACCGTGTGGTGATCGGCAAGGTGGATGTGGACGATAACCCGGATTTGGTCTCCATGTATAAGGTGCGCAATGTCCCAACTATCTTTTTGGTACGTAATGGAGAGGTTGTCGATAAGATGGTTGGCGGCTATCCGAAGCCAGACATCGTAGCCAAGATCGATGCTAACCTATAAAAAACGAATATGGACTCAAAGGCTCTTATTTACATATTGGTTTTCGTCGGTGTCTTTGTCTTCAACCTGTTGAAAGACAAGTGGAAGGCTGATGCGAATCGGGAAAAGAGCAAGGCGCAGAACCGCCCGGTGGGTGGCGTTGGGGAATCGATGCCGGCGCCTTCGCAGAGTATGCCTAAGAAGAGGAAATCCTCCGACCCGTTCTTGACCGCCGAGATGAATACTTACGACGTGGAGAAACCTCAAAAACAATCCGGGAAGAAGTCACGTGTCAATATGCCTAACCTTGCGGAGAATGCTTCTGCGGAGGGTGCCTCGGAGTTCTCTTTCAAAACGGCGGAGGATGCGAGACGTGCTTTCATCGCCTCTGAGATTTGGAATAGGAAGTATTAACGAATCAATTATACCATGGGAAAGAAACGGTTGGTTGTTTTGACGGGGGCTGGCATCAGCGCGGAGAGTGGTATCAGCACGTTCCGTGATTCGGACGGTCTCTGGAACGAGTATCGTGTGGAGGATGTCGCCACACCGGAGGGCTTTTACCGGAACCCTAAGCTGGTCTTGGACTTCTACAACGATATGCGCAAGGATCTGAAGAACCATCAGCCCAACTACGGACATATAGCCCTGAAGGAGTTGGAGGATGATTTCGACGTGAAGATCATCACCCAAAATGTGGACGACCTGCATGAAAGGGCGGGTAGTTCCTCCATCATCCACCTTCATGGGGAACTGATGAAGGTCTGCTCCTCTAAGGATACGAGCCTTGTGACGACCTTGCCTTCCATGGAGAGTGAGATCCACGTGGGGGATAAGGCTTCCGACGGTAGCCAACTGCGTCCTTTCATTGTCTGGTTCAGTGAACCTGTGCCGATGATCGAGCCTGCCATCGAGTGGGTGGAGCAGGCGGATATCTTTTTAATCGTGGGCAGCTCGTTGGTTGTTTATCCTGCGGCGGGATTGGTCCATTACCTGCGTAGGGAGGTGCCTATCTATGTGATAGACCCTAAGCCGGTCACTGTCCCATCGTCCAGGCCCATCTATATGATTCAGAAGGGAGCCTCCGAGGGGATGAAGGAGTTCAAATCGATGGTGTTGGCAAAAGAATGACGATAGACTGAAGGGACTTGTAGTTCCCTGTTAGGCGCAAGCATATAAAGAAAAGCCGGAGGAGTGAAACTGCATCGTTTCGCTCCTCCGGTTTTTTGTGATGACCCGACTGCCTATCGCACGGTCGTGGTCAATGTCTTTCCGTTCGCCCTGACGAAATAGATGCCTTGGCAGGGAACGGACATGGAGCGGGTCTCGTTGGCTGCTCCGGTGGAGACAGATATTACCCTTCCGGAAGGATCATAGAGGGATACCTTGCCCTCCGCATTGCGGATGAAGATGGTGAGGCCATCCGACCATACGGCTATGCCGTCGCTTGTGGTGGCGTTTACTCCAACACTTTCTATGTCAACAACTACCCAACCTTCGGGGATCCGGTCCTCTCCCATTTCGATTGGCAATGATTTCGGGCAGATGAATGTGCCGGCTGGGGCAACGTTCTTGACCCAGTATTCGGTTTTTGAATCAAAAATAGAGGTCGTAGCCCAAGATCCAAAGGCAACTTTTATTTCAGAAAGATTTGTACATCCTTCGAACATGGAACTATAACATCTATCTGCCAAAGATGTAGCTGGCAATTCGGGTGCTCGAGTGAGGCTTGTGCATCCTTCGAACATGGCACTATAACATCTATCTGCCAAAGATGTGGCTGGCAATTCCGGTGCTTGAGTGAGGCTTGCGCATTTATAGAATAGACAGTAGAAACACTTCTCGTTAGGGATGACAGTGGTGATCCCTTTCCCGTCTATAAGACTCATGACGCTCCCGCTTGCTGCTATTTTCCCGGTCATCTCAAAACTCGTATAACCTTTGTATGAGGAAAAGCCTTCAGGGTTGTAGCCTCTAATCAAAGCCTTATCTCCTTTGTGCTCAAGTGGAACGGAGTCTTTGTCTTTGAAGGTTATCCATGTCTCTCCGTCATCTATGGAGTATTGTATGTTTGGTCTGTTGCTATTACTGATTAGTTTAAAAGATGACCCATCTTCAGCTGCGGTGAAAGTTAAATAATTGGTTTCGGATTCGTCTTCTATATATTTGACAGCCCATCCTTCCGGAATTCGATCCCGCCCATATTCTAATGGCAAATATCCTGGGCAGATAAAGGTGCCGGTCGGGGCAACCTCGTTAACCCACCACTCGGTATAATCTCCCCATTTCACGAAAGCTACTTTGATTTCAGAGAGGCTTGAACAGCCAGCAAACATGGATTTGTAACTGTAGAAATCCAATTTTTCGGACGGTAATTCAGGGGAACGGACGAGACTTGTACATCCATAAAACATGGTGAAATAACATGTCTCAGCCAATGTGGTTGCCGGCAATTCCGGTGCTTGTGTGAGGCTTGTGCAGTTTTCAAACATTCCTTTGTAACAAGACCTCTCCAATTGTGTGGAAGGTAGTTCTGGCGCTTCTTTGAGGTTGGTGCAGCCATTGAACATTCCTTCGTAACAGAGCGTTTTCATCGTGAGCGCAGGTAACTTAGGCGCTTTTGTGAGATTCGTGCATTTGTTGAACATGTAGGCATAGCACTCTTCTGACAGCGTCGTCGCCGGCAATTCCGGCGCTTGTGTGAGGCTTTCACATTCGCTAAATAAATAGCGAAAACACCCTTTGGGGGAGATGACGGTTGCTTCTCCTGTAACATCTATGAGGCTCATCACGCTACCGCTTGCCGCTATTTTGCCGGACATCACGAATTTTGTATATGAGTTTGTTGAGGATAAGCCCGTAGGATTGTCTCCTCTAAGCAACGCTTTGTCCCCTTTGTGTCCCAATGTGATGGTTTCTCCCTCTTTGAGTCTCTTCCAGTTTTTACCGTTGTCAACGGAATATAGAATGTTTGGTGTCTTGTTGTTAGGAGCATTCTTTATTCCAAAAGATGAGCTATCTTCTTCTGCCGTGAAAGTCAGATAGTTGGGTTCTGTAACTTCCTCTTCGGTCGATTTTATCGTCCAGCCTTCAGGAATCCGGTCTATGCCGTATTCGAGAGGCAATGATTGTGGACAGTAGAAAGTGCCTGTCGAGGCTACGTCCTTGACCCATTCTGATGTGTTCCATAATGTGCCTGAGGTACTATCCTCATATTCTACGCCCCAATCTGTGATGGAAACCGTTATTTCTGAAAGGAATTTGCAGGCGTCGAACATCGAGTTATAACAACCTTCGACAAGGAATCTTGCCGGTAGTTCCGGGGCTTGCTTTAGGGACAAGCAACCATTGAACATGCAGGCATAGCATTGCTTGGCTAACTTTTTCGCTGGTAGCTCTGGTGCTTGAGTGAGGTTTATACAACCCCTAAACATGAATTTATAGCAGCTGTCAGCCAGTGTTGTTGCGGGTAATTCCGGGGCTTGGACGAGTTTTGAACAGTTGTAGAACATTCCTTCGTAACAAGCGTTTGCCAATTTTGTGGCGGGTAGTTCCGGAGTTTGTGTGAGTGCCGAGCACCCTGAGAACATGGCTCGATAGCAGTTGCTGGCTAAAGTTACACCTAGCGTTTTAGGCGCTTGTGTCAGATTCGTGCAGTTGTAAAACATGTCCGCATAACAGTATTCACTCATGATTGTGGCGGGTAATTCCGGCGCTTGTGTGAGCGCAGCGCACTCTGAGAACATGTTTTTGTAACATTTCTCGGACAAAGTTGTAGCGGGCAGCTCCGGAGCTTGTGTGAGTGCCGAGCACCCTGAAAACATGCTTTGGTAACAACTGGTGTTCATTTCGGTTGCTGGCAATTCTGGCGCTTGTGTGAGGCTTGTGCATCCGGCGAACATTCTCATGTAACAGCTGTCAGCCAGGTAAATGGACGGCAACTCTGGCGCTTGCGTGAGGCTTGTGCAGTTCTCGAACATTCTTCCATAACATAGTTTGTCCAATGTCGTTGCAGGTAATTCTGGCGCTTTAGTGAGGCTCGTGCATCCCCAAAACATGCCTCCGTAGCATGAGCCATCTAGAAATTTCGATGGTAATTCTGGCGCTTCCGTGAGGCTGACGCATCCTGAGAACATGTACACGTAGCACTCGAATTTCATCGTGGTTGCTGGTAGTTTGGGCGCTTGGGTAAGGTTGGTGCAGCCGTCAAACATCTGCACGTAACATTGCTCTTTCAGTATGGTTGCCGGTAATTCCGGAGCTTTCGTGAGGCTTTCGCATTTCTCGAACAATTTCCAAAAACATATATCATTAGGGATGGCGGTGGTCTTTCCGATGCTGTCAATCAGGCTCATCACGCTTCCGCTGGCGGCTATTTTGCCTCCCATTGTGAACTTTGTATATTTTTCATAATGGGTAGAGAATCCTTTGGGGTTGTTTCCCCTAAGCAGGGCTTTGTCTCCCTTGTGCGCTAAAACGACAGCCTTGTCCTCTGAGAGGTCCGTCCAGGTCTCCCCGTCATCCAGGGAGTACTGCACACTCGGATTGTTATCGCCAAACCTCTTGATACAGAAGGTGGACGAATCCTCCTCCGCCGTGAAGGTTAAGTGGTTGGCCGCACTCGCCATATAGGTGGCGCAAAACATCAAAATGAATGTCAAGAACGTTCTCATCTTCATTGCCATATCTGTTTTTGTTTGATTAATTCATTCATGTTACACATCCCATTAGTTGCAAAGGACAGATAGCCAGTCGGTTGATGGAATATTTGTCCGTTTGAAATATTTTCCAAATATACAATTTTTTGTTGGATTGGTCAAAAAAACGCTTCCATTTGCTTCCCCCATGGTCCTGTTTTGGGACAGATGGAGCCCTCCAACGAGGCGCACAGAAAGGGGTGGGGGACATTCCCGGGACGGCTTATTGATGCTACCGATTAATCCTTCGTTGGTAAATTTTTCCCTATACTTGCTTTTAATCTTATGATAAATGACTATCTTAGCACGATTTTTAACCATAATGTAAACGAATAACTAAAAAAATAAGGAATATAGTATGGAAGAGAAGACCAAAGGTGCGTGGAAAATCAAGACGCTCCTCTCTATCGCAGGTAAGATGCAGTGGAGAAAATTGGACAAGGCCGCCAAGGATTGTAAGAAAGCGCAAGAGAAAACGCTGAGAGGTATTTTGGAATATGCGAAGGATTCCGTTTATGGTAAGGAACACAACTTCGCCAAGATATTGGAAGCGAAGAGCGCTGACGAGTTGTTCAAACTCTATGAGGAAAACGTGAAGTCTAACGACTACGAGGATTTCCGCCCATACGTGGAGCGTCACAAACATGGTGAGGAGAACGTGCTCTTCCCTGGCAAACCTAAAATGTACGCCACCACTTCCGGTACGACCAGCGAGCCTAAGTGGATTCCTATCACGAACGAATATTACTCCAACGTATATAGCAAGATGACGAAGGTGTGGCTCTACTCCTTCATCAAGAACCGCCCGAAGACTTTCGACGGACAGATCGTTTCCATCGTAGGCAAGGCCATCGAGGGTGCCGCTCCGGACGGAACGGTGTACGGCTCCGTTTCAGGTGTGACGCAACGTGACTGCCCTGAGTTCATCAAGGTGGCTTACACGGCCCCTGCGGATGTCTTCACCATCTCGGACTACAAGGCGCGCTACTATTGCATCATGCGTTTGGGTATCGAGCACAATGTGCACTTGATCGTGACCGCAAACCCTTCCACTATCGTGGAGATGCAGAACAACGTGAACGAGTTCTACGACGATTACGTGGATGATATCGAGAAGGGTACCATCAGCGCTAAGATCAATATCCCTGAAGAGGTTAGACAAAACATCATCAAGGGCAAGAACCTGCAGCCAAACCCTGAGCGAGCAAAGGAACTCCGCGCGTTGAAGGAGAAGTACGGCACCGTGTTGCCTAAGCACTATTGGCCTAACATGCAGATCCTGAACACTTGGAAGTGCGGTAACACGAAGTTCTATTTGGAGAAGTTCAAGGATTCCTTCCCTAAGGAGATGATGCACTTGGAGTTCAGCTACTTCTCTTCCGAGTGCCGCGCCGGATTGGTGTTGGACGATACGACCGGTACGGTCCTCTTCCCTCACATGCACTATTTCGAGTTCGTGGAGAAGAGTGATCTTGAGAACCCTAACCCTAAGTTCCTGCGTCTGCATGAGCTGGAGGTTGGCAAGCAATATTGCCCATACGTGACGACATGGGCGGGTCTCTACCGTTATACGATGAGCGACTTGCTAGAGGTGGAGGGCTTCTACGGAACCATCCCTAAGGTTCACATGGTACAGAAGATCAACGGTATCGTGACGATGACGGGCGAGAAGCTCCACGAGACCCAATTCACGGGCGCTGTCGAGGAGGCTGCGAAGGAGTTGAACATGCCGGTTAAGTTCTTCATCGGTTTCGCCGACCTGAGCGTTTCCGCTTACCACTTCTACTACGAGTTCGAGAACCAGGATACTACGCAGGAGCAGGCTGAGGCATTCACTAAATTGGTGGACGACAAGCTGAAACAACGCAACATGGAGTATCAGGCTAAGCGTGACTCCTTGCGTGTGCACGACCCGATCACGCACATGCTCGTTTCCGAATCATTCGAGAAGTTCAAGGCACGTTGCATCGAAGAGGGTGCCCGCGACGGACAGTTCAAATTGAACTTGTTGTTGCAGGATGAGAACCGTCACGCTAAATTCAAAGACCTCGTTAAGAAGTAATGGTGAAGATTGATTGGTCGAGAGTGAAGGCTGTTATCTTCGATTTCGACGGAACATTATACGACAAGAAGAATTATCCCCTTCACCTGATCATGGCGAACCCATTGGACATCCGCAATGTGGGTGCCGAGCGCGCTGTGAGAAAGTACATGAAGGACAAGGACTTCGAGACGGAAGAGAAGTTTAACAATGCTTTCTTCGAACTTTTGGCGAAGCGGCTGAAACGTTCTGTGGAGAAGACCCGTTCTTGGTACGAGGTGGACTATTTGGGACGGTTCCTGAAGGTTTTGAAGAAGCATTACCATGCCCAACCTAGGGTGGACGAGCTCTTGGAGAAACTCAGAGACCGCGACGTGAAGACGGCTGTCTTCTCGGATTACCAGCGTACGGAGGAGCGCATGGAGGCGGTCGGTCTTTCCCCTTCGGCGTTCGACTTCTGCTTTAGCGCACCAGACATGGGGGCGTTGAAACCTGCGCCTCGCCTGATGTGGGAGATCCTCTCGCAGATGGAGGTGGAGGGCTCGGAAGTACTCGTGGTGGGCGATCGTACCGATACGGATGGCGTCTCCGCCCTGGTGGTGGATGCCCAGTTCGTCCAAATCGTCAGAAAAGATCCGGAGGAGGTTTCCACGCATGCTGTCATGCTTTGGGACGAGTTCGTGGAGGAGGCCATGAACGTTCCGATGGGATGATTCTTGCTGAATTTGACTGATTACATTACAAGGCGGATGCTTTATGTGTCCGCCTTTGTGTTTTCTTAAAAAAATCTATTTTTAGTGTGGTAAATCTTAATCTATTTTTTTTAATTTTGCACGTAATGTTTTACCTCAAAGGAACTATATTTTTAATTGTTTGGTTGTTATGTTGGATCCTAGTAAACAAATTGACAGTAAAGAAAAATATGAATTTTTCAAGAAGGCGGATCTCGCCGCTTATTCAGTCTATCCTTCTTTTAAAGGCAAGTTGCGTGCGATATTGTTGGATTTTAGCTATCGCTATTCCCGGGTGTTGAGGCGAGAAGAGTATGTGAGGAATTGCAAGAAAGGATTACGAAGAAAAATTGAGGTTCCTATCCTCGCATTCATGCGTAGGCGATTAATGTTCCAAACGGGGTATCGTGTTCCGCCTAATGTTATAGCAGCTGGTTGTTCCCTTCATGGTTTGGGCCAAATAACCATCAATCGAGGGGCAAGTATCGGAGAAAACACCCGCATCCATGTGGGGGTTCATATCGGTACGGGCGCGGGTTATTCGAATGCCGCACCTAAAATAGGGAAAAACTGTTACTTGGGTCCTGGCTCGAAGATGTTCGGTGATATTACCATCTCTGATTGCACGGCGGTCGGAGCCAATTCTGTGGTGACCAAAAGTTGTGAACAGAGCAATGTGCTCTTGGTCGGCGCGCCCGCCAAGGTGAAGAAAGAAAATTTGGATATGTATAATCTCATCAAACCTTCCACCCTGATCGCTCAGCTGAGTTTGGAGGAGAGGCGTGTCCTTGCCCGTAAGCCATCCCTTGTCGTGAAGGAATATCTGGAGAAGAAAGGATACTTGAAATAATTTTGAATTAAGAATTATGAATTAAGAGTTGTTTTGGGGCCTTCCATTACAACAGATACAAACAAAAAAGGTTGAATGCTTAGCATCCAACCTTTTTTTGCGGTGCGGACGGGACTCGAACCCGTGACCCCATGCGTGACAGGCATGTATTCTAACCAGCTGAACTACCGTACCAATCACATCGGGTATTCCCCAAATGCGGTGCAAAGGTAGTGTTTTAATTTTAATACGCAATGCTTTTCGCCTCTTTTTTCTGTGGTTCGTATCTTTTTTCCGCACGGGAGCTGTTATCCGAGCGGTTTTTTGTTTGTTAATACTTTGTCGCGGAGTTTTTTAGCCTTATAAGTGAATTATTTGTAGATTTGCATTTGTAAAATTGTATTTTGATGAAAGCTTATATTTCGTTGATCTTCTTTGTGTCGTTGGTGGCGGCGTTGGCGTTGTTGTGTGAAATTTTTCCTACTTCGGGAATCACTATAGGCGCTAAGCCAGAACCAGAAGATACGGTGGTGGCAAAAATAGACAGTCTGGCGTTGGATTCGATAGAGGATGCGAGGTTGAACGGGACGTTGGATACGACCGTAGCCATCGATGACGACAGCATTGTACAATATGAGTCCAATTTCCTTGAACAGTTGAGCAAAGAAAGCATTACCCTCACTTTCCCGACGTTGAAACAGGCGTTGTCGAAACGCAATAGCGACAAGGAGTCGGCGGAAAGCAAACTGCAGAAGGCTGAGGAGGAATTGCGTCTCCAAATCGAGAAGGACTCGCTCGACAAGGTGAGGGAGGCGCAGATGGCGCAGGAAGAGAAAGAACGCAAGGCGTTCGAGGATACGTTGAAGTCTTACATACACTTCGCGGAGAAGAGCTCGGCGAGAATCTATTTCCCTAACAACGATTTCCGCATGATGGATAAGTTGTTCGTTTCCCTGCAGAATTGTAACAGGGGCCCTGTGATGCATATCCTGCATTATGGTGACTCCCAAATCGAGTCGGACCGTATCACTGGATACATCCGCGAACAGTTCCAGAAAAAATTCGGTGGGTATGGACCAGGCACTTGCCCTGCCATCCAGCCAATCCGTTCCTATACGGTGGTTCAGACCTTCTCTGATAGCCTCCCTCGTTACATCGCGGATGGTACGATGCAGCAGAAACTGCCGGATGACCACTATGGCGTCCTGGCTCAGATGGCGAAACTGAGAGGTGGAAAGGTGACGCTGGGCTATACGACCTGCAACAACAGTAAGGTATATAGCCATGCGAAGAAGTTCTCCCAAGTCCGCCTCTTGGTCGGTAATACGGGTGAGAATTTCACCGCTAAGTTGAGGTGGGGAAAACAAGACTCCACGCAGGTGATCGAAGCCGCCACCCCGGAGTTCTCGGTCATCACGTGGAAATTGGATACGATGGTCACCAGCGTGAAACTGGATTTGTCCGGTACGGCGGAGTTGTATGGCGTGGCGATGGACGGCAAGTCGGGCGTTGCGATGGATAACATCCCTCTCCGCGGAAGCTCCGGTACTTTCTTCACCCGAATATCCTCCCATCTCCTCTCGTCCGCGATGAAGGAGTTGAACGTGAAACTTATTTTGCTGGAATTCGGTGGTAACTATACCCCTCACATCTATAGTTTGGATAGGGTGGAAAAATACAAACAGATGATTTCTAGTCAGATACGATATCTAAGGAATCTGCACCCAGGCGCCATGATCATCCTAATCGGCCCGGCTGATATGTCCCAAAAGATAAACGGTGAACTCCAAACCTATCCTTTCTTGGAGGAGAACATCGAGGGAATGAAGCAGGCTGCGTTGGAGAACGGTGCCGCCTTCTGGGATATGTACCAGGTGATGGGTGGACGAAACTCTATGATCAAATGGGTGGACCATGTGCCTGCATGGGCTGCTTCCGACTATATACACTTCACACCGACGGGTGCGGGACGTATCGCGGATATGTTTGTGCAATCCTTCATGAACTACTACGACTACTATTGTTTCTTGAAACGGAACAAGAAGTGGTATGATGAGTGGCAGGCGAAAGAGGCGGAAAAAGCTAAACAGGCGGCTCAAGCGGCTCAGACGACACAGGCGGTTCAAGCGAAACAAGTGAATCAGACAACTCAGGTGAAACAAGATAAACAGGTGAAGAAATGAGACGTTGGCTTCTTATATTGGCGGTTTGTCTTTCCTCCATGTGCGCTGACGCGGCGCAGGGGTTTCTGAGACGTGGCATACCTAAGTATGACTTTATCTCCGACTCCTTGAACAAGATTGTCACACCGGGCTCGACGGCACGGCAGGACGCGTTTTTCGAAAAATTGGACTCCATCGTGTTGTGCCACGAGGGAATGGTCAATATCCTGCACATAGGAGGCTCCCACGTGCAGGCGGACATCTATTCACACGAGATCCGTCGTAACCTAGACTCCATCAATGACCAAAGCCAGCCGGGTCGTGGACTCATCTTCCCCTATACGGTGGCTAAGACCAACAATCCTTCCAATTACAAGATCATGTATCGTGGGGAGTGGACCACTACCAAGAACGTGATGCGCGAGAGAAAGGCTGTCCTAGGCCTGACGGGCATGGCGGTCACCACGTCCGATTCGCTCGCCGAACTTACGGTGTGCCTGAATGGTAAGAACCGATCTAGTCGATGGACTTGCAATAAATTAACATTGTTGGGCTATGCGGACTCCGTCTGCATGGTGGAGCCGTTCGTCCGGCTGACGGACTCCTCGCTTTATGCGGCGCGCTTTGACTCCGCTCTTTCTGTCTATGTCTTCGAGTTCGAACGTTTGGTGGATACGTTCACCATCGTTTTTGACCAAGTGGATAGTGTGCCTCACGAATTCACCATCACGGGCATCTTGCCGGAGAAGAGCGAGCCGGGCGTTGTCTATAGCTCCATCGGCGTGAACGGAGCGACTGTCCCGTCATACCTGTCGTGCGAGAATTTCGACAGGGATCTTTCCCTTATCCGTCCTGACATGGTGGTCTATGCCATAGGCATTAACGATGCGTTGGTGAAGAATTTCTCCGAGGAGAAGTTCATCCATCGGTATGATTCCCTCATCTCCAGGGTGGAGTCCGTGTCGCCTAATTGCTATCATGTCTTTGTGACGAACAACGATTCCTACAAACGGGTGCGCGCCAACCGCCGTACCCATTACGAGGTGAACAAGAACGGTCTGAAGGCTCGTGACGCTTTCTACAAATTGGCGGAGAAACATGGAGGTAGCGTATGGGACCTCTTTGAGATAATGGGAGGCCTTGGTTCCATGAAACTCTGGGAGAAGGAAGGCATGGCGGCGAAGGATAAAGTGCATTTTACGCACAAAGGATATGTGTTGATTGGAGATTTGTTTTATAACGCGTTGATAAACGCTTATTTGGAGAAAAATAATAAGGAATAATTGGTAGTATGGATTTGGTTGTAAATTTTCTTAAAGATACATTCGCTTTTGACGAGAACTCTCCATTGCTTTTCACCCAGCTCTATTTCTGGGTGTTCTTTGTGGCAGTCTTCGCCGTATTCTCCTTGGTGCATAGCAAGGTGTTGCTCAGGAATACGTTCCTCTTCTTCGTCAGCGTGCTATTCTACTATAAAACAAGTGGTTGGTTTACGTTGATCCTGGTATTCGCGACGCTCTTCAATTATATCGACGGTCTCCTCATCTACCATTCGAAGAAGGGTTGGAAGACGGCTTGGCTGGTGCTGGGACTCATCATCAACCTAGCATCCCTTTGCTACTTCAAATATGCTTATTTCTTCGCGGATATGGTGGAGAACCTGTTCGGCGCGCATATTGATGTGAAGAATGTCTTCTCGATGATCGGTAATAGTTTCTTGGAAGACCATCCTTCCATCTTCTCTACCTTGGGCTCTCCGGCTGACCCTAGCAAGCCTTATTTCACGGTCGATCGGATCCTCCTCCCTGTGGGTATCTCCTTCTTCACTTTCCAGTGTATCAGTTACTTGATGGATATCTTCCGTGAAAAGGTGGCTCCAGTGAAGAATATACTCAATTTCGGCTTCTATGTGACCTTCTTCCCTCAATTGGTGGCGGGCCCTATCGTGCGTGCGAGCACCTTCATCCCACAGCTTTACAAGAAATATTTCCTGTCGAGGAGGATGTTCGGTATCGCTATATTCTGGATCCTGAATGGTATGGCGAAGAAGATTATCTTGAGCGACTATATCGCGGTGAACTTCATCGACCGTGTCTTCGAGAATCCTACCATGTACTCCGGCTTCGAGAATTTCGCCGCGCTGTTCGGCTATTCACTCCAGGTGTACACTGACTTCTCAGGCTATACGGACATCGCGATCGGTCTTGCCATGCTGATGGGCTTCTATTTGCCGAAGAACTTCAACTCGCCTTACAAGGCCACCAACCCGGGCGAGTTCTGGAAACGTTGGCACATCTCCCTCTCCAAATGGTTGCAGGATTACCTCTACATACCGTTGGGAGGAAACCGTACCGCCTCGATTGGTACATATGCTTGCATCATCACCATTTCTTTGGTGGGCATGATCCTTTCGGGTAGTATCTGGGTGGCTATTGTGGTGCTGGCTATCGCACTTATCGTCACGATCAATTGTTATAAATACCCAGAGAAGAAAAAGAACCTCACGTCTAATATGAACCGACTGAACACCATGTTGTTGGGCGGTTTGTGGCACGGCGCCAGCTGGAACTTCATGATCTGGGGTGGTCTGAACGGTATCGGTATGATCGTGTATCGTTTTTGGAAGGATATGAACGTATATGTCCGCTCGTGGGTCTCCCTGCTGATCGCTGTCGTATTCATCCTTTTGGCGAAGTTCTTCCCCGCACCGATCTGGAACATCGCCGCGATTTGGATGGGTGTCATCGCCTTCGGTTCTTTCATCCGTATGCTTTACCATTTCTTCGAGGGTACGGCCGAATTGAAACCTTTGGCGACTGCATGGGCGGTTATACAGACCTTCGTCTTCATCACGTGGACGCGCCTCTTCTTCCGTGCCGGCTCCAACCTGGACCCTGCGCAGGCGAATGAGCAGGCTTGGATGACCGCCAAGGATATGGTCAACCAGATCGGTACGAAGTGGAATACGGCGGTGATTCCTAACATGGCTTGGGAGTATCGCTACGTCTTTACGCTCATCATTCTGGGTATGATCATCCACTGGTTGCCGGAGCATTTCAAACGGAGATATAGGCTTTGGTTCGCCACCACACCGTTGCCGCTGATGGCTCTCTATGTGGTGATCGCAGTCTTCATCATTTACCAGTTCATCACGGCGGACTTGCAGAAGTTCATCTACTTCCAATTCTAAACGCTTCTGTATTGAGCTGTTATCTCTAATATATAGTAAATCGAATATATAGTAAATCGTAAATGGTTAAGTAGTAAATCCTTGCGTTCGTCTTTGGGGGTAAGTGAAAATTCCGTGATCGTTGGCTTAAATTTTATGTTATATGACACAATTGTTCGTGATTTTGTATTAATTTCGCGCTTACAACAAAAAATCAGTTAATAGAGTAGTAATGGACAGTCAACATCCTTTTTCAGTTTTCGCCGGATCCAATACGAAGTATTTGGCGGAGGAAATATGCAACTGTTTGGGTTGCAAACTAGGTAAGATCAATTTGCAGAGATTTGCAGATGGTGAGTTCGGGGTCTCTTATGAGGAGTCTGTGCGCGGCCATTATGTTTTCTTGGTTCAGTCCACTGTGCCTTGTGCGGATAATCTGATGGAGTTGCTCCTGATGATTGATGCGGCCAAGAGGGCTTCCGCTTATAAGATCATCGCTGTAATCCCTTATTTTGGTTGGGCGCGTCAAGACCGTAAGGACAAGCCGCGTGTGGCTATCGGTGCTAAGTTGGTTGCGGACATGTTGACAGTTGCCGGCATCGACCGTCTGATCACGATGGATCTCCATGCCGACCAGATCCAAGGTTTCTTCAATGTGCCTGTCGATCATTTGTACGCTTCTACGATTTTCTTGCCGTACATCCAATCCATGAATCTTGAGAACTTGGTCATCGCTTCTCCTGACGTCGGTGGTTCCAAGAGGGCTAACGCCTACTCCAAGTACTTGGGTTGTCCGATGGTTCTTTGCCATAAGAGCAGGGAGAAGGCCAATGTGGTCAGCGAGATGACGGTCATCGGTGATGTGAAGGGTAAGAACGTTATTATTTTGGACGATATGGTGGACACTGCCGGAACGTTGACGAAGGCTGCTGGCATCATGTCTAACGCAGGTGCGCTCTCTGTACGCGCGCTCGTTTCCCACGCTGTCATGTCCGATCCGGCCAGCACGCGCGTGGACGAGTCTAGCTTGGAGGAGATCATCTTCACGAACTCGATTCCTTTCCACAAGAATTGTAAGAAGGCGCACATCTTGTCTATCGCACCTCTCTTCGCTGATACAATCCAACGTGTGATGGACAACCGTTCCATCAGCGAGAACTATTTGACTAAATAAGTTTTTAAATATTGGGCTGGAATCCTAGTGGTTTCAGCCCTTATTGTCTTTGCGCATTATGTTTGCGGTCGTTATCTCCGATCATCGTTTGTGGGGCTACAGGTTCCAACCCTGCCTTTTGCCCGATGATGAACAGGCGGACACGTTGCAGTGCCTCCGCTTGGGGGGAGCGGATTTCCCTTTGGAGGGGCTCTCGGACGTGGAGGTTAAGATCGTGCGCCTCTGCGAGAAGTACGCGGAGCAGTTCGTGATGCGCATTTTCGTGAAGGGGAAACTCTCCGTGGCAGAGTTTCAGACGAAATACTTGAACAACAAGGACAATTACCCGCAGATCCAGCCATTCATTGAAAAAACCAATTATGAGGTGGCGAACCTGTTGCGTGGAACGGGTATCCCTGTCTACATCAGGGAGAAGAACTTCGCAGGTGTATATCAGTCGGATAGGGTGGAGGTGTTGCCCCTCGTCTGCCGTCCTGTGCCTGCGTTTGACTTGTCTGAGGAGAAACTGACCTATACGATGAAAGTCTTCTCCGGATCGGAGGAGATCCCTTTTCGGCGGAGAACAAAAAATTTCATCCTGCTCTCCTCCGAACCTTGCTGCTATGTCTGTGGCAAGCGTCTGTGCCTCTTTGAGTCGATGATTTATAAGCGCATCCTCCCGTTTATGGAGAAGGAGGGGGTAGATGTGCCGATCCGTACTGTTCCCTCATACATGAAGTCTTTCGTCTTGCCTACGTTGGAGAAGGAGGATGTTGAGGCCCATGGGTTTGTCGTGGAGAATCGTAATTACGATCCACAACCCGTGTTGACGTTGGAGGAGGATCTCTCTTTGCATGCCTCCCTCCGTCTCAGTTTCAACTATGGGGATATTAGTTGTGACCTCTCCTCCGCCAAGAGACGGTTCGTCTCATTGTCTGAAGAGGAAGGCTTCAAATTCACTGTCGTTGATCGTCGCCCAGAGGTGGAGAAACAATCTGTCGATGCGTTGTCGGCCCTTGGTCTCCGTCAGGATAACAACTATTTCTATGCGGTGGACAATACAGTCTCGGGAACGTGGTTGCACGAAACCGTAGATTTCCTCATCTCCCATAATTCGGCTTTGTCAGCCTTCACAATTAGACAGAAGATGGATAGACCGGAGATCGTCTTGGATGCTCCGAAACTGGATTTCGACGTGAAGGTCAACGATGTCTACGACTGGTTCGACATACGCGCGGTGGTGCATGTGGGCGACGAGTCTTTCCCCTTCGCATGCTTGCGTCGGAATATCATCGATGGCGACCGGGAGTATGTGATGCGTTCCGGGAAGATTTTTATTATCCCTGAACCCTGGTTCGCCCAATATAGGGAACTTTCCCTCTTCGCGGAGGAGAATGTGGAGGAGGGTGGCCTTCTCAAACTGGGGAAGTGTCATGTGGGAATGTTGGATGCGAATGGCTCTACTTCGGTGCGCGACTTCCGCGGATTGTTGGAGAAACGTTTCGATGTCCCTGCCGGGCTTAAGGCCGAACTCCGTGATTACCAGCATGTCGGGTATTCATGGCTGGTGGGGCTCTACGAAAATGGTTTGGGCGGTTGCTTGGCGGATGACATGGGTTTGGGTAAGACCCTTCAGGTGCTCGCTTTTTTCCTGCGTGTCTATTCCCGTTCGGAAGAGAGTGCCGAGCAGGCGTCGGAACAGCCAGCTCCGTTCGTGTGGCCGTATGAGTCCGCGCAACCCTCGTTGTTCGACCAGCCTGTGATCGATACGCCTAGACCGGTTCGCCGGATGGTGCCTCAGTCGGAGAAGAAACCGGCATCCTTGGTTGTCATGCCAGCCTCTTTGCTGTTCAATTGGGTGAATGAGACGAATCGTTTCGCGCCTTCCCTTCGTCATCTGCTGTATGCCGGTGTGAACAGGACGGCGCCAGCCTCGATGAAGGCTAGGTTCGACCGCCATGATCTGGTGTTCACCACGTATGGACTATTGCGCAAGGATATTTCCCTCTTGAAGAATTACCATTTCGAGTGCGTGGTGATGGATGAAAGCCAATATGTGAAGAACGCCTCTTCGCAGGCCTATAAGGCGATTATGGAATTGGACGCCTCCCATTTTTTCTGCATGTCGGGTACGCCGATAGAGAATTCGTTGGAGGACCTCTGGTCGCAGATGAACTTGGCGAACCGTGGTGTGTTGGGCTCCGTGGAGTCCTTCCGGAAGATATATGTGAACCCCATCGTGAAACGTGGCGACGAGGAGCGGGCGGAACGTGTCAAGACGCTTATCAAACCCTTCCTGTTGCGCAGGACGAAGGAGGAGGTGGCGGCGGATTTGCCTCCTGTCGTGGAGCAATTGGTTTATTGCGACATGAATGAAGAGCATCGGGAGATCTATGAGCGGGAGAAGTCCATGGTGCGGAATAGCCTCATGTCTGTGATCGCGGAGTCTGGGGTGAACAAGAATTCAATTCTCGCGCTCTCTTCCCTGACAAGGCTGCGTGAGCTCTCTAACCATCCGAAGCTTCTCTTCGACGATTGTCCGGTGGAGTCCGAGAAGATGAATGAGGTGGTGCGTCGTATCCAGAACCTGAAAGAGGAGGGGCATAAGGTGTTGGTATTCTCCTCCTTCGTGCGCTTGCTGGAGTTGTTGCAGGAGCGGTTGGATGCGGAGGAGGTCAAGTACACGAAACTGACAGGTGAGACGCAACGGAGGGAACAGGTGGTGAGCACCTTCCAGAACGACCCTTCCGTGGTCTGCTTCCTGATCTCGCTGAAGGCGGGAGGCGTTGGATTGAACCTGATGGCGGCCGACTATGTCTTCATACTGGACCCTTGGTGGAATCCTGCGGCGGAGATGCAGGCGGTGGATAGGTCCCATCGTATCGGGCAGGACAAAACAGTCTTTGTCTATCGCTTCTTGTCGAAGGATACGGTGGAGGAGAAGATCCATAATATGCAGGAGGAGAAGCTGCAACTATCGGATATGTTTGTGAATTCTAACAATCCTTTCGCCGATGTCGATTTGGAAACGCTGGAACAATTATTCGGCTAAAGCTCCTTTTTTGTTGAAGCACTATCCGCTTTCGTTGAATATCTTCATATATAAGTAGTTGTTTTTATAACTTTGGAAACGTTAAAGTTGGTGCTTGGTGATTATTTTTTTGATGAAAATTGTTTTATATGAGTGAATTATAAAACTTTTTTACTACTTTAGCGTCGTGAAATGCATTGGTTGATTCGTTGGCGAATGTTTTTCACATTGGATTTAGACCCTAAATTGTGTTGTTCTATATATTATTATGTGGTTGGCCCATTGAGAAATGCGCCAACCTTTTTTAAGATGAGGGATAGGAACTCATTGTTAAGAGGGGAAAGCGGTGGTTCTAGACAGATATTTTACAACCACATGTTAAAAACAAGGGTCTGTTTCTTGAAGAACAAAAAAATGATTATTATTGTGTTCTAAAAGTATTGGGGTTAAATAAGTTAATAGGATTATAGTTTTGATGACGATAATATTAAGACAATTAGAGTATTAAATAAAATTTGAAGGATATGAGAAATAAGTTTATTCCGGCGATATTGCTTTTTGCGTTGTGTTCTTTTTCAGCACAAGCGGCGACTGTGGTTACGATCACGGATAAGAGTGGCTCTTCAAAAGACTACAAGATTGAAGAGTCGGGCAAGTTGTACTTCTCTGATAACGCATTGATGATCAATGAAAAGGCAGGTGCGAAAGATGTGAATGTGCAAATTGCGGATATCAGGAAGATCATGTTCAAGTCTGGCTCTGTAGGTGTGGATGGAAATGCGTCCGACGCTATCTCTCTGTTCGCTTTCCCTAATCCGGTGAAGGACGTTTTATTCCTTGCAGGGGTGGGTAATGGAGAGAAGGTCAGTGTTTTTGCTGTGAATGGTTCGTTGGCAGGCGAATATACGTACTCCGATGAGGGTATTAATTTGTCTTCCTTGCCTGCGGGCGCATATATGATCACAGTATCTGGTAAAACTGTAAAAATCACTAAGTTATGAAAAAATATGTATTCACGGCATGTGCGCTTTTGCTCTCTGTACTCGTGTGGGGGGAGTATTCTATGCTCATCCATCGGTCGGAGGGAAAGGTCTCTGCGGCGAATTGTGAGTCGGTGGATAGTGTGAAATGCCTGCAGAAAAGTGTTAGGTTTCACAAAGAAGGTGATGATGTTTCGGACTATGATTATAGAACATTGGACAGCATTACATTCGTGGATGCGGACGAGTTGGTTCCTCGCGACACGGTCTTCGTGACATTCTCGCGCAGTGGCGCGAAATGCGTGAATCCGTATGAGTCGTTTGTGGATATCAAGACCGACGGAGGAGTCGTCAATGTGAAGTCGACCGCCTATTACAAGGATATTGTCTATGTGCTTTCCGGCTCGTCCGACAATGGTTCTTTCGTCATCGACTCGGAACGTAAGTTCAAGGTCATTCTGGATAATCTGACGTTGACCTCTACGGGGCAGGTCTCTCCTGTCCGTTCCTTCTCTGATAAGACGATGTCCGTAAAGTTGGTGGGTACCAGTACTCTGACAGACTCCGAGAACGACACTTGCAACGCTGTGATCAGAAGCAAGGGACAAATCGTGTTCGAACCATGCGATGGTAAGTTGGAGGTGAACGCTAAGCAGAAACGCGCTATCCAATCGGGTGATTATATCGAGGTGAATGGTGGTACCATCACCGCCTCTTCGTCGGTTGGAGATTGCATACGCGCCAACGATTACTTCCTCATGACGGATGGAAAACTCTCGTTGAACGGAGGCGGACTGAATGTTACGAATGGTTATTTCCGTATGGATGGTGGCTCTTTGCGGGCGATTTCAGATATGGTCGATGTCAAGATGATCGATGTGGAAACTGAATTTGTCGATGAGGAAGGTGATACCATCACCGATGCGGAGCATGGAGCTTTCTATTTAAATGGAGGCGATCTTGAGTTTACCATAGTTGGCGAAGGTTCACGTTTCGTCAAAACGGATGGTGATATTGTGGTGAAGGGTGGTAAGATTAGCGGAATGGTGGGAGGCCCATCTTTCTTGGAGACGATTGCCTCGGGTGCCGATATGGAAATCGATGTCACGAACTCTACAGCTTTGAAGGCGGATGGTTTCATTTACATCTATGGAGGTGTACATGATCTGCGTTCCGGCTCTGGTGCGGATGGTGCGCGTCTCCTCGCTTCGGATAACGGAATCGTGTTCGATGGAGGGGCGAAACTCACATTGTACAGCGAGTCCACCATGTTTGAGTATACTTCGAGTTCGGGGAAAGCGAAGAAAAAAATAGCGGCTGCGATCAAAACGGATAAGAATGTGGTCTTCAAGGATTGCGAGGTGAACATTATTTCCTCTTCGTATGCCTATGGCATAGCGTCGGATGGCAACACGGAGGTGAACGACGGCGCCGTTGTCTCTATTATTTGTGAATCCAACGATGGTGTGTATGTCTGCACAGATTGCGCTGGCAAGTTGGTTTGCAACGGTGGATATATCGCTTCTCGTTCAAATGCTTCATGGGCGTTCTCTTGCCCTATCAGCTTGAATGGTGGTCTAGCCGTCGGCTTCGGAAAGGCAAAGCATTCCTCTGGGTTGAAGAGCTCCAAGTATGGTTTGCTCCTTGACAGGGAATATGATGGCACTCCTTTCCAAGTGGTCGATGAGGCTGGTAATGTGCTGTTCTCTCATAACGGAAAAGTGGGGAACGAAAAAGTGAGTGTCACTCAACTTTGTATGGGCTTCCAGTTCGTTAAGGGAGATACTTTCTACTATAAAGTGGGTGGCTCGCTGAAGAATGGTAATGACGTCGGTTATACTGGTTTCGTCGTGGATGGAACATATTCCGGTGGGGATTCGTATGAAGCGATTGGCCCTAGGGAGACAGGTCAGTATACTATTTCGAGAGAAGGCGAATGATTTAGTCATGTATGGACGGAGCACCGCAATCTGTGGCGCTCCGTTTTTTTTGTTTTATGGATAAGATTACACCGGAACAACGGAGCAAGACGATGTCTCGTATTCATAGCAAGAATACGAAGCCTGAGATGATTGTGCGTCGCTACCTCTATGCGAACGGGTTCCGTTTCCGCGTGAATGTGCGTACGTTGCCCGGCACGCCTGATATCGTCCTAAAAAAATACCGCACTGCGATTTTCATTAACGGATGCTTTTGGCATGGACATGTCTGCCAGCAGGGTAGGATGCCCAAGTCGAACGTGGAGTTTTGGTTGAGTAAAATCACACGTAATAAGGAGAGGGACGAGGAGGTGCGTGATAAGCTCCGTGCGATAGGCTGGCGCACGATGGTGATATGGGAGTGCCAGTTGAAGCCTGCTGTGAGGCAAAGCACGTTGGAGGGTGTGGTTTATTTGCTGAATGAGGCTTTCCTCGACCTCTATCGTGGCAAATGCAAGCCTTCCCTGGGTCGTGTGGATGAACCTGAAGAGTTCTCGCAATTGGTCGCGGAGGATTCTCCGCAATATGGTCGGAAGTAGCGACGGTTGGGAAGAAATGCCCGTGTCGTCGTGTCTGCTAAACAAGAGCAGCGGAAAACGTTTGTTCCCCGCTAACGATCTTCCCAGACAAAAACTCTTGCCTTATGTGGTAATTGTCCTTGGATATGTGAAGACTATCTTTATTTATTCATTATGGCTTACTTTTTTGTACAGTATCGATCTTCTATCCCTTTTCGTGGACAACTCTTTTTTTTTATTGTGTTTTATTGTTCCTCTGAACATTGCAAAGGTAGGGAGAGCCGGCGGGCTATGAAATCACTATATGTAGCTATTTGGCTCGCTTTTTGTCCCTATAAGGGTGTAGTGTGATGGGAATGATAGGGGTATGAAAAAAGGCCACAACAGAAATCTGTTGCAGCCTTTTTGCTCTCCCTCTTGGACTTGAACCAAGGACCCCCTGATTAACAGTCAGGTGCTCTAACCGACTGAGCTAAGGAAGAGTGTTTCCCTCTTTTGCGGTGCAAAGGTAAGTCGTTTTTGTGGAGTTTCCAAAAAACTGACGCACTATTTTTGCACTATTTTTCTGTTTTTATCAACTTCTTTTCTATGATAAAGGAAACCAGTTCGTTAGCCATCCTCTTGTGTGTGTCGATGGTAGGGTGGTAATCCTCTCCGAAGGGTCCTTCCTGCGGTTTCGTCTCGAAATAGTGGATGTGGTTCTCCTCTCCTCCTGCGTTTCTGATAGCGGTAAGCACGCATTGGCTGTAGCGCGTCAGCTGGTTCGGGAAGAACTCCATGTTGTCGTTTACGGCTGGTCCGACGGCGCAGATGATCTCCGCATCAGGGTAATAGCCTTTCATGCGTTGGAGGAATGCGGTGTACTCGGCGATGAAGCGGATGGAGTCGACCCGAATCTTTGTGGTGCTTTCCGCCTGGAAGTCGTTCGTGCCGATGTTCAATACTAGGATATCGGGGATATATTCGTTGATGTCCCATTTGGAGTCTGCCTTGGTGGCGATGGTCTTGTCGTAGAAGTGCGGGATGGTGTTTTCGGAGTCCCCTTCGTAGTTCCTGTAGACACCTTTGCCCGAGTAGGCCGTGCATACATATTGCGCATTCAATGCTCTGGCGGTGATGGCTCCGTATGCGTAGTAGTTGTTCTCGTTAAGTGGGGAGAATCCAGCCTTTGGAGTCATGGACGACAGCTCGTTTCCATACCCGCAGGTGAGGGAGTTGCCGACGAACTCCATCTTCAGGGAAGGAAGCGTGTCCGGATATACTAAGAATGCGTCGCTGGGCTTGTCCCCCGCGAAGAAACCGCAGAAGATCACCTCCCCGACGAAACTCTCCGTCAGTTTGATGAGCTCGACGGTGTGCAGGGTGTCCTTTAGCCGAGAAGCTAATATGTAATCGTATTGGCTTTCATTCAGCACTATCTTCTGGGGCTCTCCGTTGTCGATGATGCAATAGAAGGTGTTATGCATCCCTAACATGGCTTGGTCTTTGAGCCTTGCGGTGATGGATGTTCCCCTGAATTTGGTCTGAATGGTGACTCCCGGGTAGGCGAACGACACGAAGTTAGGATTGCTCTTGTCGACACGTCCCACGTAGTTGATGTATGGACTTGTCGGTCCATAGGACCCGTTGTTGCAACCGGTGAATACTGCCGCCATGATCAGTAATGCGTAGAATGATAGCCTTTTAATCGTTTTCATGTTATCCTTTGTCGTTAGGTTGTACACTTGGCCATGGGTTCTCTATGATGCCTGCGAGTTCCACCATCTTAGCGTGGACCCTGTCGCGCATCTCGTCGACGGACTCCTTCCTCGGCAGGCTCATGTCTGGGAAGATGGGTTCGCCTATGGTGATGTTGTACAACGGCTCGTCTTTCTTGAAGAACTTGTAGAGCCCTGTACGCTCGCGGTAGGTGATGACCATTGGCACGATAGGCATCTGGTATTTGTAGGAGAAGATGAACGCTCCTTTTCTGAATGGACGCAGTGGCTTGTAGTTGTTCCATCTGCACTCCTCCGGGAAGACGTGGAACCAAGCTTTCCGCTCGTGGAGCGTGTCGAACGCCTGGTTGAATTTCTTCATGGCGCTCATGCTCTTCGGTACGGGTATGCCACATGTGTGGCGCATGTTGTCCCTGTCCTTCGTCTGGAAATTGTCCGCCCAAGCAGGGTACCATAGCCTGAAACGCTTGGAGGCTTGCCATACAGCGAGGAAGTCCCACCGATAGGCGTGGTTGCAGACGGTGATCGCACCATCCTTCAACTCTTTTTTGTACTTCTTCAGGTTCTTTCTACCCTTGATGCGTAGTCCGAAAATCAGCGGGTTGACCCAAAAGCAGATGAAGTAGGCGCGGAAAAGGGCCCAGACATGTCCGACCTTCCACTTGAATGACTCGTCCAAGTACGGGTAGTTCTCGTCGAACACCTCGTTGTATATGTTTTCGTAGATGAGCTTGTGGACGAACGGATCGTCCTCAGGAAAGGTGTCCTCCACGTCAGGAACGTATTCGCCTTCCTTCACTTTCATCATTTTGTAACGCTTATTCTCCAAACATGATCCCATAATAGCTTAGTTATATGTAGGTTAAACTCTTAATTCTTAACTCTTAACTCTTAATTCTTAATTATTTTAATGATTTCCGGATTGCACTCCTTCTCATGCCCCAAGGTGGCAGGCTCCCCGTGGCCGCTGTAGAGCATGGTGTCGTCGGGTAGGGGAAGAAGCTTCTCCTTGATGCTTTTCACCAGGGTGTCGTAGTTGCCGCGGTGCATGTCCGTCCTTCCGATGCCTCCCTCCAGGATGGTGTCTCCCACGAAGGCGCAATGCTCCTTCTCCTCGTAGAAGGCGAGCCCTCCAGGGGAGTGCCCCGGCACTTGCAACACGTTGAGGCGGATGCTTCCCACCTCCACTACGTCGCCGTCCTCCAAGTATCCTTTGAGCGGCAACGCCTCGTCGTCCATCGGCATGTTGAACATGACCAGCAGATCCTGGTAGTGGTTGAGGAAGGTGATGTCCTTCTTGCAAGCCTCCGCTCCCACACCGAACGTCTCCTCTACGAACCGTT
>JAGCGM010000079.1 GCA_017649635.1 Paludibacteraceae bacterium | reverse complement strand
GGAATCCATTTGGAACATATTTCCCCAAAGTGATTTATTCTACCAAACAGGTTTCACCAACATAATAAACAATACAAACATTCCACAAAAACACAAAACATTAGAATTGTTATCCATACTTTATGCCAATATTTGGACAAAATACATCACCATTATACCTTTGTAGAGTAAAAAGAATAAATCAACTAAAAAAACAGAAAAGACATGGCAAACATTCATCAATCAATAGCGGAGTTAGTGGGTAAGACCCCTCTTCTCCAACTTAATGGGTATAACAAAGCAAAAAACCTCAAGGCTAACATTATCGCCAAATTAGAGTACTTCAACCCGAACCAGTCCGTCAAGGACCGCATCGCCCTCGCCATGGTGGAGACGGCCGAGCGGGAAGGCAAGCTCAAGAAGGGTGACACCATCATCGAGCTCACCAGCGGCAACACGGGTGTGGGTTTGGCTGCCATCGCGGCCGCTAAGGGTTACCCTTTCCGTGTTTATATCCAAGACCAAGTGTCGAAAGAGCGTTTCCAAGTGATCCACGCCTTGGGTGGAAAGACGGTGAAACTGTCGGAAGTGCCTGAGATCGTTGAGTCCTTAGAGAAAAACGGTCCCGACTTCATCGAGTGCGTAAAAGCGTTGGAGCGTCACGTCGCCGGCGAGAAGAACCTATGGTTCGCCGACCAGACCCGCAACCCTGCCAACCCGAACATCCACTTCCAAACCACCGGTCCTGAGATCTGGAACGACACCGACGGAAAGGTGGATGTCTTCGTCGCCTGCGTGGGTACGGGCGGAACCCTTTCGGGCGTAGGTAACTTCCTGAAATCGAAGAACCCGAACGTGAAGATTTTCGGCGTGCAGCCAACAGAGGATTCCTTCCAATCACCGGAGCGTCCAGACCAAGAGGAGATCACGGGTGTCCATCCGTTCGAGAACACCAAGGAGGAGTATATCCCTGCCAACTTGGACCGCAAAGTATACGATGGTTATTTCGAGATCCACACCAACCAAGCCTACGAAGCCGCGCGCCTCTTGGCGAAGAGTGATGGTGTATTAGTGGGTGCATCATCTGGAGCAGCCCTCTACGCCGCCACCCAATTGGCTCAGCGGGAAGAGTTCAAGGGCAAAAACATTGTTGCTCTTCTGCCTGACACGGGGTTGAGATATTTGACAACCCACCTGTTTCAAGCAGAATAAAATATATTTTACTACCTAAAGGCTCTCAGTCTTTAGGTAGTTGTAATTATTTTATAATTGAAGAGAAAAATGAACTTTGTTTTTATCTCACCAAATTTTCCATATACCTATTGGAACTTTTGCGACAGACTTAAAAGAAATGGAGCTAATGTATTAGGCATTGGCGACGCTCCTTATGATGCCCTGAACATAAATCTGAAGAATTCACTGACCGAATACTACAAAGTGGATTCCTTGCAGGACTATGACCAGGTGTTTAAGGCCGTGGCGTTTTTCTCGTTCAAATATGGCAAGATTGATTGGGTAGAATCCAACAACGAGTTTTGGTTAGAGCAAGACGCTCGCCTTCGCACTGATTTTAACATAAACACAGGCATTAAATCAGATAAGATATCCAACTACAAGAGCAAATATCTGATGAAGGAATTCTTCCGGAAAGCGAAAGTTCCCGTAGCACGTATCCAACAAGCTACTACGATAGAAAAAGCTTTGGAGTTTGCCGAACTAACAGATTATCCACTTTTTGCGAAGCCTGAAGTAGGGGTCGGCGCCACGGACACTTTTAAAATTACGGATGAGGAAGAGTTGAGAGATTTCTTTTCAAACAAACCACCATTCCCGTATGTATTGGAGGAATTTGTAACAGGGGATATTTGCTCGTACGATGCTATCATAAATGCGGAGGGAGAGCCTCTCTTCGAAAGCATGACGGTCTGGCCTCCTTCTGTAGCGGACATTGTCAAGTATCAATTGGATCTGATGTACTATACAGTTGCGGAGATGCCTGATGAGCTTAGAAAACTGGGTAGGGCTGCAGTGAAAGCATTTGAAGTGCAAAGCAGATTTGTCCATTTGGAATTTTTCCGCCTTTCAGCGGCGAAAAAGGGATTGGGTAAAAAGGGCAGTTTCGTCGGGTTGGAAGTAAACATGCGACCTGCCGGAGGTTACACTCCGGACATGATGAATTGGGCTCATAGCACAGATGTTTATCAAATATGGGCGGACATGGTAACTTACAACAGGCTGCTACAACCCAATAGCGACAAGCACCAATATTGTGTCTTCGCTTCCAGACGGGACATTCATAGCTACGTCCACTCCCACGAGGAGATATTGGAGAAGTATGGAGACCGAATGCTAATGTGCGAGCGAATGCCTGATATGATGGTGCCTCAAATGGGGAACCAAATGTACACGGTCTTCGTGGAAGATTTGGAGAGTACTATGGATTATATTAATTTTGTTCAGAAACAGCAAGGATAGAATGGAGATTAACTATCACAAGGAATATAGCAACTATCTCGGTAGAGATATGGAATTTAAAACATACGGAAGACCGGGAGGTAAGTTGGCCTTTGCTTTTGCTCCGCAAAACGGTAGGTTTTTTGATTTTGAGAACTTCGGTATGGTGAATGAATTGGAGGCATGGATTAATTCAGGGAAAATTATGCTTGTGACTCCAGATAGCATTGACACAGAGACGTGGAGCGACGAAGGAGGAAATCCTCGATATAGAATAGAGCTACAAGAACGTTGGTTCAAATACATCACAGAAGAGCTTTTCGCTCGTGCCGTTCAGCTAAACAACTCATTTGGATACAAAGCTCTGATAACAGGTTGTAGCATGGGTGGCGTGCATAGCGGTAATTTTTTCTTCCGTCGCCCCGACTTGTTCGACGTGATGATCTCGCTTAGCGGACTCTTCAATGCGCAATATTTCTTCCATGACTATTTCGATGAACTTGTTTACAATAATTCACCAGTGCATTTTTTGAGGAATCTTCCACCTGACCATTTTTACAACCAACTTTATCGCGACAGTCGTATCATATGTTGCGTTGGCCAAGGTGCTTGGGAAGAGGATTTGCTGGCAGGCACGCGTGAACTTGACACGGTCTTAGCGGAGAAGGGGATTCCGGCATGGTTTGACTATTGGGGAACTGATGTTAGCCATGATTGGGAATGGTGGAAAAAGCAAATCGTATATTATTTTAATAATGTTTTGCCCCTGTAAATAAGGTTTAAACTTTACACAACAAGTATAATATTTAATAAAATGTCCATCAACTTAAACAACTCCAATGTGGCGGTACGTGAGAACCGTATCGGTTCCATCACCGGCTACATCGGATCATTAAAAGACTTAGCGGAGAAGTCGGAATGCGGCACGCTGAAAGGGTGCGCACGATGTTTCTCCCAATCCAGCACCTGCCTTTCGCTCTGTGGCTTGAGCCAATTGGCGGGTATCCGTGACGTGGCGATCATCCACCACGGGCCTTCGGGCTGTTCGGTCACCAGTTCCATCAGTTATTACATGTCCAAGGTGATGGCCAAGAAACGTGGCGTCACCTCCGACACGGTCTATGTCGGCACGGATATGAACGAGAAGGATACGATCTTCGGCTCCACCGAAAGCCTTCGGAAGATTATTCTGGAGACCAACCGTCGCTACCATCCGAAAGCGATTTTCGTCTCCAGCTCTTGCGCCACCGGTATCATCGGTGAGGACATCGACAGCATCGTGGACGATGTGAAGGGTGAGATCGAGGTGCCTGTCGTGGCGGTTCATTGCGAGGGCTTCAAGTCGAAGATCTGGGCGACAGGCTTTGACATCTCCGACCACGCCGTCCTGCAATCCATCGTGCAGAAGCCTCGTCCAGGGGTGAAGACGAACAAAATCAACTTCAAGAACTTCTTCGAATCGGCTCGTCCTGAGATCATCGAGATGTTCAAGCAGTTCGACCTCGACCCGGTCTTCCTATACTGCAACTCAACGGTAGAGGAGCTTTCGCACCTGTCGGAGAGCCTTGCCACCACCTGCATCTGCGGAACGTTGGGCAACTACCTGGGCAACGCCTTGGAAGAGAAGTACGGCGTGCCTTACGTGCGCAGCATCAACCAGTGCGGCATCACAGGCTTCGAGACGTGGCTGCGTGAGATCGGGAAGGTGACCCACCGGGAGGATAAGATAGAGAAGTATATTCAGGAGCAACGCGCCATCTACCTCCCTAAGATCGAGGAGGTGAAGAAGGAACTGAATGGACTGACCGCCGTGTTGGGCATGGGTCCGGGCTACACCTTCGAGGTCTCCAGAGTGCTGAACGAGCTGGGCATCAAGGTGGTTTGGGCGTTGGCTTGGCACTACGACAAGAAGTACGAGAACGGAGACGTTCCCCCTTCCATGAAGTATCTGTTAGACAACAACATAGACTTCGAGACATCGGTGGCCGACCAACAGAACTACGAGGTGATGAACATCCTCAACAAGTACAAGCCAGACATGTACCTTTCCCGCCACCCGGGCTCCACCGTTTGGGCAATAAAGAACGGAACGCCAGCCATTTACGTGGCGGACGAGTACATGATCTTCGGTTATAAACACACGTTGGAGTTCGCGAACACGGTGCTCGACACGGTGCGGAACCGTAGCTTCGAGGCCAATTTGGCGAAACGCTCCAAACTGCCTTACACGCAATGGTGGTACGAACAAAAGGTTGATAAATTTTTCGAGGAGGCAAAATAATGGCAAAGATACTTGATAAACAACGATATAAATGTGCTTTGGCGGCGATGCAGACCGTCCAGGCGATAGACCGCGCTTGCCCCGTGCTCCATTCGGGTCCGGGCTGTGCGCAGAAGCTTTCTGACACGACGGGTAGTTCGGGTTATCTCTCCCCGCAGATCTTCCCATGTACGTCCATCAACGAGAAGGACGTGGTCTTCGGTGGTGTGAAGAAACTGGAGACCACCATCGCCAACGCGTTGAAGGTGATCGACGCGGACCTCTATGTGGTCTTGACGGGATGTATCCCTGAGATCGTGGGCGACGATGCGGCGGAGGTAGTGTCTAAATTTTCAGACGCTGACAAACCAGTGGTTTTCGCTCCTACGGCAGGTTTCAAGGGCAACAACTACAAGGGACACGAGCAGGTGGTGGAGGCGATTGTGACGCAGTACCTCAAGAAGTCCGACAAGAAGCAGAAGGGACTGGTGAACCTTTGGGCGGACGTGCCTTACCAAGACCTCTTCTGGCTCGGTAACATCCGTGAGTTGGAGAACCTCTTGAGGGAGATCGGTTTGACTCCCAACACCATCTTCGGCTACCAACGTGGCATCGAGAACATCAACAAGATACCTGAGGCGGAGTTCAACCTGTTGGTTTCCCCATGGGTGGGTCTGAAGAACATGAAGACCATGGAGAAGAAGTTGGGCATTCCATACCTGCACTACCCCGTCCTTCCGATCGGCGCCACCGAGACAGGCAAGTTCCTGCGTGAGGTGGGGAAATTCGCCCATGTCGACGAAGCGAAGGTGGAGGAGGTCATCAAGAAGCACGAGGATTATTTCTACTATCTGATCTCCCGCTATGCCGACCTCTTTTTGGAGAACCGTGTGATCAACAAGCAGTTCACGGTGGTGGCGGACGCCCAATACGCATTAGGCATCACCAAGTTCCTGGTGAACGATTTGGGACTGGTTCCAGCCAAGCAATTCATCACCGACGACACACCTAAAGAGCACCAAGAGTTGATCGCGGCGGAGTTCCAGAGCCTCAACTACGGCATAAAGGCGGACGTCGCCTTCGAGACCGATGGATTCAAGATCCACGAGGAAATCAAGAGTCACGACTACCACGGCTATCCGTTGGTCTTGGGCGGTTACTACGAGAAGGAGGTGACGGAGAAACTCAAGGGCAACTTCCTGAACATCTCATGGCCCGTGATGGACAAGGTGGTCTTCGACGATTTCTACGTAGGCTACACGGGAGGCATCCGTCTGATCGAGGACATCTACACCGTAGCGGTGCAGCGTTTCAATTAGGATTCATTTATTCCACATATAATCTTCGGTTTGCAGGAAACGACGCGGATTTCGCGTCGTTTTTTTGTGCATATTTGTCGCGAAATTTGCGACGTTATATCACGGGGCACGTGTAGAGACGCACGGCCGTGCGTCTCTACATGGCCGTACGTCACACCACCCACAATTTCAACACAACAAAAAATCAACATTCGTGAAATCAAAATATTATTTGTAATTTTACATTCGATAAACGTCTATCTTTTTTTGCGGCATCATTATGTCCAATAAGGTGGTCAATGAGAGAAATAATCAATATTTTAATTTGCATCCCTAAAAATAAGTACATATGAAAAAAGAAAATCCGTCTTTGCAAATGCAGCAACTGGATACACTATATAGTGATATCCGCCAGATCATAGAGTCATCACGCAATAATGCGGTGCGTAGTGTTGATTTCTGTCGTGTACAGATGTATTGGCACCTAGGACAACGAATATTCGAGGAAGAGCAGCAGGGGAAGGAACGCGCTGACTATGGAGCATACCTTATCAAGACTCTTGCCAATCGACTTGAACCTGAGTTCGGAAGCGGATTTGGGGTGAGACAATTGGAGCGTGCAAGACAATTCTATAGGATATATCCAATTGCGACCACACTGCGGTCGCAATTGAACTGGAGCCAGTATCGTATGTTAATTCAGATTCCCGACCCCGACAAAAGAGAGTACTACGAATTGGAATCTGTCAACAATGCATGGACTGCTCGCGAAACCGAGCGACAAATCAATTCAATGCTCTATGAGCGCCTGTTGATGAGCAACGACAAAGAGAGTGTACTTGCTGTGGCTCGTAAGGAACGCATTCCCGAAAGCCCCGCAGAAATCATTAAAGATCCAATGGTGCTTGAATTCCTTGGGCTTCATAGGGAGAGCTGCTATTACGAGAAAGATTTGGAGTCCACAATCATTACTCACCTGACAGAATTTCTACTTGAAATGGGTAAAGGTTTCTCTTTCGTAGCACGTCAGAAGCGTATTCTGATCGAGGACGATGAGTTTTTTGCAGATTTAGTTTTCTTTAACCGCTTGTTGCGTTGTCATGTTGTCATTGAGATTAAAGCGGGTAAACTGACACATCAAGACTTAGGACAACTTCAGATGTACGTTAACTATTATGACCGCAACGTAAAGCTGCCCGATGAAAACCGAACCATCGGAATACTTCTTTGTACTGAGAAAAACGACACGGTTGTTCAGATGACCTTACCAGAAGACAGTCAAAACATTTTAGCCAGCGAGTATAAATTGTATCTTCCATCGTCTGAGCAACTTATTGAAGAAATTAACGAAGTGAAGAAGATGGCGCAAAAGATAACAAAATAGAAATGAATATTTTGCGTCGTTTTTAATGTTCATTTGTCGCAAAATGTGCGACGTTATATCGTAGAGACGCACGGCCGTGCGTCTCTACATGGCCGTGCGTCTCCACAGCGGCACAGCACCCCCTTCAAAAAATGCACAAACAGATTTTTTCTAAACAGGCACGAAAAATTTAGAAGAAAAATAAATACTTTTGTAAATGCTTCAGCCCATGAGGCTACGATGTCGTCTGAGGATGACGGAGCTGAGGGGGCGGGGCACTACATTGCGGAATAAGCGACACTGCACGCTTTGTTTTTGGTGACTTGAACTACCACAATCAATGACCTATCAAAGACAATAGCAGAGGTGACGCCTACGGATGTGTATGTCATGCGCAGCCGGGGTGTGCCGGGGGCTAATAAGCCCTCACGCACACTTTGGGGGTGTATTGTATATACTTCTGAGGGTATCAAATCTGTTCGTTCTATAGGTTAGGCTGTGGTAGGCCAAAGTCACGGGACGAACAGCAGGAGATACCCTCGTTCTTTTCTGTATTGTGGTCGAAGCATGCGATTACTAACATTCTGGCATCGGGTATCAGTCAGAGCATTTGCTGCAGATTGATGGCAAACAAACTGCAACAGGCTTTAGACCTGTGTAACAAGAATGAATTCGACAAGGCACTTCCTTTATTGGAAGAGACTATCAAAGAAAATCCCCAGAATTCTGAGGCATGGCGTGTGTTGGCGCAAGTACACTGGTACCATCAGGGACAACCAGACAAGGCTTATGACGAGTTGATAGAAGCCCTGCGTTGTGAGCCTAAAAACATATGGGCACTCGTGTTGATGGGCAATCTCCTGACGAAGGAGAAAAATGATGTGGATCATGCCAAGCAATATTATGACAAGGTCTTGGAATATCACCCTGACAACGCTATCGCTTTGAATAATATCGGAGCGACTTACATGGAGCGTCAAGACTTTGAAGGGGCTTTGCCCTTTATGGAGAAAGCGATGGCCATCGATGAAACATACGCCAACTCCTACTACGGATTAGGTCTTTGCTATTACAAACTCGGCAGAACAGAAGAGGCGTTTGAAACATGCCACAAAGGTGCGCTGAAATCGTCAGACCGCCCTGAGAATCCTGCAGTTCGTGAGGAATTGGTTAAGTTGTACGTCACAGTCGCCAAGGATTACATAGACAAAACGAACTACATCAATGTATGGAAAGGAATCAAGGATGAACTAGAGTCCGTAGACCATGTTGACATCCGTATCGTAGAGGATAAAAGTCTGAATGTTCATGCCAAGTTGGAGTATGCGCCTCTGCATGCGGCAAAGGAACATGTGATTAGATATAATCCTGAAAAAGACTTTGTAGAGCATCTTTTCATTCACGAGATGATGCACCTGAAGATGGGTCAACAGGCAACAAAAGCCAATAGAGCGAAAGCCATCGTCAGCTCCGAGTCTACAAGAGCCACATTCAAGAAGCGCTATCTTAGCTTCATGCAGAAGAAACATAGCCATATTCCACCCCAAGAATTGGACAAAGTGATGGATGGTCTTGCGGATGGCTTGGGACTGCAACTCATGAACTGTCCGCTTGACCTATTTGTGGAGCATAAAATATTTACGGACTATCCTGTTGCACGTCCCATCCAATTGTTGTCGCTCTTCCATATGGAACAGGACAACATCAATGCTGTCAAACAGGCCGCATCCAACGGATTCTTCCCCAAAGAGATTGTCTATGCCAACAAGGTCATGAATATAGTCACCAGCATGCACTTCAAGGACATGTACGGCATCAACTTGATAGGGCAATACCTTCCCACCAAGCAGGAATTAGAGCATGCGAGAGACCTCTATGAAGAGTTCAAGGCTTATTTGGACAGCTACAAAGCTGGCGATGAATATGAAATGTTGGAATACTTCGTCCAGTCCTTTAACATGGAAAATCTCGTGGAAATCATCGATGAAAGGCAAGTGACCGCTGGCATGAAAGCAGACCTCTCGATGAAAGGTGACCTGAAAGATTTGTCAGAAGATGCTTTACCAAAGGACGAAGCGGACGCTGCCAATGCACAATTCGCAAAGAATCACCAAGACGGGGCAGACCCGGCAGAAACAATGATGATGTCGATGTATATGCTAGGGGCAATGGAATACTTCGACACACTCGAGCCACAAGATGTTCATCGCATAGCTATTGAAATCGCAATGGTGGGTGTAACAGGCATTAACCCCAAGAAGGAATACACCATCAAATCAATTCCTGACAAGGTGTTCGGTGGTTATCAACTCTTGGCATACTACTATGTGAGTTGGGCAAGGGCTATTCCCGAAAAGCTTGAGCACTTAGGCCTACCCTTCTCGAAAGCATATGAATCCGCAATGAAAATGTATAACGAAAAACATGATAGGCAATGAATGATTTGGAAGAACTCAGGCAAGCAATAGTTAAGTTCACGCAAGAACGTGATTGGGACCAATTCCACAACGGGAAGGATCTAGCTCTGGCATTGTCCATAGAAGCCGCAGAGCTCAATGAGGCATTTCTTTGGAAAGATGCTTCCAAAGTGAATGTGGAAAAAGTGAAAGAGGAATTGGCTGATATTTTTAATTATGCGATACTAATAGCAGACAAGTACGACCTTGACATCAAACAAATTGTACTGGATAAGATTAGGCGGAATGCTGAAAAATACCCTGTAGAGAAAGCTTTCGGAAGCGCAAAAAAATACAACGAGCTATGATTATCTATAGAGCCTCCAAGAAACAATTTGTTGATGATGTGTTCAACAACACGATAGCTGACAATATCGACAACGCTTTTGTGGAGCACTTGGGACGTCACACATCGCCTAACGAAGTACGTTCCTGGGAAAATTCCATGCAGTTTATGTACAAAGTGGTCAACACCCCTGAATTGTCTGATGAGGCCGGTGTCGCAATAGAATACCAGATTCCATTGACAGCCAAACGTATCGATTTTATCATTTCCGGCCTGAACGCCCAAAAGAAGGAGCAGATGGTCATCGTGGAACTTAAACAATGGGAGGTGGCAGAGCCCACACAGAAACCTGGCATTGTGGCGACACGCTTCCAACACGGAATGGCAGAAGTGGCCCACCCTTCTTATCAGGCTTGGTCGTACGCATACATGCTCTCGAATTACAATCTCACCATTCAGGAAGAAGGAGTGGAGATTTGTCCATGCGCTTATCTGCACAATTATACACCCGATGGAATGATTGATGGTCAACTCTACCAAGACTACGTGGCAAAGGCGCCTGTTTTCCTGAAGAACGATGCAGCCCGCTTGCAAGAATATATTTTGAGACACGTCAAATATTGTTCACCAGAGGACATCATTTGGAAGATTGACAAAGGCAAGTTGCGACCTTCCAAACAGTTGGCCGATTCACTGACTTCTATGTTGAAAGGAAACACAGAGTTCGTGATGATTGACGATCAAAAGGTGGTATATGAGACTGCTGTACATCTGGCTAATAAGGCACAGAACGGTAAGAAACAGGTACTAATTGTGGAAGGTGGACCAGGTACAGGTAAAAGCGTGTTGGCGGTAAATTTGCTAGTTAAGTTAACCTCAGAGGGTATAGCCTCACAATATGTGACAAAGAACAGCGCACCACGAGCAGTTTACAGTGTAAAACTATCGGGTAGCTATAAAAAGACATACATCAACAACCTGTTTGTGGGTAGTGGTGGCTTCACCGATACAACCCCTAATACGATGGGTGCCTTGATAGTGGATGAGGCCCATCGACTAAACATGAAGAGTGGAATGTTCTCCAATTTAGGAGAGAACCAAATCAAAGAAATCATTAAGACAGCCCTTTTCTCCGTATTCTTCGTTGATGACAACCAACGTATTCACATGAGGGATGTTGGCAATGTGCAATATATTAAGCAATGCGCGGAAGAGATGGGAGCAGATGTTCACCTAGAGCACCTCAGTTCTCAATTCAGGTGCAATGGCTCTGACGGTTATCTGAGTTGGCTCGACAATGCTCTTCAAATACGTGAAACAGCTAATATCCGTCTGACGGAGGAGGATTATGACTTCCGGGTTTTTGACTCTCCTACAGAGATGTTCGAAACAATAAAGCACAAGAATGTGGTGAACAACAAGAGCCGAGTAGTGGCAGGCTATTGTTGGGATTGGAAGAGCAAAAAAGACCCAAGCGCTTATGACATAGAGATTCCACAGTTTTTTTTCCGTAAGCAATGGAATTTTGACAGCAAAGAACCATGGCTGATAGGGAAAGATTCTATTGACCAAATTGGATGCATCCACACATGCCAAGGCTTAGAGCTCGATTATGTGGGTGTAATCATTGGTCCTGACATGGTTTACAAAGACAATCGTGTGGTGACAGACGGGTTCAAACGTTCCTCCAACGACCAATCACTGAAAGGATTCAAGTCTATGATGAAGCAAACACCCAAAGAAGCCAAACAAGAAGCAGACTCTATCATCAAGAACACCTATCGCACACTGATGACTCGTGGCATGAAAGGGTGTTATGTCTATTGTTGCGACCCCGCTTTATCAGAATATTTTCGAGGGCTGATGGCAGAGAAACCTGCTGAGGCTGAAATCATCAGAATAG
>JAGCGM010000078.1 GCA_017649635.1 Paludibacteraceae bacterium | reverse complement strand
TTGATGTCCAGTTCGGTCCTGATCATGTTCTTGCTTCGTTTCTCTCTGTGGAATTTGATGGCGAAACGGTGCACCTCATCCTGGATGGATGCGAAGAAACGGAAGGTTTCATCCGTTGGATCGAGGTTAATAATCCTCGGTGGAAAGCCGAAAATTAGCTCTTTCGTGCGGTGCTTTTCGTTCTTGGCCAAGCCAGCGATGGGTATTCCTAAATGAAGCTCGTCTTCTACCACTTCCCTGATCACCTCCATCTGTCCGATGCCACCATCGGCGATGATGAGTTGGGGCAGCGGCTGCTCCTCTTCCATCAGTCGGCTGTATCTTCTTCGGACCACCTCTTTCATGGAGGCGTAGTCATCTGGTCCGACCACCGTCTTGATGTTGTATTTTCTGTAATCATTCTTCGATGGTTTCGCCATTTTATAGACTACGCAGGCGGCTACCGCATCGCTTCCTTGTATGTTGGAATTATCAAAACATTCGATTTGAACGGGGATTTTGTCCAATTGGAGCAGGTTTTGTATGGCCTTCAGCATTTTGGTGGCGCGCTGCTCCGGATTGAATTTCTCCATCTGTTTCATGCGGTCGAAACGGTATTGTTTCACATTCTGGATGGATAGGTCGAGCAGTTTCCTTTTGTCTCCTTTTTGCGGGATGGTGATCACCGTGTTCTTGAATTCATAGCCGATCTCGAAAGGAACGATGATCTCACGGGAGGTACTTTTGAATCTTTCCCGTAGTTCAGTAATCGCTGTCGCTAGAATTTCCTCTTTTTCCTCGTCGGTCCGTATCTTGTATTCCAAGGTATAGGCTTGTGAGATGGTGCCGTTCGTCACCTTCAGGAAATTCACAAAAGCATCGTTTTCATCGATTTCTATGGCGAATGTGTCGATGTTGGTGAGCGAAGGATTTACGATGGTGGACTTGGCTTTGTAGCGTGCCAAAGCGTCCAACTTATCTTTGATGTTTTGTGCCTCTTCGAACTTCAGTTCTTCGGCCAAAAGCATCATTTTTTCCTTCAGCGTTTTTTCCAGTTCGCCTAACTCTCCTTTCAATAAAAGCTTGATTTCACCGATGTTTTTGTTGTATTCCTCCAAGCTTTGTAACCCTTCACAACACCCCTTACATTTCTTGATGTGGTATTGAAGGCAAACCTTGAATTTTCCTTCGTTGATGTTATCCGGCGTAAGGTTGAGCTTACAATTCCTGATCGGGTAGAGTTCCGATATGAGTTCCAGCAAAATATGGATGGCGGGCAGGTAGGTGTAGGGTCCGTAGTAGATGGATCCGTCCTTCACCATGTTCCTCGTTTTGAATATCCTAGGAAAAAACTCGTTCTTCACGCATATCCAAGGATATGTCTTTCCGTCCTTCAGCAGAATATTGTAGCGTGGCTGATGCTTTTTGATCAGACTGTTTTCGAGCAATAGGGCGTCTTGTTCGCTTTCGACGACGATGTATTTGATGTCGGCTATCTGTTTCACCAACACTCTTGTCTTTACGCTTTGCTGCTCTTTGTTGAAGTAGGAGGAGACTCTTCTTTTCAGATTTTTCGCCTTTCCAACGTAGATTATCTCGTTTTTGTCGTTCAGATATTGGTACACACCTGGACTGTCCGGAAGGGACAAAACAATCTGTTTTACGTGTGAAACCTCCTTCTCCATACTATCTGCCCATTAGGATTAAGAGAATGTTGATGTCGCTTGGCGAAATGCCTGGGATACGGCTGGCCTGACCGATGGTTTCCGGGTCGATGCGTGTCAATTTTTGGCGCGCCTCCGTTGACAATGATTGCAGGGTAGAGTAGTCGAATCTACCTTTTATCTGTATGTTTTCCAAGCGTTTAAGTTTATCGGCAATCATTGTTTCCCGATCGATGTATCCTTTGTATTTGATCTGAATTTCAGCCGCTTCCGTGATCTCCTCTTTTCGGTTAGGTATCTTGTCGAGTGCCGCCTTCAGAGGTGCGATGCCTTCGGATAGCTGTTTGATGGTCAGCTGAGGACGGTTCACCAAGTCCACCAGTTTACATCCGTTCTTCAGGGCGGATGTTCCGTTCTTCTCCAAGAAATCGTTGATCAGGTTGGCTCTGATGGAGAAATTCTCGATGAAATCGACAATTCTTTCCACCTCTTTCTTTTTCTCCACGTAGAGGTCGTAACGTTCTTTTTTGGCTAAACCGAGCTCGTATGCCTTAGGTGTCAGGCGTGCGTCGGCATCGTCTTGCCTTAGGAGAATTCTGTATTCAGCCCGTGAAGTGAACATTCGGTATGGCTCGTCCACCCCTTTCGTCACCAAATCGTCGATGAGCACACCGATGTAGGCTTCGTTTCTGCTCAAGGTGAATGGTTTGCCGCCGTGGCAGTTGATGTGGGCGTTGATACCAGCGATGATACCTTGTCCGGCAGCCTCCTCATATCCTGTGGTACCGTTCACCTGTCCGGCGAAAAACAGGTTTTTGATCACCTTCGACTCCAGGTTGTGGTGCAATTGCGTCGGATCGAAGAAGTCATACTCGATCGCATAGCCCGGACGATAGACGACAGCGTTCTCCAAACCACGGATGGTTTTCAACGCATTTAACTGAATATCAAGCGGTAACGATGATGAAAATCCGTTAAGGTAATATTCTTGTGTGGTTTCGCCTTCTGGTTCGAGGAAGAGCTGGTGCTGTGTCTTGTCCGCAAATGTGACTATTTTCGTCTCTATGCTTGGGCAATAACGAGGGCCGATACTCTTGATTTGTCCGTTGTAAAGGGGAGAATCCGGCAAACCCGCGCGAAGGATCTCATGTGTCTTCTCGTTGGTGTGGGTGATGAAGCAATCCCTCTGTTTGAGCGGTCTTGGCTTGAAGTCCAGGTAAGAGAACTTATGGAAATCATCCTCACCGCCTTGAACCGTCATGACAGAAAAGTCGATCGTCCTACCGTCGATGCGCACAGGTGTACCAGTTTTCATCCTATCTGTTCGGATGCCCAATTCCTTGAGTTGTTCCGTCAATCCGTAAGATGCTGGTTCAGAGATTCTTCCTGCGGCGATTTGTGTTCTTCCGCAGTGGATGAGGCCTGTGAGGAAGGTGCCGGCGGTTAGCACGACACACTTCGCCTTGAATGTCGCACCCATGCTGGTGACGACACCCTGCACTTCATTGTTTTCGATAAGGAAATGGACGACAGAGTCTTGCCAGATATTCAGGTTGTCGGTATTTTCGAGGGTGCTTCTCCATTTCTCGCTGAATTTCTGTCGGTCGGCCTGTGAGCGTGGGCTCCACATGGCAGGTCCTTTGGACTGGTTCAGCAATCTATATTGGATGGCCGTGAGGTCCGTGATGATACCCATCTGTCCGCCTAAAGCATCTATCTCCCTCACAATCTGTCCTTTAGCTATACCACCAACAGCTGGGTTGCAGCTCATTTGAGCGATTTTATGCATATCCATGGTGATAAGCAGTGTTTTTGACCCAAGATTAGCCGCCGCTGCCGCCGCTTCACAACCGGCATGTCCGGCTCCGATGACGATTACTTCGTAATGAAATTCCATTCTCCAATCTATTTGGAATGCAAAGTACGCAATTTTTTACTTATTAGGGTGTTAGTCGAGTGAAGTATTTTCCTTAAATGTGTTAATGATGGGTGTTTTTTTGTTAATTTGCGGATGATTTGGAAACAAGAGAAT
>JAGCGM010000077.1 GCA_017649635.1 Paludibacteraceae bacterium | reverse complement strand
TATCGCGGCGGGGTCCCACCTCTTCCCATTCCGAACAGAGAAGTTAAGCCCGCCGGCGCCGATGGTACTGCGTATAGTGGGAGAGTAGGTCGCCGCCGTCTTCGGGGTCAATCCTTTAGGGTTGACCCCTTTTTTTGTGCCTCAGTCCACTTTCGGAGGATGTTTCCTTCCCCATACTTCTTAAAGTAATAATTTAATGTCAGATCCTTGGCTTCTTCCCATCGAGCGGAACCATCCCCAGATATATTTTATACGTACTATGTGTCTTCCCCTTTTTCTCCATTTTCATTGCGGAGACGCATTGCATTATGTCTCTACGGTGATTGATTGACAAATCCTTTGTACTAACCTCTTGTTTCTCTCCGCATCTCTTCTGCCGCCTGTTGCTCAAATATAAATATTTTCTTTTAATGTGTTGTTTAGAGACTACTTAACACCTTATTTGTATATTGTTATTTTAACACAAAATAATTTGCTAGCATAATATTAATGTGTATATTTGCCGTAAAATAACTAATTACGAAATGATATGTTGGATTTAAAGACTGGTAGGTTTGTGATTGACGCACAGAAAGCGTGGGAGCTTCATCCTTTTATGTCGAGGGAAGCGTTTCAGCGGTCGGACTTGTTCAATTCGGACTATCTCATTAAACATGACTTGTTTGGGCTGGATAACCCTTTTTTCGGCTTTAAACCTATCGATATGGATGGTCATTGGATGTACATGACCGTCTATGTGGGCGGACGCCATGATTGTGTGTGCCAAATTGAACTGACCTCGATGGAATCGTATGATTTCCGCCGTCGCCCGTTTGATGGAGATTGGGAGCCGACGGCGTTAGGCATCAAACGTATGCACGATGAGTTCCTGATGCGTGAGGTGGGCTTGTCGATGGAACATGTTGCGCTTGAGAAATTCGAGAATTGCTATAATGTGGAGTGGGGGTCTTTCCGCTCCGGTATCTGTTTGTTGCATGAGCCTGACATCTCCATTACGATCGAGTATGATAACTTGACGGATACGGACAGACGTGAGTTGGAAGAGTTGCCCGATGAAATATGTTGGAGTTAATGATAAAAAATATAGACTATGGAAGAAAAGATGAAGTCTGCCTCGGATTGGCAGGGCGGTGATAAGTATCCGGGTATCGACAAGTATGAAAAAGTCGAGCTGAAACCTGGTCATGAGCTTTGTGCGCTCGTTTTTATCGACGAGAGGGGAAAGGTACGTCCCAGCGAGTTTTTGTTCCCCACAAGAGCTCTGAGGAAGGTTGGGGATGACGCGTCGGAACTGAACCGTTTGTTGCAGGTGGCGCCCTGTCAGAATAAGGAAACGATGGAATGCACCTACAAGGCGGTGCTGGCGTCGTTCAGGCTGCGGGAATCCATTGAATTCGACAAGTGTGTGTCGTCGGAGAACGCAGCCTACGGGAAGGGTGGCCTGGCTCATTATTATCTCCCCTTGGAGCGTTTTACCGAGCTCGTCGACAAGGGTGTCCTGAAACGCGCGAAATTCGGGAACGAGAGCCTTACCTTGGTCCTGAACCATTATGAACTCAAGCCGAGGGAGTATGACAAGGTTAATTCGCGGCTTAGGCAACTCCAGTATCGTCGTAACCTCTTCTGTGCGCAGAAGGCCAAACTGGACACCTTGGACGTCATCCAAAACTCGCCAAGGGATGCTGATGTGGAACTGGCGAAGAAGAACCTGAAAAAATTGGATGAGAACATCTCCCGCTTCAAGGGAAAGATCAAGGATTCCGTCCAACAGTACGGCAGGATCGCTTCTCCCCTCTACGACGAGTTGAACAGACGGCTTGACGCGGAGATAAGATGCAGGGAGAGGGCGGATAACGTGTTGGTGCTGGGCAATGTGAAGACGGAGCACTCTTCCGGTCGGTTGTCTGAAATGCTGGGCGGGGTCAATCATAACATTTTGACCGCCAGTGAAATGAGTCGGCTGGAGAGCGTGTCGCAGAATCTTTTCCACAAGATTGATGACTATGGACGAAGGAATCCTCGGAATGAAATCGATGTGAGGGAGCAGGGTCTAGTGGATGTCATGAACGTCAACCGATTCAACCGGGATTGTCAGAAGATGCTGTCGGAGACGTCGCTGAAACCGTACGACTACCAAACTTTGGAACGCATTGCCCTGCCGAATGCGGATGGCAAGTGTGCGGAATATCGGCTGGAGGAGATCTTCTCCGAGGATGCTGTCCGAGCCATCCGTTCGGCGCGGAACGGGCAGTTGACCGAACCGTTGCGGATGAAGGACGGACACACAGCGAAACTGATGATGATGGGCAATAAGGCGCATCTCTTCATGTCCCAGCCGAAGGAGAACCTCAACAATGTGTTGGATAAGATGAGTTTAGGGGATACGGAGCGTAAACGTCTTCTGAATGGCGAGACGATTGCCTACAAAAACATCCACGTGAAGTTGGACAAGGACCTGAACTGCGTCGTGTCGGGTGCGGCGGGCAGGCTTTCCCCTGCTGCGAAAGCACAGGCTCAAGCACAGAAGATGCCGGTGCCGAAACTGGGGAACCAGAGGAAGAGGCGAGGCCATTCCCTGTGAATGCGGGTGCCTCTCCTGCGTGTTTTTAAAGAGGGACGGCATGCCTGTCGCATGATGGTCGGGGCGTTTTGCAACAACGCATCGTTTTAAAGATGCATCTTTGTTTCTTGTGTGGAATGGATATGAATTATATCTCGAATATGTCAATGTTTTTGAGCGATGCTAATTTAATGAGTTCTCCTTTTGCGAAAAGAATGTTAAAATAATGTTAAATTACGAATGGATAAAATATGCGTTCATTTGCGGAAAAACAAGTCGTGCTATTTGGAATTTGAAAAAATAAATGCTAAGTTTGGTATGTGACGGTTGAAAAATCTCACGCTTATTATTAATGTGTATGTCGAACTAAAAATTCTACGGCCATGAAAAAAGGAATCGCAATTTTCGCAGTGCTGGGTGTTTGCGCCGCCGCTGCAGTGATCTATCAAAACCACTTGAACAATACTTGTGAGTTGAGTGCTGCTAACGTTGAGCCAGAGCCTGACATGGTACTTCAGGAGCCTGTCGAAGAGAATCTTGGGTCAGAGCAATTGTTCTCTGACATGACGAGTAAGTTCACATCCGCGGAGGA
The DNA here is from genome assembly GCA_017649635.1 of Paludibacteraceae bacterium. Classification (GTDB taxonomy): domain Bacteria; phylum Bacteroidota; class Bacteroidia; order Bacteroidales; family Paludibacteraceae; genus UBA1181. The sequence continues at coordinate 723 of JAGCGM010000077.1, read as the reverse complement.
ACAGCAAAGCTTTTATGAGTGATCTGTAGGTTTGTCCTTACGTGGGTAAGTTAATAACGAGTTAATGTTTCACCTATAAGGTATGGTGCAAACGAAACAGGAGGCTCCCTATAGGCCTCCTGTTCTGTTTTTGTACGCTTCGTGATTGCCTGCTTCGAGGCAAAAAAAAAGAGGCTACCCGAAGGCAACCTCTTCTGTTATGCGAGTGGAACGGCTTAAGCGTTCTTTACTTTCTCTACAACTGCCTTGAACGCCTCAGGTTGGTTCATGGCTAAGTCAGCCAACACCTTGCGGTTCATTTCGATACCTGATTTGTGGATAGCGCCCATCAATTGAGAGTAGGACATACCTTCCAAGCGAGCTGCGGCGTTGATACGTTGAATCCACAACGCGCGGAAGTTACGTTTCTTATTTCTACGATCGCGGAAAGCATACAAAAGACCCTTCTCCCAAGTGTTCTTTGCAACTGTCCAAACGTTCTTTCTTGCACCATAGTAACCTCTGGTGAGTTTCAAAATTTTCTTTCTCTTTGCTCTTGAAGCAACGTGATTTACTGATCTTGGCATTTTCTTAAAAATTTGTGACCGTTAGCGCCTCAATTGAATGAGAACTTCATGCTAAACAATCGATTAATACTAAGTTTTAACGTAAGCAAAGCATTTCTCTCACTGCCTTTGTGTCTGCTGTAGAAACAAGTCCCATGTGAGTCAATCCCAACTTTTG
>JAGCGM010000011.1 GCA_017649635.1 Paludibacteraceae bacterium | reverse complement strand
CCGTCCATTATCGAAATAGAACAGTCTGACTTGCTGTATACCTTTACTCTCCTCCATCTCCCTTTTGTTTTTTTAGGTCCACCGGATCCTCCGGCAATGATTTTTCGACAAGGTTCGTCAGGTCGACGAACTCCCGCACGGACAACTGCTCCGGTCGTTTCGTGAAGACGACATCGGAGAATACCGGGTTATCCTTGCCCAAGAGCGGTTGAAGAGAATTACGCAACATCTTTCTGCGCTGGTTGAAGGCGGTCTTGACGACACGGACGAACAAAGCCTCGTCGCATCCCAAGTTACGCACACCGTTTCTCCTCATGCGGATAACCGCGGACTTGACCTTCGGGGGAGGGTCGAACACATGTTCATGCACGGTGAAGAGATACTCAATGTCATAAAACGCCTGAAGCAACACGCTCAGGATCCCATAGGCCTTGCAGCCCTGTTTGGAAGCCATACGTTCAGCCACCTCCTTCTGTATCATGCCCGAGCAGACCGGGATACGGTCGCGGTACTCCAAGACCTTGAAGAAGATCTGGCTGGATATATTGTACGGATAATTACCAATCACATAGAAATCGCCGGTCGGATAGACCTTATTCAGATCCAACTTCAGGAAATCCTCCGCCAAGATGCGGCCATTCAATTCAGGGAAGTTAACGTTCAGGTAGTCGACAGATTCCTTATCCAGTTCCACCACTTTGAGATCAATCTGCTCATTTTGAAGCAAATATTGGGTTAGCACACCCATACCAGGTCCCACTTCCAAAACCTGTGTAGGTGAGCTCACACCTAAACTATCAGCAATTGCCCGAGCAATGTTTTGATCCTTCAAAAAGTGTTGCCCGAGAGACTTCTTGGGCGTAACTGTCATAATCCATCTTATTTTTCGTTAAAATTTGGTAGCGCGAAAATACAATTTTTCATTAGGAATCACAACAGAAAAATAAATATTAGTAATTTTGCGTAAACGATTGCAGCGATGAAGAAAGAGAACATAAAAACCGCACTTAAAGTTATATTCTCCCTAGGCTTGGGAATCCTTATTTTTTGGTACGTCTACAAGGATTGGGACATCGACACATTGATGGACAACCTCCGCGGCGTCAGAATCATCTGGATCATCATTCCTCTCTTCATCGCCCTCCTGAGCCACTTCCTGCGCGCCGTAAGATGGAAAATGCTGATCGACCCGCTCGGAAAGGAGGTGAATCTCTGGAACGTATACGGAGCCGTCATGGCCGGATATTGCATCAACTACGCTGTGCCGAGAGCCGGAGAGATCGCCCGGTGTGGCTTGATAAAAAAATACGAAGGCGTATCCTTCACCAAACTGCTCGGCACGCTCATCGTGGACAGAAGCGTGGACATCATCGTGGAGGGCTTCGTCATCCTCCTCACCATCGCCCTGCAATACTCCGAAATCATGCAATTGGCGGAGCAATACCACCTCATCGAAGGGGCTATCGGACTCTTATCCAACCCTATCACTTGGATAATCATCGTTTCACTCATCGCCTTACCTTTCCTATTCAGGAAGGCGATCAAGAACACGAAGATATATGCGAAGATCAAGGAGATGCTCTCGAATGTGGCCAACGGACTGAAATCCGTGCTGAAGTTGGAGCACAAGGGGCTCTTCATCCTCTACTCCATCCTCATCTTCGTCTGCTACTATTTCATGTTCTACCTCTGTTTCTTCGCTTTCGACTACACAGAGAACCTGAGCATGCTCTGCGGACTCTCCGCGTTCGTCATGGGTAGCCTCGGCATCATCGCCCCTGTACAGGGAGGTCTGGGCGCATGGCACGTCCTGGTAATCGGGACCCTCGTCACCTACGGTGTGTTCGAAGACCAAGCCTGCTCCTTCGCCCTGTTAGTCCATGGTTCCCAAACCCTCATGCTAATCTCAGTGGGCATACTCGCCATGGCCCTCATGTTCTACTTCAACAAGAAAAAAACGAACGCATGACCAACAAGGAAATAGAGACACTCTACAGAGAATTATGCGCCCACGTGACGGAGAAGAGGCTCAAACCCGCACTCGACATCCTGCACACGCTGCTGGAAATCAGGCAGTCGGGCGAAATGACGGACGAATGCCGCCGCCTGGAGACAACCTACCAGTACATGCTTCAATACGCCCTATCGGGTACAAAGGATAAGGAACAAAAGAAGATATACGACCAACTGCGGACGGACATACTAGAATTGGCGGACCGGCTGAGGGAAGGTATATTCACCCAAAACGCCAGCAACTACCTCTATAGCAAGAAAAAAGATTTGGGAAGGCCTAGCCTACCCGACGCCGACGAAATACGCGAACGGCTCTCCGCCGAGAACATGAAACTATTGTCCCAATCACTGGCACAGAACAGGGAAGCCCTCCGGCAAAGGGAGACGTACGCCAACCGTCTGTTCGACCTCATCTGGCTGAACGACAAGATGACGGAAGGGGAAGCCCTCGAGGTCAGCGACCTCTGCACCGACGAGGAAATCTATTGGGGTGAGCAATGCCTTCTCGTCTCCGCAGTGACCATCAGTCTGCTCCGCATCTTCGACGAACGGAAGTTCCTGATCCTCATAGACGCCTACGAACTGAACCCATCCGAGCAGGTCAGACAGAGAGCCATCATCGGCTTCGTGATCTGCGCTTACCTATACAACAGCAGGCTTCCGCTCTACTCCACCCTCCACGGACGCACACTCATCTGGGCGAAAGGAGAAGGCGTGAGCGAAAACATACAGGAGATCTTCCTGCAGATCATCCGTAGCAAGGAGACAGAGAAGATCACCAAGAAGATAAAAGAGGTCATCCTGCCCGAGATGGAGAAGATCACCCCGCTCATCAAGCAGAAACTGAAACTGGACGAGCTGATGGACTCAGGGAAACCTTCGGCGGACGCCAACCCGGAGTGGCAAGAGATGATGGACAAGAAGGGCATCACCGACAAGATACAGGAGCTCTCCGAGATGCAGATGGAAGGCTCCGACGTCTTCCTAGGCACATTCAAGGAGATGAAATCATTCAGTTTTTTCGACGAAACCGCCAATTGGCTCAGACCCTTCGACACCAACTCGAACATACCTGACTTCTTCGTCGGCGGCATGGCGGAGTCGCTCTTCCACAGCGCATTGAGCAGTCCGATTTTCTGCGACTCGGACAAATATTCCATGGTGATCGGGCTCAACCACTTGCCCGACGACCAAAAGAAGGCGATGAGCCAGTCCTTCAAAGAGGAGGCGGAGCAACTGAAAGACCTCAAGGAAAGCCAAGCATTGCCTAACGGGGACACCACCCCTGGGACCATCGGGAAGCAATACCTGCACAATCTTTACCGTTTCCTGAAATTAGGGCGGCACAAGGAGGACTTCATCGACATATTCAAGCTTAAGCTGCTCCTGCACAAGTCTTTTTACCTTCAGGAGTTGTCCGGCAAGGAGAACATACTGCGCACCATGGGCGAGCTCTATTTCAAAAAAGAATTCTACGAGGAGGCGAAAAACATCTTCGTCCTGCTGCTCGCCAACCAACCCAACAACGCCGAACTGCTCCAAAAGTGCGGCTACTGCCTCCAGAAAGAGGGGAACTACGAGGAAGCGTTGCCCTACTACGAGAAAGCCGACACCATCAAGACAGGCAACGTATGGACCATCAAGAGAATCGCCGCCTGCCACCGCAACCTGCGCCACACGGAGCAAGCGTTGCGCTACTTCAGGGAGGCGGAGCGGCTTGACCCGGAAGACCTGAACACACAACTGAACATCGGTCACTGCCTGCTCGAGATGGAGAAATACGAGGAGGCGCTCAACGCCTTCTTCAAGGTGGAATACCTCTCCAACGACAACGAGAAGGTCTGGAGACCCATCGCATGGTGCGCTTTCGCCATCGGCAAACTGGAGCAGGCGGAGAAATACGCGACGAAGACGGCGGAGGAGAAACGTGACCAACACGATTGGATGAACCTCGGACACATAGAGTTCTGCTTAGGGAAAATCGACGAGGCCGTCCATTGCTATTCGGAAAGCATCAAGAAATTAGGAGGCGACAGCAAACGGTTCGCCGAGATACTAGAGGAGGACAAAGAGTTGCTGCTAAAGAACCATGCGGACGATAACCTTTTGCCTTTGGTCATCGACCAAGCCTACTTCAAATCATAAAAAGCATAATTTCGACGCATTTACTTGCAAATTATTGTGAATATACTATATTTGCATCAATAAATCATTCCTAAATTCACGCATATATGACAAAGGAAGCACTAACCTTATTACTCCTGTCATACGGAGCATTATACGCAAACGCAGAAGTGAAATACATGACGGTGGAGCAGAAAACCGGAGAAAAATACGGGTTCTTGCTCGAAGACAATCCTATAATAACCTATAGCGATGGCAACCTTGTGGTAAACGGCAATGCGGAGACAAGTTACGCCATCAGCGGTGTGAAAGACTACCATTTTACAGAAAAAGACGAAACAGCCACAGGCTTGGAGAGTATCGAATCGAACGGATTGCGCATCCTGAGCATAGACAAACGGACAATCCGCGTGGAGAACGCCCCCGCATCCGCCCCGATTCAGATTGTAGGAGCGAACGGTATCGTCTGGATGGCCACCACAACCGACAAGGCAGGCACAGCCACCATCCAGCTACCCCTACAGACAGGCGTCTATATCCTTTCAGTAGGCAAACAATCTCTTAAAATAATACGTAAATAACCTTCAGAAGATATCATATGAAAAAAATTTTACTATCAGTAATAGCTATAGCATTACTCATCTTCTCGATAGAGGCAGAGACCTACATGAGAGTACGGACATCTGATGGGAAAGTGGAGAAATTCGATGTCGAGACTGTAAGAGCGGTAGATTATCAGGATGAAACCACTCCATATCCCACCGACACGACAAATACAGGGTCGCAAGGCGTTTCCGTAACTGGAATAGTGGGAAACCACACATACGTTGACCTTGGATTACCAAGTGGTTTGATGTGGGCGACATACAATGTGGGAGCCACAGAACCGACCGAAGAGGGAGATTATTTCTCATGGGGAGAATCTGACACGAAAAGATCGTACGCTTGGAATACGTATAAATGGTGCACCCTGGTTTCAAGTGGCAGATTCATAGATCAAATCACGAAATACAATACCAACAGGACATACGGAGCAAACGTTGACGGCAAATCTGTGTTAGAGTATCAAGACGATGCCGCCGCCGTCAAATGGGGGAAACATTGGCGTATGCCGACAGTAGAGGAGCAAAAAGAATTGATAGAAGGATGTAATTGGGAATGGACAGACAACTTCAACGATAGCGGCATAAGCGGAAGTTTAGGCACAAGCAAAAAAAACGGCAACACTATTTTCTTCCCAGTCACCGATGTGAAAGGAGTGTCCAGGCTCTCGTCTTGTGGCTATTATTGGTCATCTTCAGTTTTCAATGACAACACACAAAAAGCATATTACATGCAAATAAATAACACATCGGACACCATCTACACCTCAAATCGACTTACAGGCATGACTGTTCGCCCTGTCATACGAACAACGAATGGCATAATCACCACTTACATGCGAGTAAACACCACCGATGACAACACGAAGAAGTACGACGTAGACAATGTGGTGGACGTATACTACAAAGACATGTACAATGTCAACTTCTATAACTACGACAGCACACTTATCGAAAGCCAGAGAGTTACAAAAGGAGACTCGGTTCAAGCGCCGAGTAACCCATCGAAACAGTTTGCAATCTTCACGGGTTGGAATGACTCCTCCTTTGTCAACGTGCAAAAAGATCTTGACATATATGCACAATACATAGATCTCACTATTTACACTGTTAATTACTACGGCAAAGACAGCACACTCATCACGAGCAGGCGCGTCGCAGAAGGAGACGATGCGAGAGAACCCGAACCACCTTTCGTCGTCGACCACATGTTCACTGGCTGGAGCTCATCGTCCACCAACGTGACGAGCGACTTGAACATATACGCCCAATACAAGATATTACCATTGGTCACCGACTCCATCAATGGTTATGGCTATGTGGATTTGGGGTTGGAAAGCGGATTAGTGTGGGCGACATGCAATGTTGGAGCGGCTAAGCCAAATGATTACGGAGGTTACTTCGCTTGGGGAGAAACGACAACAAAGAGTTCTTTCAGCTGGAGTAATTACAAATGGTGCAAGGGTGCAGATTCAACAATGACCAAATATTGTATGGACAGCGTTTTCGGAGATGTGGATAGCTGCAGGGTATTGTATTCGGAAGACGACATGGTCTACGTCAATTGGAAAGGTCCGTGGAGAATGCCAAGTCCGGAAGAATACACGGAGTTGATCGAGGGTTGTGATTGGAAATGGACCACAAACTTCAACGGGACACACATAGCTGGTAGCATCGGCACATCAAAGAAAAACGGCAATATCATCTTCTTCCCCGCTGCTGGCTATAAGACATCAAAAGAATATGAGAAGAAAGAAAGAGGACGTTATTGGTTTAACACACTCTCTAAGAGCAACTCCAACTATGCCGGGTTCTTCTCTGTTGAGCCCACGGAAACCAAGCTCGTAGCCCACAATCGTTTCATAGGCATTCCTGTTCGAGGTGTCATTGACATCAAGAGCGAATGTACAGTAAATTTCTACACGGCTGACAGCACACTCATCGCCAGCGAACGTGTCATAAAAGGATCAAGCGTCTCAACGCCTGATGCGCCCCAGCGAGTTGGTTTCAAACACATCGGATGGAGCGACTCTTCATTCACTAATCCGCAAACTGACATTAACACCTATGCAGTATACACATACGACCAAGGGGTAACCGTCAACGGAGAGGTGGGGAAATACACTTACGTCGATTTGGGCTTGGCAAGCGGTTTGAAATGGGCCACCTACAATGTGGGAGCAATACTGCCCAATGAATCAGGCGATTATTTCGCATGGGGAGAGACAGAGGGAAAGAGTGATTATAGCCTTTCGACCTACAAATGGTGTACGGTAGATGACGAGGGGAAATTACTCAGAACCACCAAATATTGTTCGGACAGTTTATATGGGGAAAAGGATGACAAAGAAACATTAGATCCAGAAGACGATGCTGCGACTGTCAATTGGGGAAATGCTTGGAGAACGCCGACAAATGATGAATTCATTGAATTAGTACGTAATTGCAAATGGACTCGGTCATACGATTTCAATGGAAGCGGAGTGGCAGGATATATCGGAACATCACGCATAAACAATAATACCATCTTTTTCCCGGCGAGTGGGTATTACGAAACAGACTCTATTTCTGGAAGCGGGGAATGCTATTACTGGCAATCCTCTCTTCGCGAGGATTATAAGATAGAGGATAAATTCTATGCGTATTGTTCAATTGATTTAAACACTTCAGGGAAGAGACGTAATTTTGGACTGAACATTCGCGCGATAACAACAATATATCGGGATGTAAAATTCCATGACTATGACAGCACTTTGATAGAGAGCAAAACAGTAGTGGATGGCACAGGAACGAGTGCGCCACAGGACCCTAATCGGGAAGGTTATATTTTTATTGGATGGAGCGACTCTTCTTTCACCAATGTGAGAAGTGATATGGACATCTATGCGCAATACTGCAAAGGTTATACCATAAATTTCCACACGGCTGACAGCGTACTTATCGAAAGCCAATTCGTAAAAGAGGGCAGTGACGTATCAACCGTGGGAGCTCCTTTCGTAAAAGACTTCAGATTCACTGGTTGGGAAGGCGACAGCACGCTTTCTAACGTGCAAAGAGACATGGACTTGTATGCCCATTATGTGCCACTCATAACGACAAGCGGCACTGTCGGAGAATATGAATATGTGGATCTCGGGTTGCCTAGCGGACTGAAATGGGCTTCGTACAATGTGGACGCTACCGAACCTTCAGGGCAAGGAGGTTTTTATGCGTGGGCAGAGACATACACAAAGAGCAAATACAATTGGGGCACCTACAAATATGACGCGAGTGGAGGATATATGAGCATATCCAAATACAATAGAAACGATGGAAAAACAACGCTGGAATCAACGGATGACGCAGCCAATGTCAAATGGGGAGGCGATTGGCGTATGCCGACCCATGAAGAACAAACGGAGCTATTAGAAGGTTGCGATTGGGAATGGACAAACAACTTTAATGGCACTGGCGTCAGAGGAAGAATAGGCATTTCCAAAGCCAATGGAAACGTGATATTTCTCCCAAACTGCGGTTATTATGACTCATACTCGCAATCGTCATTCGCTCTTTACTGGTCTTCCTCTATAGACGGAGTGAAATCTTCCACTGACGAAAAATATGCATATTACATAAGATTGAATGATGAAATAATAACGGCAAGATATACTGAAGTACGTTGCCATGGCGGGCAAATTCGTCCTGTTGCGGGCAATTCATGCAAAGTCAACTTCTATTCGGCAAATAACGAATTACTTAGCAGTCAATTGGTGAAGAAAGGGGCAAGTGCCACAGCTCCAAACGCTCCTCAACTGACCGCCTATGTCTTTATCGGTTGGAGTGACTCTTCGTTCACCAATGTTCAGAGCAATTTGGATGTCTACGCCCAATATGAAGTGCCTTCAAGCGGCAAGATCGCAGGTTATCACTACATAGACCTGGGATTGCCAAGCGGGCTGAAATGGGCGACCTACAACGTGGGTGACACATGCCACACAAAGAGCGGCTATTATGTCGCTTGGGGAGAAACGTCCGAGAAAGACAAGTACGACTGGGGAACCTACAAGTATGGATCAATGTCTGCCATCACCAAATACAGCACATCGGATTTTAATGACAATATAAAAGACGACAAGACTGTTTTGGAGACCGAAGATGATGCGGCAACAGCGAACTGGGGCTCCTCATGGCGTATGCCAACATCGGAAGAGATGGAAGAGCTGATAGCTGGCTGCGATTGGGTGTGGGTAACAGACGTCTATGGTCCAGGAGAATACAAATCGGGAATACTTGGAACATCCAAAACTAATGGCAACATCATCTTCCTGACTAACGCAGGAAGCCGATACAGTGACATGGAGACCTATTCTGGCGGACATTATTGGACTTCCTCCCTTGACACTAATTCCCCATGCACAGATGCTAAATGCTTGCTATTTGGAGATTGGTTGTATGACAGTGACGATTATAGCCCTGTCATTAAGGAGCAATCCCGCGATTATGGATGTACCATAAGGGCGGTGTCAAAATAGTATTATACCGTACTTGATTTTTAAGGCTGGCATCTACATGTGCCAGCCTATTTTATGTTTAATTATCCACAAAAGGATTTATTTCCCTAACGACGAAATGCCAACAATGATGAGGCCACAAACAATAACACTTTATTCCCAATTAATTCTTCGCCCTGTAAATCAACGTCGAACAATTCTCCGGCACGAAGACCTCCCTCGCATAGCGGCGCACATCTTCGGGAGTGACCTTCCTGTAATTCGCCACATCCTCATAGAGCAGGTTCGCATCGCCCAACAACTCATAATAGGCAAGGTTGTTCGCATGCTTCAGCAAAGTCATATTGTCCATCAGATAGGAAGACTCATACTTGTTCTTCACCTTCTCCAATTCATCATCCGGCACCAACTCGTCGCATAGGCGCTTCACCTCCGCATCGAACGCCTGCTCCGCCTGTTCGAACGTCACCCCATCGGACAACAGACCCGTCAGATAGAAGAGGCCTGTCTCGATATCCCCTGTGATATAGGCGTTTAGCTCGGTGAAAAGGGGATTCTCCTTTACATATTTGCGGTAGAGGCGAGACGATGTGCCATTCGACAAGACATCGGAGATCACGTCAGAGGTATAATAGTCCGGCTCCAATCGTCCGCAGACATGATAGACCCTGCAAATCAAATCGGCCGGTACGTTCCGCTCCACCTCCATCCGCCTTGGTTCCGTCGGTTTCGGCTCGGGAGGAATCGCACGCATGCGCACGTCACGGCGGGGAATATCGCCGTACCACTTCTCCACCAAGCGTTTCGTCTCCTCCAGAGAGATGTCGCCCACGACCGAAAGGATAGCGTTGTTAGGCGCATAATAAGAGAAGAAGAAGGAACGGACCTCCTCCAGCGTAGCGTTCTCTATGTGAGATAATTCCTTGCCGATCGTAGGCCACGCATAGGGATGATGATGGAAAGCCATGCCACGCATCAGATGCGACACGTCGCCGTAGGGCTGATTCAAGTTGCGTTGTTTGAATTCCTCGCAGACCACATTCCGCTGCACATCCAGACTCTTTTGGCTGAAATCGAGGCTCAGCATGCGGTCGGACTCCAACCAGAAACCCACCTCCGCATTACACGAAGGAAGCATCAGGTAATAGTTCGTGAAGTCGCTGCAAGTCCAGGCATTATCCTCACCACAAGCGCGTTGCACAGGGTCGTCGTACGAAGGGATATGCACGGAACCACCGAACATCAGATGCTCGAAGAGATGGGCGAAACCCGTATGGTCGGGATGTTCATCCCGAGAGCCCACATCATACAACGTATTGATAACCACCATCGGAGAAGTAGTGTCCATCAGGTGCACCACCCTCAGCCCATTTCCCAGCACAAATTTATTAATCGACATGATACCCTTCTATTTCTTATAGACATACAATTGTCCCATCTCATACTTGCGGACCACAACCTCCTCGTTTTTCTCGATGAAACCATTCTCCGCCACCGCATCGAAGATCTCTCCGTCCACGCTTACCTTTCCCGCAGGACGCAGATCCGTATGGCACACACCAACCTTACCCGCCAACGAATTCAGCGAGACATCATTGCTCACATAGCCATCCTCCTTATCCTGCGACTTAGTCAACGCTAGGTTCTTGAATATACCATCCGTACCGATTTTCGACGTGAGGTAAGCGACCAAGGCGAACGAGCCAAGCATCGAGGCCAGCACCGTAGCCACCGCCATCGTACAAGCACCGGCAGTCACCCCGCCGAAATCGAACACATCATTCGGCAAGAGACTCAGCGTGAGTCCACCGATGATAAACACGAGGCCCATGATACCAGCCACGCCAAAGCCCGGGATCACGAAGATTTCCAGCAGTAGCAAGACAATACCCGTCAAGAAGAGGATAGCCTCCCAAACGTCCAACAGACCATCCATGTAGAGCGGAGCGAAATAGAGCAAAGCGGCCACAATAGAGGCCAACAGCGCGAAGCCTATGCCAGGGGTCTGCATCTCGAAATAGATACCACCGATGATAATCATGATCAAGATACCCTGGAAGACCGGATTCATCAGGAAACCGAGCAGTTTGTCGAAGGCAGTCGCCTTGTAGGAGGTCAGCTCATAATCATCCACTTGGAAAGCCTCACCGATGATTTGCGGAATAGAATTATAGATACCCTCGCAATAACCATTCTGGAGAGCCTCATTGGCCGTGAAGGTCAGGATACGGGTGGAATCCACAATGCCAGGCACCACCACCCGCTCGTCCACCATCGCCTCCGCGATACGAGGGTCACGGATCCAAGACTCTACCGTGTCTCCATTCACCACCCTCTTTATCTTTCCGTGGCTCTCCGCCGTGGAACGTATCGTGGAACGCATATACGACTGGTACTTGTCCGGCATCTTCTCACCGTTCTCGTTCACCACCGTCGCCGCACCGATATTACCGCCGGCCCTCATATAGATGCTATCACATGCGATAGAAATCAAGGCGCCAGCGGAAGCCGCGTTGTTATCGATAAAAACGTAGACTGGGATTTCACAATTCAGTATCAGCGTGCGCATGGAGTCCGCATAATCCACCAATCCACCGTAAGTATTCAGATGGAGGAAGATACCATCCACATGAAGCGAACGGGCCTCCGCCACACCATTCTTCAAACAAATCCAGCTCGTACTTCCAATCTCGTCAAAAATCTTGATTTCATGGTACTTTTTCGCACCCAAAGCATTGAAACTGGGGAACAATAGTCCCAGCGCTATCAATAAGAATCCTAAATATTTCCTCATATCCTAATCGATAAAAACTATTCATTATCATCCGCCCCCCTCAGCCTCAGCACACAAGCTGAGCGAGAAGGTAAATAGAGCAACAACCACTCCTTGCCATCCGGACGGGGAGCATCCCCCTGCAACGTGAAATGGGTCTGGGAATCATCGACAAGCCCGAAGCCACCGAACTCCTTGTCGTCCGTGTTGAGCACCATCTCGTATTCGCCCGCCTCCGTAAGGATACCATAGTCTGAAAAAGACTTATACGGGTGGAAATTGAAGACGAAGACCAGGTCCTTGCGTCGAAAAGCCAATACTTGGTCGTCTGACTTATCCCACAGTTCAATCAGCTTAGACTCCTCAAACTTGCGGGAGTCTCGCACTAACTTAATCATCTTCTTGTCGAAATCACCCAAGTACTTGTATTTCAAGTCGGTATCATCCACCAAATGCCACTGCCGGCGCGCATACTTGTACGACCAGCCATTCCCCTCACGAGGGAAATCGATCCATTCCGGATGACCGAACTCATTGCCCATGAAGTTCAGATAACCACCATTGATGGTCGCCAACGTAATCAATCGTATCATCTTATGCAAGGCGATGGCACGGTCCACCATGTACGACGAATCGAACAAGCGAGACATGTGCCAATACATATCAGCATCCGCCAGTCTGAAAATCAATGTCTTATCACCCACCAGCGCCTGGTCGTGGCTTTCAGCGTAACTGATTACCTTCTCATCCCCTCGCCTATTCGTCAAGGTCCAGAGGATATGACCCGGCTTCCAGTCCTCATCCCTGCACTCCTTGATAATCTTGATCCAGAAATCAGGGATACCCATGGCGAGGCGATAGTTGAAGCCCATACCACCGTCACTGATCTTAGCCGCCAAGCCAGGCATACCACTCACATCCTCCGCTATGGTGATGGCCCGAGGGTTCACCTCATGGATCAGATGGTTCGCCAACGTTAGGTAGCAGATGGCGTCACCATCCTGGTTAGGGCTATAATAATCCGAATAATCCGAGAAGGAAGTACCCATGCCATGGTCGAGGTACATCATGGAGGTGACCCCGTCGAAACGGAAACCGTCGAAATGGAACTCCTCCAACCAGTACTTACAGTTCGACAGCAAGAAGTGGACCACCTCGTTCTTCGCGTAATTGAAGCAGTAGGAGTCCCACTGACGATGCTCGCCACGCGCACCGTCGTGGAAATACTGGTAACGGGTACCATCCAAGCAGCCGAGGCCCTCGTTCTCGTTCCTCACCGCATGGGAATGTACCAAATCCATGATAACGGCAAGGCCCATTTGGTGGGCGGTGTCGATCAGTTCCTTCAGCTCGTCAGGCGTACCGAAACGGGAAGAAGGAGCGAAAAAGCTGGAGACATGATAGCCGAACGACCCGTAGTAAGGGTGTTCCTGTATGGCCATGATCTGCACGCAGTTATAACCGTCCGCCACGATGCGGGGCAGTACATTATCCTTGAATTCACGGTAGGTGGAGACCCGCTCCGCCTCGCCCGCCATACCCACATGCGACTCGTAGATCAGCAGCGGTGAAACGGACGGTTTGAATCTTTTTATCTTAAACTTATAGGGTTTTTCGGGCGACCATACCTGAGCGCTGAACACCTTCGTCTCATCATCCTGGACCACACGATTGGCCCATGCGGGAATACGTTCGCCGCAACCACCTTGCCAATAGACCTTCATCTTGTAGAGATCGCCATGCTTCATCGCATTCTCCGGCAACTCCACCTGCCACACCCCGTTCTTCAAGGGCTGTAGGCGATATGCCTCCGTCTCTTTCCAACCATTAAAATCTCCGATAAGATAGATAGCGGTGGCATTAGGCGCCCACTCGCGGAAGAGCCATTTCTTCGCCTCATGGTGCAAACCGAAATAGAGGTAGCCGGAAGCGAAATCAGACAAAGATTGGGACGGCCCACACAATTCCGAGAGCCGTTTCATATAATACTTATACCTACCGACAATTGCGTCCTGATAGGGTTTCAACCATAAATCATTCTTTATCAACCTTAACATTTCCATAACATAAGCTTACATGTTTCATTGTAAAAGTAACAAATATATCGAATAGACGACACGATTAAGGGCCATTTTCTCATAAAAAAACATCAAAGATTTATTCGGGGAGAAACCGCCCTAGTTCCTAACACCCGAAAAACACGATGGAATCGGCAAAAATCCTCAGAAATTGAAATGAACACCAAAACGAATACCCCTCGTATCCACATCCGCATGATCCCGATAAGTCAGTCGCCACACATAATCAAGTCTGAAGACCTTGAAGATATTCTCCACACCCGCACTGACCTCCATATACGGACGGTCATCCATCCTGTACGTACCCGTAGGGAAAGCGAACAAACCGGCAGGATTGTCAGTCAGTCCAGGGTCATTCCGTCTATCCAATCCGCCCCACAATCCCCTGAAAGAGAAGACCTCACGCAATTGCAGCTTGCGTATCACTGGGATTCGGTTCAACACAAGGCCGTTCATGTAATACGTCAAGTACCAAGAGACAGACTGGTCGTTGATGAACTCGACGGGATCCATCAAATTGAACTCCTCATTATCAATGAAATAAGAAGAAGATGCTATCGGAATATCCAACAACGTATAAGGCACCTTATTCCAGACCTTCACCCCCTTCAGGAGCAAGTCCACGTAACCGAAATAGGAGAACCACATACGTTTCTCAAAACCCAGCTCCGTCTTATTGCAGGTATAGTCGGAACCGATGTATCCATCCAGGGCGACGGAATGGGAGAGTGTCAATATCGGCACCTCCTTGTTCAACGTGAAGCGATGCAGCCTGGACTGATAGAACTTCTCCTTCGGAGCGAAACGGAGGGAAAGCTTCAGCGCACCCATGGAATAGTTGTCGCAGTCGGACAAAACGCCCATTTCATCGTATTTTTGGAAGTTGGTCAGGAAGGTGGAGTACGAAGTCTTGTAGTTGAAATGCGCCCGCATGGAAAAGCCTGAATGGTACTCATGAAGGTACGAGATTCCAGCCACCCTAGCATAAATAGCGTCTCGGTCGTCCGAACGGCTGAACAAGGAACTAATCGCATTACCGCCCACCGTACTATAGTTCTCGTCGCCCACTTTGTCCACGTCATATTTGCAGTAAACGGTCAAGGAATGGACAGGGAACTCCACGTGATATTTTTCCTTGTCGTTGAACGAATATTCGATGGACCCCATACCCTTCGGACGTTTATCTTTAAAGCCATATGCGGCATAAGCGGAGAGGAAGAAATGCTTATCGAACGCAGTGGTCGTCTCACCCCCGAAACGAAGGCGGAAACCCTCCAAATCATTCGCTGAGATCATGGAAAAGACAGGTCCGATGTCAAACTGGCTACCCTCCTTCTTCGTCGGTATGAAATTATTGGTGCAGATCTTCACGAAGCCCTCCGTAAACCGATAGATAGGCACCTGGCGTAGTTCGAGCATCAAAAGACGCGTGCGCGCCTCCTGCTCGGAGAGCGGTTCATAACGCAGAGAGTCCCACTCCACAGACGACACCTTGCGGGCGGACGACTCATCCACCACGGGGTCTGGAAAATCGAAAAGCACAGTATTCACCGGTTTCTCAAACGAGTAGTTCCGGTAGGCGTTCAATCGCTCACCATAGACCCGGGGAGCCGCAGGCACGAAGAACGCGGCACTGACAAAATCCCTTGTGAGCATACGAGTACCATCTTGGGCATAATCGAAATCCTGGTCGAAGCTCATGCTCTCGACAAAGTTCAGATTTATGTTTTTCGGCAAATTAAAATGCGCCCTTTTCACCGCATAAGAGGAGTCCAACGACACATAGAGGCTACCGGTAAAGCCATACGCCTCGGTCGTGTGGGGCGTAAAGGCGATGTTCACGCAACGTACACCGTTGATTTCCAACGTATCCAAGGCGAAAAACTTATAGAAGGCGGGGGCGACATTAGACAATGGGCTCACAAAATGGGTGGCGAGCAAGACAATATCGTTTTCGAATATATCCACCCCCTGGAGGAACTCGTCGAACATATTCTGCACCCCTTCTTGAGGAAGCAATTCATCGATTCCATCGAACTTTTTCGCATGAATGACCGTGCGCTGACGTTCGGGGGAAGACTGCCAATAGAGTGTCGACGCCACCTCACGCAGCCCGAGAGGAAGGATGGAACGTCCCTTCTGCGAGGTATCGATATGGTCATACAAAAAGCCGAAACGCTTGTTCAGCATCCCGAACTTGCCCGCCTCGAAACCATTCCAAGCATACGTAATCTTCTGATACTTATCACATTGGTAATATTCATGGTTCGTGATCGCCATCCGATCCTTGTTCTCTATCACCTTACGGACCATTTCCAATGCCGGATTATTCTTTTTAGAGTAACGTTGCTTCTTGCGTTTCGAGACGACCACCTCGTCGAGGTAATACTCTTCCAAACTCAGGTCCACTTTCAACGTCTTGCGCTTACCGTCCGCATTGATATAGATTTTTTTATCCTTATAACCCACCATGGAGAAGACCAAATAGCCTGATTTCTCGGTGGATAGGGAAAAAGTACCGTTCTTGTCGCACGAAGTTCCCACGACCGTATTCTCGAAATAGACCGCCGCATACGAAAGCGTCTCCTTGCTAAGCGAATCGCGCACGACACCCCCCACCTCCGTTTTTTCCGCGGAGGTCTCCGCCCAAGCAAGCATGCACAAGAGAAGTGCGACACCCGATTTTCTAAGGATAGGTAGGAAAGCATTCATAACAATCAAAAAATAAACGTTTTACCATCTGCGGCGAAATCCGTCGCCTCGAATATGCCCTTCGCCTCCTCCAACAAAGGGAGAGGGTCGTCGTATCTTGCGGAATAATGCCCAATGACCAACCTTTTCACATTCGCCATCTTAGCGATGGTAGCCGCCTGAAGTGCGGTGGAATGCATCGTTTTCTTCGCCGCCGGCAGGTCCTGATGCAGGAAGGTGGCCTCGTGGAAAAGGCAATCCACCCCCTCAATGTGCGAAAGGAACTTCTCCGTATAAGCCGTGTCGGAGCAGTAGGCGTAGCTCCTCGATGGCGTCGGGTCGCTCGTCAATTGACGGTTGGGAATCAGTTCGCCCTCCTCCGTCAGGAAATCCGCCCCCCGCTTGATCAGTGGAATCTGAGCGATGGGTATATGGAAATATTTCACCATTTCACCGTCAATATGCCTCTCCTTCTCATGTTCCTTGAAGAGGAAACCGGAAGAACGGACCGAATGTTTCAGGGGGAATGTCTTGACAGACAACGATTTGTCATCGTATATTACCTCCGATTCTGTCGGTGAAAAGGGCACAAAATGGACATTGAACGACAAACCTTTGCAAAAGTACGCGATCAACGGACGCACCAATTGCTCCAGTTCGGGGTGAGAGTGGACATAGACGTCAGAGGTACGTCCCTGCGTGTCCAACGTGGAGATGAGCCCCACCAACCCGAAACAATGATCGCCATGGAGGTGGGAGATGAAGATATGGTTCAGGCGGGAGACACGGACCCCATATTGGCGCACACGATGCTGCGTACCCTCCCCACAATCGATCATAAAGACCTTCTCCCGCAGGGAAAGCACCTGGGAAGGATGGGAAAACTTCTTCGTCGGCACAGCCGAGCCCGCCCCTAATATCTGTAACTGAACGTTTTCCAACGCATTAAACGATTAAAAACAAAACCCCTCTTCACCCACAAAAATAGCCATAAAAACAGAGAGATGAAACCATTTCACACTTTTTAGCACTTCTTCACCACGTGAAATGGTAATTCGTAAATAGTCAAATAGTAAATGATTGGGAAGCAACAGATTGAGCATATATAACCGCCTTGCTTCCCACGGGTTCCAGAAGTTCGCCCACAGTCTACAACGTGCAAAATAATAGATCAAGCCCTTTCCATTTTCGGATTATTCATGCTAACTTTGCCGAAATTTTGAAACGATTCACTGATATTTTAACTTGTAGATCCATTCAAAAGCGATATATTCGCGGATGTTTCCTGACAAATTGAATAACAGACATGTATAAAAGATTCTTTTTATCGGCAGTTATCACCACGTTATGTGCGTCGCTGTCCTGTGCGAAAGTCTCCATCAGCGAGCTTTCGACGTGCAACTATTCGTCCTTCATGAACAAGGACAACTTCAACTTCTCCAACTACATCGAGTTCACCACCGACGAAGACTCCGTCAACATGAACGGATACCTGATCATCCACTACGGCAAGCAGGCGGTCAAGGGAAACCTCATCGAGCGGTGGAGATGGAGAGTGAACAAAGACTGGGTAATCACGCCCAACACCGTCCTTTGGTTGGACGACACGAAGAAAGATGACCATGCGGACTACAAACTGGACGCCGACGGAGGAGCCATCGTACTCTACGAAGGAAGCACGGTCATCGACTCCATCCACTATGGCAAGATGGGGACCGACCTATCGTACGGAAGGAGCGCCACGGGAAGCGGATTCATGTCACCTACCCCAGGCAGTCCGAACACGAAAGCCTATGAGGACATCAACACCTGCAGGTGCTCCACACCTACCTTCAGCCACAAGGGCGGCATCATGGCGGAACCGTTCCAACTTGTCATAGAGGGAGACGGAACCATCTACTACACCACCAACGGATCCGACCCGACACCAGAGAACGGCACCCCCTACACGGAGCCCATCTACATAGGCAACAACACCAACATACGGGCCAAAGCATTCACAGACAGCCTGATACCTAGCCGAACCGCCACCGCCACCTACCTCGTGAACGACGAAGCGCACGACAGCTTAGGATTCTCCATCCCTGTCGTCTCCATCACAGTGGACTCCAGCTACTTCTACAGCGATTCCCTCGGCATCTGCGTCGTCGGGAAGAACGGAGCGCGAGGAGAAAAAAGCTGCACGAGGACCAAAGCCAACTACAACCAAGAGTGGAAACGTCCCGTCAACTTCGAATACATCGTGGACGGGCAAACCGTCGTCTGTCAAGAGTTGGAAGCCAAGGTGGAAGGAGGATGCTCCAGGACTGAGAAGATCAAGTCTCTCTCCCTCAAGGCGAGCAACAAAACGGGCAAGGACTCCATCGACTACCACTTCTTCCCTTCCAAACCCGACATCATCCATAGCAATCTCCACCTCAGGAACGGTGGCACCGCCTACTCTAAGGTGAGGATCAGGGACGGACTCATGCAAACAATGGCCATCGGCATGAACATAGATTACCAAGCTTTCCAACCCGTGGCCTACTACATCAATGGCGTCTACCAAGGGTTGATGGACCTGAACGAACGCACCAACTCAGACTACATAGAGGCCAACTACGGCATCGACGAGGAGGACATCGACCTCATCACCCTCTCCGACCAGTTAGGCATAAATGCCAGCAAAGGAGACAAGGATGCCTACAACGACCTGACCGCCGCACTGAGGAGCACCAACCCCAAAGACTCCGTACTCCTGTACGAAAGAGCCTGCGGACGCATGGACATGGACGAGTACGTGGATTACCAAGTCTTCCAACAATTCATCGTCAACACGGACTGGCCCGGTAATAACACGAAGATATGGAGGAAAAAAGACAACGGGAAATTTAGGTGGATACTCTTCGACACAGACTTCGGACTCGGACTCCCGGGATACGAATACCTCGGAGGCGCCTCCAAAAACATGATCAGCTGGTGCGCGGGAACAGGCGTCACCCAATGGGCCAACAGCGCAGCTTGGATGACACTGATATTCGAACACCTATACCAAAACAGGTTCTTCAAGAAAAAATTCATGACAAGGTACCTCATCCACCTCTCCACCACGTTCGCCCCGCAACGAATCGAGAGCGTCTTCGACAGCATCTCAGCCCTTGTGGACAAAGAGTACCAAATATCCTTTAAGGGGACAACTGGAGAAAAGGCGACCTCCTCCATGCGGACATTCGCCCTGAACAGGCACAAATACCTATACAAGCAGCTGCAAAACTACGTAAAGGGCGGCGATACCGTCAGCCTGCAACTCGCTTCCGAAATGAAGGAGGCGAAACTTTACTTCAACGGAGAACTCATCACCAGCTACAACGGCAAGTACTTCACCAACTACGAACTGGAGCTCAACGCCATACCTCCACAAGGCTACGAACTAGACAAATGGGTCATCACCTGCGACACGATCGGCGAAGCCGCTTCCGACACACTGGAGCCAAGGAACAAACTGCCAGGATACTTGGTGACAAAACTACGCTCCGGCGGAAAGATCACGGCCACCTTCAAACCGGCAGGCGATCCTAAGCCAGAGGGCAAGCCTACGCTCGTCATCAACGAGATATGCACCTCCAGCAACGCACTCTCCAAGAACCCTGGTCCTAACGGAAAGTACTCGGATTGGATAGAGATATACAACTACGGAGAGGAAAGCTATGACCTGGCCAACTACACCCTATCCATCGTGGGCACGGACATGCAGACACTCCGTCAATCAACCATTCCTATAGGCTACGAGCAAACCATCATACGCCCGAAGGAGCACAAAGTGCTCTGGGCGAACGGTGACAGTATCATAGGGCCTTCCAGCCTCAACTTCGCCATCAACAAGGACAGCCTCTACACCATCTGTCTCCTGCGCAACGACACCGACCACATCGACTGCGTGGAGCTCGTGGAGCTGCAGACCAACGAATCCTACGCAAGAGAGATAGACAGCTCGTCTAATTGGGTCATCTACGGAATCGACCCGCTAGAGCTCAACCCTACCCCAGGAAAGAAGAACGGAGAGAAGGACACCACCGGTGTGAGCAACACCCTCGCCGACCTCATGTCGCTCTCCCTCTACCCTAACCCGGCCAGCCAACAGATCCACATCCAAGCCTCAGAGCCAATGGAACAGGTCATATTCTACGACATGACAGGCAACCAACGGCTATGCCTTCGCCCGAAAGAGCGACAGTTCTCTCTGGAAATCACATCATGGCCAAGAGGTTTGTACCTTATAGAAATCATTACAGATAACAAGTCGGGCTTACTCAAATTCCTGAAAAAATAAACATTTATACTCTCACTTCAGGAATAATAAAAAACGACTTCAGAAGGCGCGGAAATTTTTTCTGCGCCTCTTTTATATATTTAGTGAAAACCGCTTGTTTCGTTCAAAAAAATGACGTAATTTCGCACCTAATTTAGGTGTGCAAGGTTTGCACGTCTAACAAACTGAAATTAAACAGTATACATAAGAAAACAATTATAAAATAGACGAAAAAAA
This sequence comes from Paludibacteraceae bacterium, assembly GCA_017649635.1. GTDB lineage: Bacteria > Bacteroidota > Bacteroidia > Bacteroidales > Paludibacteraceae > UBA1181. The sequence continues at coordinate 1,382 of JAGCGM010000011.1, read as the reverse complement.
TGGATCAAGTATCAGCCCGTTTAGCGGCCTTATCGCCATCAGAGACGCTTGCCATGTCGCAAAAAAGCCAAGAACTACGCGCACAAGGCATAGATGTAATCAACTTAAGTGTAGGAGAACCTGACTTCAACACCCCAAAGCACATCAAGGCGGCTGCGCAAAAGGCAATCGACGACAATTTCTCATTCTACTCCCCAGTGCCAGGCTACATGCCTCTCAGAAAAGCTATCGCGGAGAAGTTGAAGAAAGAGAACGGGTTGGATTTCGACCCAAGCCAAATCGTCTGCTCAAACGGTGCGAAACAGGCGGTCTGCAACGCTATCATGAGCCTTGTCGGACCTGGTGACGAAGTGATCGTCCCTGCACCATACTGGGTAAGCTACGTTGAGATGGTGAAATTGGCCGAGGGTACCAACGTGATCGTGAAGGCCGGTTTGGAGCAAAACTTCAAGATCACTCCAGCACAATTGGAAGAGGCTATCACGCCTAAGACGAAGTTGTTGATCCTCTGCTCTCCTTCCAACCCTACAGGAAGCGTTTATTCCAAAGAGGAGTTGAAGGGCTTGGCTGAGGTGATCGGCAAACACCCTAATATGTTCGTCCTCGCCGACGAGATCTACGAGCACATCAACTACGTGGGCAAGCACGAGAGCATCGCCCAATTCCCTGAGGTGAAGGACCACGTGATCATCATAAACGGTGTATCCAAAGGATATGCGATGACAGGTTGGAGATTGGGCTGGATGGCCGCTCCGAAATGGATCGCCAGCGCTTGCAACAAACTCCAAGGACAATATACATCCGGACCTTGCTCCATCGCACAGAAAGCGGCTGAGGCTGCTTACACGGGCGACCAAAGCAGTGTGGAGACCATGCGTCAGGCTTTCGAGCGCAGACGTGACCTCGTCGTTAAGATGGCGGGCGAAATCTCCGGCTTCAAGGTGAACAAACCGGACGGCGCCTTCTACATCTTCCCTGAGTGCGACTCTTACTTCGGCAAGAAGACGCCTAAGGGCGACGTGATCAAAACTGCGGCTGACCTCGCCATGTACCTCTTGGTGGACGGCCACGTGGCTTGCGTGGGCGGTGGCGCCTTCGGTGCTCCGAACTGCATCCGTATGTCCTACGCCACTTCGGAGGAGAACCTCACCGAGGCGTTCAAACGTATCAAAAAGGCATTGGACGTCCTGAAATAAAAGGATTCCACACAATACTTGAAAAGGATGTGATCATTTCACATCCTTTTTTTTATTTTTGTCGACAATTAATCCAAGGCATGAAACTGAAGATACTGACAGAGAACACGGTCTTCCAAGCGAAGATGAAGGCCGAACTGGGTTTTTCCCTCCTCATCGAGACTGACGAGAGGCAAAACATCCTGT
>JAGCGM010000076.1 GCA_017649635.1 Paludibacteraceae bacterium | reverse complement strand
CTGAGCCGCATCGAACAGAGTGAAAACGAAAAGATTGTTAATGAGAATTAATGGGTAACTACGATATGAAACGTTTGTTTTTAATAACTGGACTCACCGCATTCTGCGCCGCAGCCTCCGCCCAGGAAAGCAAGGACACGACCATTGAACGCAACGTCGATGTGGTGAAGGAATATAACCCTATCATCAAAGATGCGGGAAAAATCAGCACCATGCCGGAGCTGAAACCGATCGAGACGAAGAAGAGGGAGTCTACATACTCGGTATGGACCACCCCCTACGACGTGAAACCGAGCGAACTATATCCTTTGGATTACGCGACCGCGCAACCCATCAGGAAAAAGGGAGACAAACAACACTTCGCCCGCCTAGGCGGTGGCAACTACTCATCCCTATTAGGAGAGTTCTATACCCCTCTCTTCCAACTGCAAAAAGCTGAGATGGATCTGGACATCAAGCATAGATCCGCTTTTGGCAATGTGAAACTCTCCGCCGACAACTACGAGCCGCTGTTTAGCGATATGAAGTCCAAGGCGCTGGACTGCGACACCAAGGCTAAGCTCCGCTTCAATTCCATCATCCGCCACAACAAGGAACTGAGCTCTTTCTTTGCGGCAGACTACGATCTCTTCCGCTACTACGGATACGACGATGAGATGCAGGCTCTCTACAATAGAGGGTATTCGGAGTCGGACAACATAGAGTTCAAGCAACATTTCCTCAATCTGGACGCCAACGTGCGTTTCAAAACGAAGGATTTTATCGGGAAGTGGCGCTACGACTTCCAGACAAACTACCAGCGGTTCAGCAACAACGACGATTTCTCCGAGCACACCATCCTCACCAACCTTTACGGAGGGTACCGCATGGAGAATTACGTGGTCGGCCTGGACTTCGACATGTATAACATCTTCTTGAATTTACCGGAGGAAAATGATTACTACGATTTCGCGAATGCGGCGAACATGAACAACTACACAGTGCTGAAGTTCAAGCCTAGCGCAGTGTTCAGCGGCGAGGTCGGGAAAATCAACATCGGTATCAAAGCGGCCTTTGGTCTCGGCCAAGGCAAAAAAGGAACCGTTTGCCCGGATATCTTCGGAACGGTGAAGCTGAAGAAGGACATCGCATATCTCTACGCTTGCGTCACGGGCGATTACACCGTGAACAATTTCCGCAAAATCACGAAGGAGAATAAATACATCGCCCCAGATGTTCGTTTGGAAGACACCTACACTCCTATCGACGTCTATGCGGGAGTGCGCGTGAAAGTGGCCAAACGGGTCGACATGGACCTCCACGCCGGTTATAAGGTCATCAACAACCCTTACTTCTTCGTGAATAAAATGCGCCCATCCATCGTGAACGGCGATACAACCATGGTCATGACCCGCCAGTTCGACGTGGTGTACGAGAAGAATGCGGGCGTCTTCAACGCAGGCTTGTCCCTAGGCTACCACTACAAGGAGAGACTGGATATGGGCTTCGACGCAATCGTCAACAAATGGGCACTGGAGAAAATCGATTACGCATGGCAAAGACCTGATTGGAAACTGAATTACTATGCCAGCTACCGCTTCACCAAGGCGCTCCGCTTCAACCTGGGATACCAATTCGAGGGAGGAAGACATGCCTACGTGAACAAAAAGGCGGTGGATATGAGGAACGCCCACAACATCAACCTTGGCGCGGACTATAAGTTCATGAATTGGTTGGATTTCTTCGTGAAATTCGACAATATCCTCAACCAACCTTACCAAAACTGGTACGGATACGATGTCCATGGATTCAATTTCCTGGCTGGTTTGTCATTTTATTTCTAATTCTAATAAACGATGCCCATCTTAGCAATCATAATTCTTATCTTGGTTTTTTATTCGTTGGGATTGCTAACGTCCGAAAACGACGGAAAAACTGCGAAGAGTGCAAGGGACAACGGCAAAGGATCAAGGATGTCCAACATGGAGACAGGGGCTTCCTCGGAATACGGCCTTCTCTTCAACAGTGTGGCACGATTGCTATGCGCTGTGATGGTCGCAGATGGGAAGGCGACGAAAAGCGAACTGAACGTAGCCAAGAAATACCTGTCCCAATATTTCGAGGAAGAGGATGCCCGCGTGATATTGTCTAAAATGTCCCAATGGGTAAAAGAGCCTGTCCCAAAGGATCTGAGGCCCTTCTGTCTGCAATTGAACCAACACCTGACATACAAGCAGCGGCTCGCCCTGCTCACCACCCTCTTCGAAATCGCGGTCGTCGACTCACGCATCGAGAAGAAAGAGGCGAAGGTCATTGAGATGTACGCCCGCTTCGCCTGCATCAAACAGGTGGACTTCGACCGCCAACGCGGGTATTTCGCGTACGGATTCACTTGGGAGAATACAGGCAAACAGCAGACGAACTCATCCCGCGATGATTCGTCCAAAACCTCGTCCGGCAGCAAACGCTCCTCGTCCAAGGATTGGGCATACGATGTTTTGGGTGTCTCCCGCGATGCCTCCGAGAAAGATATCAAAAACGCTTTCCGCAAACTATCCATGCAATACCACCCGGACAGACAGATCGACGCGTCCGACGAGGAACTGAAAATCTCCACGGAAAAGTTCCAACGGATCAGCGAGGCATACGAAGTGCTGGTGGAATAGCCGACAGGGCACCTCAGACGACCTCTAAGCGATTTTCTCCTGTCCCACGACATATGATATGGCAAATTAATTTTAACGGCTTCTTATGGCAAAACAAGAATCTTCCGTCAAGGAACGTCAAAGAACGGATTTGGACGAGCCCCGGCAGTTCAAGGTGATTTTCCATAACGATGATTTCACAACCTACGAATTCGTCGTGAAAGTTTTAATGGTTGTCTTTTTCAAGTCTAAAAGCGAGGCGGAACGACTAACGGTAGAGGTGGATCGTAAAAAACTCGCGACCGTAGGCATCTACTCCCACGACGTGGCGGTGTCGAAGACGGAAAAAGCCACCAAAATGGCAAGGGCAGAGGGTTTCCCCTTGAGAATTACATGTGAACCTTTAGATTAGATCAATGGTATGGAAGAATTAGATTATGATGATTATACAAAAATTATCTTTGAGAAGGCGAAATGCTGCGCTGAACAGTACCGGCACGAGTTCCTGATGCCGGAACACCTTCTCCAAGTCTTGTTGGATGAACCTTGCTTCTACTACGTCTCCATCAGTGATGTGCAAACATCCGAACTGAGGATGGACCTGGTCGAATACCTGACAAACAAAGTGGAACAGGTGCCTGCGAATCTCCAATACGAGGTGGAACTCTCCGAACACACCTCCCAAGTGCTATTGCTCGCGAACCACATCGCGCAATACGCCGGCCAACACGACATCAATTTCACACATATACTCAAAGCGATCATAGAACTGCCGGACTCCATGGCTTCCTACCTCCTGAAGAAGTACGCCTTGGTGGATATGAGCGTCCTCCTAAGTGACTTCATCACCGCCTATGACGACTATGATGAGGAAGAGGACGAGGAGGAGAGTGAGGAGGACGAGGAGGAAATCCTCTCCAACGGGACCACCCCCGGCATGGGCGAAAAGTCATGGCGTAGCATGGTGTACTGCGTCAGCGACCATATCGACGACCATAACCCGCTGATCGGCAGGGAGAAGGAGCTGGAACGTACCATACAGGTCTTGTGCCGCAAGGATAAGAACAACCCATTGCACGTGGGTGAACCGGGTGTCGGTAAGACGGCCCTCGTCTATGGTCTGGCGGACCTGCTTCGCAAGGGGAAGGTGCCTGAACGACTGAAGGGATACAGGATCTATGAGCTGAACTTAGGCTCGCTCCTGGCGGGCACGCAGTTCCGTGGTGACTTCGAGAAACGCTTGAAGGCGATCATGGATGGTATCGCCAACGAGGGGAAATCGATCGTCTACATCGACGAGATCCACAACCTGGTCGGTGCGGGCAGGACGGGCGACGGCTCCATGGATGCCAGCAACCTGCTGAAGCCTTACCTGGAGGGGGATAACATCCGCTTCATCGGCTCCACCACCTACGAGGAATACAACCGATTCTTCTCGCAGGACAAGGCGCTCGTGCGCCGCTTCCAGCAAATAGACATACCGGAGCCTTCCGTCGAGGAGGCCATCCGCATCATCAACGGATTGAAGAAGAAATACGAGGAATACCACCATGTGGTCTACGCCAAGGGTGCGGTGGAGTATGCGGTGGAGAACAGCGCGAAGTTCATTGCGGACCGCTTCCTGCCGGACAAGGCGATCGACCTGATCGACGAGGCGGGCGCCTTCCGTGAGCTCCATCCGCTGAAGACCAAGGCGCAGACGGTGGATCAGTCGCTCCTCTCGGATGTGTTGTCTCTGGTCTGCAAGATAGACGCCGCCGCCCTGAAGGAGGAGGGGAACGACACGCTGGAGAGCCTCGAACCGAACATCAGGAAGAAGATCTACGGCCAGGACGAGGCGATCCGTCAGGTGGTCGAGGCGGTGCAGATGTCCAAGGCGGGCCTGCTGGACGACGACAAACCGATCGCGAGCCTCCTGTTCGTCGGACCGACGGGCGTGGGCAAGACGGAGCTTTGCAAGGTGCTGGCGGCGGAACTGGGCATCAGTCTGGTACGCTTCGACATGAGCGAATACACGGAGAAACATACGGTGGCGAAACTGATCGGCTCGCCTGCGGGCTATGTGGGCTACGAGGATGGCGGTCTGCTCACAGACGCGATCCGCAAGACGCCTAACTGCGTGCTGCTCCTCGACGAGATCGAGAAGGCGCATGCGGATATCTACAACATACTCCTGCAGGTGATGGACTACGCGCGCCTGACGGACAATAAGGGACGCAAGGCGGATTTCCGCCACGTCATCCTGGTGATGACCTCCAACGCGGGCGCGCAGTACGCTCACCTCTCCTCCATCGGCTTCGGTGGCGGCAAGTCCGCCGGCACAGCCATGCTGGACCAGGTGAAGAAGACCTTCAAGCCAGAGTTCATCAACCGCCTGAATGGTATGGTGACCTTCAACGATATGGACGAGACGATGGCGGCGGCCGTGCTGGACAAGAAGGTGGACGAGCTCAGGGTGAAGCTGCAGGCTAAGAATGTGACGCTGAAGATATCGGACGAGGCGCATGCCCATCTCCTGAAACAGGGCTACTCCAAGACCTACGGGGCAAGGGAGATGGACCGTGTGCTCCGCAACCAACTGAGCACCTCCCTGATGCGTGAGATCCTCTTCGGCTTCCTGAAGTCGGGCGGCACCGCCGAGGTGGTGCTGGAGAATGAATCCATAAAATTAGTCCAAGGCGCATGATCTACCAACTGACGGACCAGATAGCGTTCCCCGACCCACGGAACGGGGAGGAGGACGGACTTTTCGCCATCGGCGGAGACCTCTCCATCGACCGTCTCCTATTGGCCTACTCGAACGGTATCTTCCCATGGTACTCGTTCCGCGACTCGGACATCCTATGGTTCTGTCCGATGAACCGCTTCGTCATCTTCCCCGACGAGATCCACGTGTCGCACTCCATGCGGACATTGATGAACAAGGGTCTCTACCACGTCACGATCAATCAGGACTTCGCCTCCGTGATCAAGAACTGCGGAGACCTCCGCAAGGAGATGGAGGGGGCATGGTTAGGCGATGACATGACGAAGGCATACACGGCGCTGCACGAACAGGGGTTCGCGGCGAGCGTCGAGGTGTGGGACCAAGAGGAGAAGCTGGTCGGCGGGCTCTACGGTGTGACCATCGGAAGGTGTTTCTTCGGAGAGAGCATGTTCTCCCTCGTGCCAAGCGCATCCAAACTGGCGCTGATCTTCTTAGCTAAAGTGTTTGAGCAAAACGGCGGCGTGATGATCGATTGCCAACTGGAGACCCCCCACCTCAAGAGCATGGGCGGACGATACATCCCCTACGACGAGTACATGAAGTATGTGAGGATGGAATGAAAAAAAGCGGGGAGGATTCTATTATAATTATTTTGTTAAAATCTTACCAAGTGCAAATATTTGATTCACTTTATCGTAATCATAAAACTTCTCTGTATGATTCAGATATATCAAACTGCCGCCTGTCTCATCTTTCTCCACAATAAATTCATCACCTAACTTCAAATCTTTTTTATGTGTGTAGGATATCCATCCGAAATAGTTACCTATTTCATCCTTCATTTTCCATAAGTTATCTGTTTGAACACACCCATAGTCTGGCTCAAAATGTTTTAACATACACCTCAAAATAGACAATAAAGTGTCTTTGGCAAATAAATCTGTGGCAACATATTCAAATATACATAGAGCAGTTAAATATCCTTCTAAATCATTAGAAGAGATTTTTATACGCATCGGTTTTTCCTCTCTGTCTTCATTATAAAGATAAATAGTATACCCTATGTTACTATACCCTCTTTCATCCATATCTTTTTTATAAGAACGTAACAATTTCTTTTTTATGTACGTTGGGGAATTTTCGAATTTCCTACTTAGTGCATCCTTTCTACTTTTCCCTAAATTACACCAACCCTTCAAGACTGGAGAAATTGTTTCAAAATCCACAAAAAAATCGTAAACAAAATTCGACATCTGGTCAATCGTCATCGGATTATCCCAATAGAATCGAACACTTACATAATCAATCTTACTCTCTTCCATTGCTTTCCTTTATTTTGTTAATTCTTGTTGGTCACCGTCCTGGCGATGCGCTGGCCCATGGCGTCGCGGGGTATGTTTTTCTTTATGGATGCCAAAGTAAGTTTTTTTCTTAATTTGGCAAATGAATCGACAATAGGAGTTTTATCTTCATTTAAATATCCATGGAATAGGACCCATATACAAACCACTGGAAACCCCATAGTACTCAATTTCATTTGTCTCCTTGTTATAAATAAATCTAATATCAAGCACAGTATTATCAGGATCTCGCATGACACTTTTTTCATATCTCGACCAATAAAGACCCAAATGTATTCCCACAAAAAGTTCCAAAGTGTCACTTATAAAATTTATCTGCATTGGATATATATAGTATATCTGAAAAGACTTGTCTTTAGAAATATTTTCGCAATCGGATTCTCTAATTAACCTAACTGGATGACCTTTTATTTCTTTCGGGAAGAAATCCGTTACACCAAACACTTGCTTAATATAAATCGTGTCGTCATCTTTATAACTGTCACTTAAATAATTATCAAAGTAGTGTGTGAATGCTTCAACATATAAATCTCTCTCATAAACATCTTTCGCATAAACCATACCACTTCCCTCTGCCATGAAAAGCAGCAGGAAAAACATCAATATTTTTCTGTTTGTACCAATCATATTTGTTATTATTTATCTATCAAAAAATGGAAATGGGATAGTCGCAAGCACACCAGTATTGTCAAATAATTAGGAATGCATTAGATGCATCCACAGAATCTATAGATTCCAGTACTTTGTATTGAAATTACTCAAGGTATCAAAAACCTCATGAAGATCTAAGCCTATATAAATAGAATCAGGTTGCTCAACACCGTCAAATACCATCCTGCCCTTATACACTCCGGTTGCAGCAGGTTGGACACTATTTATTCGAACAACTTCGACCACCTTGCCTTTATAGCATCCAAGAACATGAGTGGCAGAAAAGGCTTTTTCGCTTGCAATGCGCCAATACTTCACAGTGCAATCGTAAAGACTATCGCGATACAGAGGATTGCTCGTTTCACCTCGTCGCATTGCCTCAAATGAGTTTTTTATGTTGACAAAAACGAGTTTGTCCTTTGTATTACAAGGAAACATATGCGACAAATTGGAACTCCTATTCGAAGTT
>JAGCGM010000075.1 GCA_017649635.1 Paludibacteraceae bacterium | reverse complement strand
TTGGAGGACGTTCGTGTAGAGCGCCGCGAGCACCAATATTTGTATCAGGAGGGTGAGGATTACATCTTCATGAACCAGGAGACTTTCGAGCAGGTACCTATCGCGCATGACTTGATCACAGGTGTTGAGTTCATGAAGGAAGGCGATACCGTACAGGTGGTGTTCGACGCCTCCACGGAATCCGTTCTTTTCGCCGAGATGCCGGTGAAGACTCCGTTGAAGATCACGTACACGGAGCCAGGTCTGAAGGGCGATACCGCCACGAACACCTTGAAGCCAGCTACGGTCGAGACGGGTGCCACGGTACGAGTGCCTCTTTTCATCAACGAGGGCGAGACCATCTTGGTGGATACGCGCGACGGTTCTTACATCGAGCGTGTGAAAGCGTAGTCTCTAAGTAACCTAATATATGAGGTGGGGACTTGCGGGTCTCCACCTCTTTTATTTGACATGACGATCCATTATCTCAAAAATTACGTAAGGTATCTATTCTGTTCCCGTCATTGGCGGGGATACGGCATCCATTCGCCCTTTGTCTTCGAGCTGGTCACCAAGGTGATCGAGGAGAAGCTGCCGTATTATAAGTACGGGTTGGTGGAGAAGGTGCGGAAGATATACCAGACATCCTCCAAGAGCCTATCCTTGGACGGCGAGGAGGTGAAGGTCTCCAGCCTTGTCAAGCGGCTCTCCATGGATCCCTCCCATGCCCAGGTGATGTTCCGCCTGGTCAACAAGTTCAAGCCGAAGAATGTGGTGGAGACAGGGATGGGGCTGGGCATCACCACGATGTACCTGGCGGCGCCCGATTCCAAGCTCAATGTCGTCACGCTAGAGCGACGGAAGGTGTTGGCGGAATTCGCCTCCTCATATGTGAGGAAGGCCGGATTTCGTAATGTGAAAGTGGAGGAGGGAGACCCTTTGGAGCGCTTGCCGAAAGTTTTGGATGCGATGGAGAGTCTGGATTTCCTCTATATGGGGGATTGTCAGGATGCGGAGGATGTCGAGAAACGGCTGAACCTATGCATGCCGAAGATGGGGGAGCAATCGGTGCTCGTCGTGTGCGGTATCTACGAAAACGAGTCGATGACGGAGGCCTGGAGGCGAATCCAGGCGCTGGATAAGGTTCGGGTCACGTTGGATCTCTTCAAGTATGGTCTGGTTTTCTTCGACAGGAAGCTCCAGAAGGAAGATTATTACCTCCGTTATTTCCCTGATTTCCATATCTAACGGGGTTGGTGGAAAAAATAAATTCATTTTTCCACATAATTTTTCGCTCAATTTGTTGTTAGTACTGAAAAAAGGTATATTTTTGCAGACCTCAACATGAGGATAATTTTTAATTCTTTTTCGTTATGTATTGGACATTAGAGTTAGCTTCAAAATTGGAAGATGCGCCGTGGCCAGCCACGAAGGATGAGCTTGTGGACTATGCGGTGCGTTCGGGAGCCCCTCTTGAGGTTTTGGAGAACTTGCAGGAAATGGAAGACGAGGGGGAGATATATGAGAGCATCGAGGATATATGGCCCGATTATCCCAGCAAGGAAGATTTCCTCTTCAACGAGGAAGAGTATTAAAAATTATTAAAAAAAATATTATACTAATTCATTGAAATTAAACGACATGGAATTTGAATTTCGGGGGAAGCCGAAAAAAATGAGGTCGATAATTTGTGAATTAATGTAAAAACTAGTAATATTGTTGTCGATTTTCTTGAGACTGGCAGTTGAAATATGAGGGAAAGGCAGTACATATTAGTCGTTTTTTTTCTGTGTATTTCAATTTTGAGTTCGAAGGCTCAGATGAGTCCGCAATTCAGTCAGTATATGGAAGTCCCAACGACCACGAACCCGGCCGCGGTAGCGGAGGAGGAGATGATAAGTGTGTTTGGAGTCTATAGGAGACAGTGGGCAGGGTTTAGTGGCGGACCGCAGGATGTTTTCTTTTCGATGACCGCTCCATTTAAGGTCGGAGATACGAAACATGGTGCTGGATTAGTCTTTTCAAGTGATGAGATAGGTTTATTTAAAAACCAGAGCGTTCTTTTACAATATTCGTATAAAACGAAACTTTGGAGTGGAAGGTTGAGTCTTGGATTGGGTGTTGGTTTCTTGAACCACACATTTGACAAGGAGGATGTTGATTTGACAGGCGGTGGTGAGAAAGTGTTGAGCGGTGATGATTTCCACAAGGAGAGTGATCCATTTGTTTCGAGTTTCACGGCAGAAGGGAATAGCGATGTGTTATTTGATGCCTCGTTTGGTGTTTTATATGCGCAGAATTGTTATTACATTGGGCTATCCGCCCTGCATTTGAACTCAGGAACCATTGATTTAGGAAACGAGTTGTACGGAATGTATGTTCCCCGGACAATTTATTTGACGGGTGGATACAATTTTTCGACCTCTAATCCGTTGATTACTTTGACGCCGTCTTCGCTAATAAAAACAGATTTCTGTTCTTGGCAAGCGGAGGTTTCGGGAATATTAGAATATTCTAAAAGAGTGAGAGGAGGAATTTCATATCGTTTTGGGGATGCTTTCGTATTCATTTTTGGAATGGATGTGATAAGTGGACTCCAAGTAGGTTATTCTTATGATTTGCCCACATCGAAATTGATTAGGTCGGGGGGAAGTCATGAAGTCTATTTGCGTTATAGTTTCAAGCCTCAGTTCACTAAAAAGAACAAATATAAGAGTGATCGAATATTGTAGTAAAGTAGTAAATAATAACAAATGACAAAGACAATAAAGTAGTTTATATCATGAAAAAGCTGTTTATTATTTCATTAGTCGCCGTCCTTCTCGCTGCTTGCAGTGGAGAAAATGGAGAATTGGTGGGAGTTTACAACAAGTCTTGGAAGGAGCCGGTGCCTTACGGTATGCTGTATGTCAGACGTGGTTCTTTCACGATGGGTCAGAACGACCAGGATGCGAACTGGGCGATGTCGTCCCAATCCCGTACGGTTTCTCTGGATGCGTTCTGGATGGATGAGACGGAGATCACGAACGGTGAGTACCGTCAGTTCGTGTATTGGGTGCGTGACTCAATCGCAAGGGAGAAGTTGGCTGATGTCGACGAGTCCTTCAAAATTTACCAAGACAAGAATGGTAATGAGTTGGAGACGCCAAGATTGAATTACAAGAAGAAAATTCCTTGGACAAAGCAGACAGAGGACCAGAAGGCTGCTTTGGATAGTATGTACTATCAAGGAGAGGACAAGATCGACTTCGCCCCTGAGGTAAATGCGGCTATCTACATGTACAAATACGCATGGGTGGATTACATCCAGGCTGCCAAGAAGGAGAACAAGTTTGATCCGTTGTTGGGCCGCTACAACCGTAGCATCGCTGGTCTTGGCAAGACAAAGGATAGTGCCGATGTGATGGTGAAGAAGGATACGACGATTTATAACGAAAAGGGTGAGATCCAAAACATCACGGTATATCGTGAGTTGAAACACCGTTCCGACTTCATCTCTGTGAAGCGTGTGAACATCTACCCTGATACGTTGTGCTGGATCCGTGACTATACGTATGCTTACAATGAGCCATACATGAAGATGTACTTCGCTCACCCAGGATATGGTGAGTATCCTGTTGTCGGAATTTCTTGGGAACAGGCTCAGGCGTTCTGCCATTGGAGAACTTATTTGTTCAATTCATATCAAGTTGCCAACAAGGGCGTGAGGGTTCAGGACTACCGTCTCCCGACCGAGGCTGAGTGGGAATATGCCGCTCGTGGTGGCAAGGATTTGTCTATGTACCCTTGGGGAGGTAATTATATCCGTACCGCAAAAGGTTGTTTCTTGGCTAACTTCAAGCCACAAAGAGGTAACTATACGGATGATGGTTATTTGATCGCTTCTAAGGTCGCTTCTTATCCGCCGAATGAGTACGGTTTGTATGACATGGCTGGTAACGTTGCGGAGTGGACTTCTTCCGCTTATCATGAGTCTAACTACTCTTTCGTACATGACTTGAACCCAAGTTATGATTACAACGCGAAGAGCTCTGACCCGGATGTGATGAGACGTAAGGTAATCCGTGGTGGTTCATGGAAGGATGTTGGTATCTTCTTGCAGTGTGGTGTCCGCACGTACGAGTACCAAAACGAGAACCGCTCTTTCTTAGGTTTCAGATGTGTTCGTAGTTATATCGGCGAGTAATTTTTTGATGAGATAACATATTATTAACCTTAAAATATTTATTAAAATGAGTTTTTCAGAATTGCGTGATACCGCAGGTTATCAGAAATTCACTGCCCTTGCGTATGGTTTGGGTGCGAGTGTCGTTATTATTGGAGCGTTGTTCAAGATCATGCACTGGCCAGGTGCAGGTATCGTGTTGACAATCGGTATGTGTACGGAGGCTTTCTTGTTTGCATTGTCCGCATTCGATAAACCTCACATAGAGTACAAGTGGGATAGAGTATATCCTCAATTGCATGAAGACGAGGAAGGTGCTGTTGGTACAGGTGTGATGAACACTAACGCAGCTAATGCTGCTGAGGAGAAGAGACTTGAGCTACAGAAGATCCGTGAAATGGTTGACGGTGAGATGCAAAACTTGAAGGATGGCATCCACAGCTTGAACGTAACTGCAGGTCAATTGACTGACTTGTCAAGTGCAGCCGCTGTTTCTGGCGAGTATACTAACACTTTGAGACAAGCAACTAGCGCAGCTAGCGCATTCGCTTCTTCTCAACAGAGCTTGAAAGAGGCTTCCGAGTCTTTGGATTCTTCTTACAAGAGCATCGCTTCTAGCATCAGCTCTGCTTCTCAAGGTTCTCAGAACTTCGCCGCTCAAATCGATGGCATCAACAAGAATATTTCGACTATCAACTCTGTATTCGAGCTTCAAGTTAAGTCTGTAAACGAGCAGAACGAGGCTATGAAGACTTTGGCTTCTGCAGTTAAGACAATCGAAACTTCTTTGAACGGTTCTGCAGCTGAGGCTGAGGAGTACAAGAAACAAGTTGCTTTGTTGGCTTCCCAGATGAAGAGCTTGAACTCTATCTATGGCGGTATGCTTAGCGCTATGACTATTAAATAATAATTTTGGTTTTTTGAATTAACTAAAGAAGTATAATTATGGGTGGCGCTAAAAATTGTCCGGAAACCCCGAGACAGAAGATGATATCCATGATGTATTTGGTGTTGACCGCAATGCTTGCATTGAACGTGTCTGCCCAGATCTTGAATGGATATGCTTTGGTGAACGATTCAATGAAGAAGAACATCACTATCAGTGATGGTAAACTCGAAAACTTGAGCAACGAGTTCGACGGTTTGCTGCATTCAGACTCCATCAAAGCCAATAAGGTGAAGCCAAGAGTTGATAGCGTGATCGTTCAGTCTGATGAATTCTGTAAATATATCTCAGAGTTGGAGAAGAAGATCATCACGACTATCATGGGTGATCCTAATGCTACAGAGTTGGACGAGTCAATGAATGGTGACTTGAACGTTGCGAGCCAAATCGGTTTGGTTGATAAAGTTGATGGTAAGACTAACGCTGCGATCTTGAAGGAGAAAATGGAGTCTTATCGTGAGTTTATGGCTACTATCGATACTGCTAAGGCTCAGTCTATTCGTAGTACTTTCTCTACGGATCCGCTCAGCTCAACTGAGAAGGGTGGTAAGCCAAGAGCATGGGAGTCTGGTGTGTTCGAGGACATGCCTGCTATCGCAACTTTGACAGTGCTTAACAAGATCAAGAACGATGTGAAGATTACTGAATCTGAGGCTCTCGCTTACTTGATCGGATCTATGGATGCCGGTGACTTCCGTGTGAACAAGATCCAAGCTCTTGCAATTCCTAATTCAAGCTATATCATGCGTGGTGGTAAGTATTCAGCTCAAATCATCTTGGCTGCTACTGACTCTACGAAGAAGCCAGTTATCACTATCAACGGTACTCCGTTGGAGAAGGACCGCTATGAGTTCGTCTGCAACTCTGTAGGTACTAAGAAGTACGCTGGTTCCATGGTCTTGACTAAGAAGAATGGTGAGACTCAAACTTACAACTTCGAGAGCGAGTATACTGTAGGTGAGCCTACTGCTACGGTGTCAGCTGACTTGATGAACGTGCTCTATGCCGGTTTCAAGAACCCAATCAGCGTCTCTGTTCCAGGTGTGGCTGCTAACAGCATCGAGATCAGCCCTTCTAACATCAAGTCTTCTTCTAGAACTGCAACGGGATGGTTGGTTGTTCCTGCTAAGGTGGGTACTCCTTGTAACATCTCTGTCAGCGCTAAGGTTGACGGTAAGACTCAACACATCGCTACGAAGACGTTCCGTGTAAAGAAGTTGCCAGATCCATTGGCAATGATCGAGTACACGAACGCTCAAGGTATCAAGAGCAGATATAGAGGTAACAGCTTCGATAAGGCTATCGCTAAGCCTCTCTTGATCACTGCGCGTCGTATTGTCGCTGAGTTGAATGATTCTGACTTGGATGTAAAATACAAGGTGTTGGAGTTCTCTTTGAACTATTTCGACTCAATGGGTAATACCTTGATCGAGAAAGCATCTGGTGATCAATTGAACGAGAAGCAATTGAAGATCTTTAGAGAGATGACGAACAGAAAGACCGTTTATATCTCTAATACAAAGGCTCTCGGTCAGGATGGTCTTACTCGTACTTTGCCTCCAGTGGAAGTGAAAATTAAATAAGATTGTATAAAAGTTTAACGTTATGAGTAATCTAGTTAAATTATTGTGTGTTGGTTTTGCGGCATTCTCCACTTCTGCCGTTTTCGCTCAGTTCGAGGAGAATTCTTTCTTCGATGAGTCGGGTGACGTATCTGTGGAAGTTGCTTCTAACATGCCAACAAGTGGTCCTAAGGAAAATCTCGAACCAATCGAGCTGATTAATCCTCGTGCGGATGATATTTTCTGGCAAAAAGTTGTTTATAGGACTATTGACTTGCGTGAGAAGATGAATTATCCTTTGTATTATCCTGAAGAGGCTGTAGACAACAGACAAAGTTTCTTTACTCTGATGTTTAGACTTATTCAAGAAGATAAGATTAAGGCTTACGAGTATCTTGATACGCGTGAGATCTTCACAAAGGAGCATGAGCTTCCGTTTAGCGAAATCGTTAACAAGTTCGAAATCTTCGCAACTAAGAAAGCTGATTCTTTGACCAACGATTCTATCATCGTCGTTGAGGAGTCTGACGTTCCTAACCGTGATGTCGTTAAGTTCTACGTAAAGGAGGTCTGGTATTTCGACAAGATCACTTCTACGTTCAACGCACGTATCATCGCTTTCTGTCCTATCATGGTCAGGGATGGTGAACTCGGTGTTCAGAAGTACCCTCTTTTCTGGGTGCCTTTTGAGACGTTGCGCCCATTCTTGGCTCAACAGGAGATCCTTATTACTGATAAGAACAATGGTGCGAGACCATCTCTTGATGATATCTTTGTTAAGAGACGTTTCTCCAGCTATATCTATAAGGAGTCTAACATCTACAACAGAAACTTGCTCGAGTACAACGTTTCTTCAGAGGATGTCAGAAAGGAACAACAGAAGGTTAAGACTTTGTTGCTCAACTTCGAGAACGATTTGTGGGAGTATTAATCTTACAAGCTGATAAAAAAAGGGTGGCGTTTACGTCACCCTTTTTTTGTGCTCCTCTTTTCTTTTGTGTGGTTTTTTTATTTTATGTAACTTCGCGGAAAAATTCGTCGATATGGATTATAATTTCAGAGAAATAGAAAGGAAATGGCAGAGTTATTGGAAGGATAATTCCACCTATAAGGTTGACATCGATAGGTCTAAGCCTAAGTGCTACGTGTTGGATATGTTCCCGTATCCTTCTGGCGCTGGTCTTCATGTCGGCCATCCTCTCGGTTACATCGCTTCAGATATCTATAGTAGATATAAACGCCTTTGCGGTTTTAACGTCTTGCATCCTATGGGGTATGACTCCTATGGTTTGCCGGCTGAACAGTATGCGATCCAGACGGGACAACACCCTGCCGTTACGACCACTAAGAACATCAACCGCTACCGTGAGCAACTTGATAAAATCGGTTTCTGCTATGATTGGTCACGTGAGGTCCGCACTTGCGAACCTGCATACTACAAGTGGACGCAGTGGGCCTTCATACAGATGTTCAATTCATATTACGATAATGATTGTGACAAGGCTAAGCCTATTTCCGAACTGATCGCAAAGTTTGAGAAGGAGGGTAGCGCGTCTGTCAACGCCGCTTGTTCGGAGGATTTGAGTTTCTCTGCGGCGGAGTGGGCTGCCATGGATGAGAAGAAACAACAATCTGTGTTGATGAATTACCGAATCGCTTATTTGGCCGACACGAAGGTGAACTTCTGCCCTAAATTGGGTTGCGTTTTGGCGAACGATGAAATCAGCGAAGGCCTTTCCATCCGTGGCGGTTATCCCGTGGAGCAACGTGTGATGCGTCAGTGGAGTCTCCGCGTCTCCGCTTATGCGCAACGTCTGTTGGATGGTCTCGACCGCTTGGATTGGACGGACTCGTTGAAGGAGACGCAACGTAACTGGATCGGTAGGAGCGAGGGTACGGAGATGAGGTTTAAGATCAAGGATAAAGATATTGATTTCGAGATATTCACCACTCGCGCGGATACCATCTTCGGTGTCACCTTCATGGTCTTGGCGCCGGAGTCCGCTTATGTGGACCAGGTGACGACTCCCGAGCAACGTGCGGCTGTTGATGAGTACCTCGCCGCTGTGAAACGCAGGACGGAGCGTGAACGCTTGGCTGACCGCCGTGTGACGGGTGTCTTCAGTGGCGCTTATGCGATCAATCCGCTGACGGGTAAGGAAATCCCTGTCTGGATCAGCGATTATGTTCTTTCCGGCTATGGAACTGGTGCGATTATGGCTGTGCCTGCGCACGATTCCCGCGACTATGCTTTCGCAAAACATTTCAACCTTCCGATCATTCCTGTGATTGAGGGCTGTGATGTGAGCGAGCAGAGCTTTGACGCGAAGGATGGCATCATGACCAACTCCGGTTTCTTGAATGGTATGACGGTGAAGGAGGCCATCGCGGCCACGAAAAAATATGTGAAGGAACACCAATTGGGACGTGTGAAGGTTAACTACCGTCTGCGTGACGCGATATTCAGTCGCCAACGTTACTGGGGCGAACCTTTCCCTGTATACTACAAGGATGGTATCCCTCATGTTTTGGACGAGAAGTCGTTGCCTTTGGAGCTTCCTGAAATCGAGAACTTCCTTCCGACCGCTTCCGGAGAGCCTCCGTTGGGACATGCGAAGAACTGGTGTACCAAGGAGGGTTATCCTTTCGAGTTGAACACGATGCCCGGTTTCGCGGGCTCATCCGCATACTTCCTCCGCTATATGGATCCGCACAACGACAACGCTTTGGTCAGTCGTGACGCGAACGATTATTGGCAGAATGTAGACCTCTACTTGGGAGGTACGGAACACGCCACCGGCCACTTGATCTATAGCCGTTTTTGGAACAAGTTCTTGTATGATTTGGGCGTGATTTGCCAGGATGAGCCGTTCAAGAAGTTGATTAACCAGGGTATGATCCAAGGTCGATCAAACTTCGTCTATCGTATCAAAGACACTAACACCTTCGTGTCGTTGAACCTGAAGGATAAGTATGAGGTTACCCCTATCCATGTCGATGTGAATATCGTTAGCAATGATATCCTCGACATCGAGGCTTTCAAGAATTGGATGCCTGACTTCAAAAATGCCGAGTTCATCTTGGAGGATGGCAAATATATCTGCGGTTGGGCTGTCGAGAAGATGTCCAAGTCCATGTTCAATGTCGTGAATCCGGACGTGATCGTAGAGAAGTATGGAGCTGACACGTTGCGTCTTTATGAGATGTTCTTGGGCCCATTGGAGGCTTCGAAGCCATGGGACACGAACGGTATCGATGGTGTGCACCGTTTCTTGAAGAAATTCTGGGCCATGTTCTATGACAAGGACCAGTTGAATGTCTCTGATGCTCCGTTGACTCCGGAGGAGTTGAAGTCTGTCCATAAGCTGATTAAGAAGGTGACATCGGACGTGGAGAGCTTCTCTTTCAATACTTCAGTTGCCGCGTTCATGATTTGCTTGAACGAGTTGTCCGCATTGAAGTGCAACAAAAAAGCGGCCTTGGAAACCTTGTGTATTCTATTGGCGCCGTTCGCTCCGCATATCTCGGAGGAGTTGTACCACGAACTTGGGCATAACGCGACGATATGTGACGCACAGTGGCCGAAGTATGACGAGCAATACCTCAAGGAGTCGAATTGCAAGTATGCCATCTCGTTCAACGGCAAGGTGAAGAACACCATGGAATTGCCGATAGACATGAGCAAGGAAGATGTCGAGAAGACCGTCGTTTCCTCGGAAATCGTGACTAAGATTTTGGCTGGGAAAGCAATCAGGAAAGTGATCGTTGTTCCAGGAAAAATTGTTAATATCGTCTTTTGACGCCGAAACTTTTGTCGGTTAAAAATGTTTGATTAATTTTGCGAAGTTTTTGCGCAATCTCTGTCGGGGCAAAGGTAACCGTTATATTGCGTTATGTTTAAAGTAATAATTAAAAACTAAAATGGATTTAATTAAAGTTGCAGAAGGAGCTTTCGGTTCAGCGAAGGAGTTCCCTCAGTTCAAGAGCGGTGATACGATCACTGTAGCTTACAAGATCGTGGAAGGTAACAAGGAGCGTATCCAGCAATTCCGTGGTGATGTTATCCGTATCTGTGGACATCAAGACAAGAAGCGTTTCACTGTACGTAAGATCTCCGGTGGTGTAGGCGTGGAGAGAATCTTCCCTATGGATTCACCGTTTATCGAGAGCATCGTAGTGAACAAGGTAGGTAAGGTTCGTAGAGCTAAGTTGTATTACTTGCGTGATCTCACTGGTAAGAAGGCTAGAATCAAGGAGAGAAAGATGATAAAAGAAAAAGAAAGTTAAATTATCGTCATATTAAGGGAAGAGAGACCCCAAAAGGTCTCTCTTTTTTGTTTTTTAATGGATATTTTATGTAAATTTGCCTGTCATATATAATTGCTGAAATAAAAATGATAGACATGAAACGTTGCTTAAGTGTGGTTTTTATGTGGGCCGCAATGTCGCAGTTTTTGATTGCGCAGAATGGTGATCCTGTGCTTTTTACCGTAAAGAGTCTAGGAGAAGAGTGTTTTGAGGAGGTCCGGAAGTCTGAGTTTGAATATATTTATCACAAGAATAATTCCAACGTTGCTGTGGAGAAGAAGTCGCTGGACGAGTACCTGCAGTTGTTCATTGATTTCAAGTTGAAGGTGTTGGATGCCAAGCTGATGTGGATTGACCGCTCGGAGTCGTATAAGAGGGAACTGTTGACGTACGAAGCTCAGTTGACGTTGCCGTTCCTGCGTGATACGCTGAAGGAGGAGGAGTTGGCCCGAGAGGCGTATGACCGTGATGCGTACGATGTTTATGCTTCCCACATACTGGTCTCTTTGGAAGGGAAAAGCGAGGGTGACACCGCGGAGGCTTACGCGAAGATCAATACTATTTACGGAGAGTTGCAGAAGGGCGCTTCCTTTTCGGAATTGGCCAAGAAATATTCGGATTGCCCGTCACGGAGAGATGGTGGCAAGCTTGGCATAGTACGTCCATTTAGCACGGTGTACCCTTTCGAGTCTGCCGTATATGCCACGGAAGTGGGTGCATTCAGCAAACCGTTCAGGACTAAGTTCGGATATCATGTCGTGATGGTGACGGATAAGAAACCTCACTTGCGGGATGTGCGTTTCTCCCAAATCGTGTTGGATGATTCCATCGCGCAAAAGGATGGATTCGCAGATAAATTGTGCGAGCAGTTGAATGCGGGCAAGGTGAAGTTCGCCGATATGGTGAAGAAATATTCGATTGACACAGCTTCCGTGAAGAAGAAGGGAGACATGGGGTATTTATCCTCCCTCACCTATATCCCTCCTTACTTTGCCGAATATATAAAACAAATTGGCATGACAGGCAAGTATGTCGTCTTGAAGTCTTTTGTCACCACCCATATTGTCGTTCTTACGGATATGATTGGAAGTAAACCATATGACGAGGTGCGAAGCGAATATATCGCCAGGATTTCGAAAAGCGACCGAGGTGACTTGATGATGGGTGATGTGGTGGAGCGAATGAAGCAAAAATATGGTCTGCGGGTATACGATTCGGGGGTTGAGCCATTCTACAGACTGGTTGGTGTGACGGATGTGGACGAGTTGCAAACGGAGTACCGGAAATTGACGGAACCTTTGTACGAGTTCAATGGCAATGTCTACTCCCAGGAGACGTACCTTCCTTCGTTTAAGGAGACTCGCTGGTCGTATAAGCCGAGTGACACGCTGACTCCGAAGCA
Organism: Paludibacteraceae bacterium; assembly: GCA_017649635.1. GTDB lineage: Bacteria > Bacteroidota > Bacteroidia > Bacteroidales > Paludibacteraceae > UBA1181. The sequence continues at coordinate 4,774 of JAGCGM010000075.1, read as the reverse complement.
ATTCGTTGATCGCCAGATGAACAAGTATTTTAGGGATTTGTGCTGGGAAACGGCAAAGGAGGATTTGAAGCAATCTAATTCAGACTATCGGAATTTGTTGAAGGAGTATAGTGATGGTTTGTTGCTTTTCGAGGCTAGTTCCCGAAAAGTATGGAACAAAGCCGCGAAGGACAAGGAAGGTCTTGAGAAATACTTCACGGAGAACAAATCAAAATATAAATGGTCCGCGCCTAGGTACAAGGGCTGCGTGATCCGTTGCGCGGACAAGCAGACGTTGGACAAGGTGAAGAAAATGTTGCCTAAGCTGGCGACGGATTCTGTCGCAAGAGTGTTGTATCGTGAGTTTAACAAGGATGGCAAGACACTCGTTAAGGTGGAGAAGGGACTTTTCCAGGAGGGTGCGAACGATGTGGTTGACCGCGATATCTTCAAAAAACAGGTTGAGTTGAGGGGAGAGGGATTCCCGTTTGTCACGGTCAAAGGGAAGACTATTTCCGAACCGGAGTCGTATCTGGATGTGAAAGGCCCGCTTACCGCTGATTACCAGAATTATTTGGAGGCAAAGTGGGTGGATGAATTGAGAACCCGTCATGAGGTCAAGGTATTTAACAATGTCCTAAAGATGATTCATGAGTAAAGTGAGTGTTCCATATCGGGTGCGAACAGGGAAACTCGGCATCTTGGGTAGTGTCAGGGTGTGGGCTCTTGTGCTTGTGTTTGTGTTCCCTTCCTGCGACTTTGTCTCTTCCTTGGTGAATCGGGAAAAGGTGGTTGCGGAGGTGTTGGGAAAACGTCTGACGGAGGCTGATCTTAACCGAAATTTGGATTTGGCAGGCTTGAGCCCGTCTGACAGTGCGGATGCCATAGATTTGTATGTGAAGGATTGGGCGTCGAGCAATTTGATGTATGAGTTGGCTCGCGACGAATTCTCCGGGAACAAGGAGATCGATTCCTTGGTGGAGAGTTATAGGCAGTCGTTGTATGTCTATGAATATGAGCTTCGCCTGATCAAGGAGCATCTGTCGACCCAGATAACGGACGATCAGGTTTTCACGTACTACAAGGATAACACATCATTGTTTTATTTGCAGGAGCCCTTGCTGAAGGGCGTTCTTATGACGGTGCTCAATAAGTCGCCTGATTATGAGGTGATTAAGCTGTTGATGGAATCTCCTAGTGATGGTAATATGGACATGATTGAGTCGTATAGTGTGAAGAATGCGGCGAAGTTCGATTATTTCAACAATACTTGGACATTGTTTTCCGAGGTGCAGAAACGTTGTCCGCTACCGATCCACGAGGTGGATTTCAAGAATAAAACCCTCTACAAGGAGACGGATTCTGTTCGTACGGTGTTCCTGTATGTCACGGAATGTGTTTCGGCGGGGGATATGCAACCTTTTGATTTCGCGAAAAGTAGAATCCGCTCTATATTGACGGAACAGAGAAAGACTGGTTATTTGCGCTCCTATCGGAACGAGTTGTATGAGCGTGGGGTGTCGAATGGCTCGGTGAAACGATATTAATGCTTGTTATGAATAATAGATTATTTGGCTTTTTTTTGCTCTCCATTTTGTTCCTTGCGCCAGCGAGGGGTGCTAGTGTTATTGATGAGGTCGCTTGGGTAGTGGGTGACGAGGCGATCTTGCTCTCGGATGTGGAGGAATATAGGCAGAGAATGCGTTATGAAGGTTCCACGGTTGAGGGAGATCCTTATTGCTTTATCCCGGAGCAGTTGGCTCTCCAGAAACTCTATCTGGACCAGGCGAAGATTGATAGCGTGTTTGCGGATGAAAAGACGGTCTCCAATCAGGTTGAGATGAGGATTAATTATCTGATAGCCCAAATCGGTTCCCGCGAGAAACTCGAAGAGTATTTTAATCAGGACATCGCCTCTCTGAGGGAGGAACTTACGGAGATGGTCTCCAATCAACAGATCATTCAACAAATGCAGCGTAAGATCGTGGGCGATGCCAAGGTGACGCCTGCGGAGGTGAAGAATTTCTTCAAAAACTTGCCGGAAGATAGTATCCCGGAGATTCCGACCATGGTGGAAGTCCAGTTGTTGACTATCGCTCCTGCCGTGAGCACAAAGGCGATCGAGGAGGTGAAAGCCAAGTTGAGAGGTTTCAAGGATCGTGTGGATGCGAAGGAGACCGAATTCTCCACACTGGCCATCCTTTATTCGGAAGACAAGGAATCGGCGAAGCAGGGTGGTGAACTGGGTTTTATGGGAAGGGGACAGCTCGTGCCGGAGTTCGCTGACGTGGCCTTCGCTTTGCGTGATCCGTCCAGGGTCTCGAAGGTGGTTGAGACGGAGTTCGGATACCATATCATCCAATTGATCGAGAAGAGTGGTGAGAAAGTTAATGTGCGCCATATCCTGTTGAAACCGAAGTCCACATTGGAAGAGAAGAACAATGCCATGGCTCGTCTCGATAGTATCGTCTCAGTCTTGGACAGTAGCGTGATGTCGTTCGAACAGGCTGTCGCTCTCTATTCTGTGGATAAGGGTAGTAAGAACAGCATGGGAGTGTTGACCAACTCTAAGACGGGATCGTCTAAATTCCAGATGAGCGAGCTGCCTCAGGACATCGCCAAGGCGGTTTATCGTCTGAAACAGGGTGAGGTCACGAAGCCGTTCTTAATGATCGATTCAAAGGGGAATGAAGTGTATGCCATCGCCAAGGTGAAATCTTTGGTGAATGCGCATAAGGCGAATGTGGAGGATGATTTCATGGCGATCAAGGCGGCTTACCAAGAACAGAAAAATAGTGAGCTGTTGAAAGCGTGGGTGCTTGAAAAACAGAAAAACATATATGTGAAAATCGATCCGAAGTGGCGGAATTGCGAGTTCCAGTACCCAGGTTGGATTAAGTAAGCACACTTGGTCATGAAACGGAATCTTGTAGCCTTATTGGTGATCCTTCTCTCCTTGCCACTCTTTTCCGAGACGAGGAATATCATATTGGAACAATGTGACGTGCTTTCGTTTGATAAGTCCACAGGTGCCCAATACCAAGTGTTGAAGGGAAATGTGCGTTTCCGGCATGAGAGCGCGTTGATGTACTGTGACAGTGCCTATTTCTATGATACGAACAATTCATTCGATGCGTTTGGCCATGTGAGGGTGATTGATAAGAATTCCACCATGACTTCCGATAAGATGTATTACGATGGCAACACTACCTTGATGAAGGTCCGTGGCAACGTGATCGTGAATAATGAGGGGACGACGATGACCACCAATTCGTTGGACTTTATCCGTAATAAAAACTATGGCTATTACTTGGGTGGCGGAAAAATCGTGGATCCTGAATATGAGCTTGTGTCCCAAAAGGGATATTATTATCCTGACACCAAGACCTATTTCTTTAAGACCAATGTAGTGCTTACGAACCCGGACTATGTGGTCACGAGCGATTCCATGCAGTTCAATAACGAGACGGGCCAAATGGTTTTGATTGGACCGTCGTGCGTGCGTGAGAAGGATTACACGATATATACGACGAATGCCAGAATGAACAAGCAGACGAAGATCAGTAGGTTGTATAACTATTCGGTTATCGTTTCCAAAGATGGCCAACGCCTGACGGCTGATTCCATTTACTACGATATGAACCTGGAACTTGCGAAGGCGTATCATAATATTGATGCGCAGGACTCTTCGCAAAAAGTGATAGGCCGAGGAAACTATGCGGAGTTTTGGAAGAAATCGCCGTCCAGGGGCTTTATTACGGGCCATTCGTATGTGATAGACTATTCCGAGAAGGATTCTCTCTTTTTGGCGGGTGACACGATTTTCGGGGTGGAAGTGGATTCGACGAGGGACGAGATCCGAGCGTACCATCATGTGAGATTTTATCGGAATGACATGCAAGGGAAGTGTGATTCCATGGTTTATGCGTCGGACGATTCGATTCTAAGCATGTATGGGTCGCCGATCCTATGGAGCGAAGAGAGCCAGTTGACGGGTGACCAGATCGACATCCATATGAAGGACCAAAAGGCGGATTACATACATATCACGAAGAATGCGATGATAGTCCAGTATGAGGGTGAGGATATGTATAACCAGTTGTCGGGTAAAGAGTCTAAGGCGTACCTCAAGGGGAACAAGCTGACTCGCGTTGACATGCTGGGGGATGCGATTTCAATCTACTATTCCAAGGACGATCATGATGGGCTTATCGGTGTGAACAAGGCGAAAGGCAATGCTATGTCCATTTTCATGAAGAGTAATAAGAAAGTGGATAAGATTGTGATGACCCCTGATTCCGAAGGTGTTTTGTATCCGCCTATGAGGATTCCGGAGGATGAGAAGAGGTTGAGCAAGTTCCAATGGCTTGAAGAACAACGTCCGAAGTCTAAGGAAGATATTTTTGTCAAGTAGTTCATTGTACGTATGTGGCGATACCTCTCCATAATGATTTTTTGCTCGTGCATTCCTTGGGTATGTTTCTCCGAGGGACGGGTGGTGAACGGTGTGGTGAGGAACGAGGCCGGTGAATCCTTGGGATTTGTTGATGTGGAGGAGAAGCGGACGGGTGTCAGTATGTTTTGCGACGAGGCGGGACGTTTTTCCTTGGATTTCCCTTCCGACACGGTCCAAACCGTCGAAATACTGTTCTCGCTTATCGGGTATCAGCCTGTTACCCGCATGGTACATTTGAGTGGGGATACGATGAACATTAGTGTGGTCATGAAGGAATCTTTCAATCAGATAGACCAAATCGAAGTGGTTGGACAGGCTAAGCAGGAGACTACCTCCGAG
>JAGCGM010000010.1 GCA_017649635.1 Paludibacteraceae bacterium | reverse complement strand
GTGCCTTGCAAAAAGTAGATTCGGGTAATTTTGTCATTGATGCGGATCACATCAATATTAGGAGAACCGAACGAATTTCCTGCGAAACGAAGGCTATCACCATACACTTTCAACGCGTTGTTGAGCATGGAGTCCTGTCGCTGTTTCGTTGCCAACTCCTCCGTTGTTAAAGGTCGGATGGTATCGACCGTAGTTGGTTGGTACGTCTTTTCATCGTACTTAAGTTCCAGAATACAATTCTTTTTTTCGTTATCGAAGAAAATAACGCATTGGACCGAATCCTCAGATAGCCAAGAGAAGCAACCACCGATCCCATCCTCCCGATATTTCTGATGGACGAGGTCGGAAGCGATCCAATTAACCCGTTCCGAATAGTAAAGTATCCAAGCCTCCTGGATGATACTATCTAATGTTGTGGCGAGTTCGGGGAAAGGTGGGAGTGGAGTTGTCCCTTTCGTTTTTTTGTTTCCCCGGTCTCCAGCGAAAGAGGCGGAAAGGGCTACGAAAACGCCCAGTGCGATCAATAGATATTTCCTCATGTGACAATTTTATTATAGATCCCGCAAGATTTCAAAAGATGGCAGAATCAATGAATAACGTTATTTTCACAAAGATAATCTATTTATCCAATTGCCAATAAATTATCTCGGAGATATTTCCTTTCCAAGCATTCCGATTCCAACGAATAGATTCAAAGCCCATAGCGATGATCGTTACTTCCGAAAGAAGACCATCCGCCACAAAAAACGGAAAGTTCAGAGACATATTCCAACGAAAAAATATATATTTGCACAGCTAAAACCGAAAAACACAGGCTCAATGATTGTCAGGAAGTCATTCGTTCATATATTGGCAACCCTCGTTGCCGTCATGCTCTGCATGCCTGAACTACGGGCAGGCACCAGCCAGCGCATGGAGCGGATGGAGCGCTATTCGGCGGTGGAAGGACTATCGTCCAACATGACGCACGGCATGACGGAAGACTCCCTTGGCCACATATGGGTGTGCACGGACTACGGGCTCTCACGTTTCGACGGAAGCCGCTTCAAACGCTTCGAGAAAGCGGAATACCCCTCCCTTCTACGCAATGATTTCTTCTGCGCCTCAACACAAAAGGACGGTTCCGTGCTCATCGGAAGCTACCTCGGCGTGGCGCTGAAATACGACGCCCGAAAGGACTCATTCCTCTATATCGCCCCGAAAGAATTCGAGAAGACCTACTACAAGCAAGTGTCAGGATTCTGCTCCGACAAAAAGGGAGACACCTACATGTGGACATCCGGCGGCATCTACCTCTACAACAAGGAAACAGGCTGTTTCTCCTCAGAAACACCGATATACGAAATGACCAAGGACACATTCATCTGTTCCATGTACGTGGACCCAATCAACCGCATCTGGGCATGCACCTACAACTCACTGAAGATCATACAACCCGACGGGAAACTCATTCGGAGGGATAACCTGGATTTGGGAGAGATGTATGCCAGCAAGGTCATCGCCCTCGACAAGAACCATATCCTCATCACCTGTTTCTCCAACAACCTGATTGAATACACCCTGGCGGACGACGGGCAAATCATCGGCTCCAAGAAGATCAGGCTCCCCTTCTCCAACATCACCAGCGTACTGAAGGACAGGTCCGGCAGAATATGGTTCACCACGGACGGAAACGGACTATGGTACACGGACGAGGAATTGTCGGATAGAACCGACTTCGTGAACATCAGGCCAGCAGGATACCCCAGCGACGCCATCAGCAAACTCTATTGCATCCTGGAGACGAAAGACGGCGACCTATGGATCGGCACCCAAAACACAGGAATCTGGAGATACAAAAAGAACAAGAGCAACCTGATCATGTCGTCACAAGACATCCCCTTCCCCGAAAAGATGTGCTCCGACTTCATCGAGACCGAGGATGGGTCCATCTACGCAGTATCCGACGGTGGCGGACTCTCATGGATCAGCAATGACCTCAAGACATTCGAACAGATACCAGGCAAGGCGGGTGAAAACAACCAAAACGCCCTCAGTATCGCACAAGAAGACAACGGCAAGATATGGATAGCCACCTGGGGCGGCGGTGTCCAAATATACGATCCGGAAAGCAAGACCTTCAAGCAAGAGAGATTCGAGGAACTCAAATCCATCCTCAGCTGCTTCTTCTCCGTCAATATCATGAAAAACAATGAGATATGGATTTGCACGGGAGGTGACGGACTCTATGTGCGGAGAACGGACGGACATTGGGAGAAGTTCATGCTACCTTTCGGCGGCAACGAATATGACATGTGGACCTACGGTGTCACGGAGGGCATCAACGGAACCCGTTGGATCATCACCACACGCTCCATCTGGAGGGTCAACGGGACCAACCGTAAGCCTCTGATCGCGGACATATCCAAGCAGAAGACACACGACCCGATCTGCATCAACGACGCCGCATGCGACAAGGCGGGAAACCTCTACGTGGGATGCGACCAAATCATCCTGAAGTTCTCTGAGAACGGAGAGCACTGCGACACGCTGGACTTCATTCCGAAAGACAACTACTTCTCCCTCGAACTATTGGCCAACGAAGAAATCATAGCCCGAGGGAACAAAGGCATATACAGAATCGACCTTAAAGGAGAGCAATACGCCATCTATCCGTACGAATTCCACGCCAGCGGGACAGGACGTTTCCGCATCCACGGATCCATCGTCCTGAAAGACGGAAGGATACTCTTCGGCACCAAGGAGGGATTCATCGTCGTCAACCTCAACCAAAAAGGGGAAGGCGCCAAGACCCATCACTTCGGTGTGACCTGCGAGACCGTCAACAGCATCCCATACAGGGAGACGAACATCAAGCAGGAGACCGACGAGGACGGCTCCATCAAAGAGATGACGGTCAAATACGGGCAAACAGACCTGACCTTCCGAGTAGACCTCGTGAACTACTTCCCCAAGGAGATTATTTGCGAGTACATGCTGGAAGGATTGTCGGACAAATGGACGGAAGTAAACATAGACAGAGGAATTAACTTCTCCTTCATACCATCAGGCAGCTACGTCCTACGCGTGCGCAACTACCTGTCAGGCGAAGAGGAATCCGCAGAGGTGAGGGAAGTACAAATCACCGTACTACCGCCATGGTGGCAGACCATCTGGTTCAAGGTCGGCACCTCCCTCCTACTCGCCCTCCTGATAGGCGCCATCCTCAACCTGCGCATCAGACGGTTGAAGAAAGAGCAGATCGAACTGCAAGAGAAGGTGAAGGAGCGCACCCACGAGTTGGACGAGAAGAACGCCGAGCTCCGTTTAGTGCTGCAAGACAAAGACCGACTCATCTCCGTCATCGCCCATGACCTGAAGAACCCGATGTTCGCCATCGTGGGCACGTTGGAGCAGCTGAACAACAAGGAAATCGAGGCGGACAACGAATACAAGAAGACGCTACGGGACGTGCACCAATCCGCGGAGACGCTCCAGAACGAGATGGTACGCCTCCTCGAATGGGCGAAAGCCAAGAAAGAGGAGATAGAGTGCAAGCACGAGGATGTCAACGTGGGCAACACGCTGCAGAACTTAGGATTGCTCTTAGGCGGACTCATCCGCAGCAAGGAACAGACGCTCGACGTCACCTCGCAGACGGAGAACTGCGCATACGTCGACTCCAGGATGTTCAGCACCATCATCCGCAACCTCATCACCAACGCTGTCAAATTCACCCCGAAGGGAGGCCGCATCGCCCTGTCGGCATGGCAAAGCGCAGGAAAGATATACGTCAGCGTCGAAGACAACGGTGTCGGCATGAGCCAAGAGACGCTGGAGCAGATCCGCAACGACGGACACGTGCAAAGCACCTTGGGAACCCAGGAAGAGAAAGGCTCCGGCCTCGGATTAGGGCTCTGCAAGGACTACCTCAAACGCATCAACGGAGAGATGGAGATCACCAGCGAACTCGGTCAAGGCACCAAAATCACAATCTCCGTACCAGCATCCGAGCGTAAAGCCGAGGAGGCCATCCTACACAAGGAAGAGGGAGGAGACGAGCACCTAGTAGACAAAGATCTTCTGGGAGGCAACACCGTCCTGATCGTGGAAGACGACCCGCTCATCCGGAAGAACATCCAGCACACGTTAGAGCGGCACATGACCGTCCTCTCGGCCAGCAACGGAGCCGAGGCCCTCAGCATAGCCAAGGAGAACGAATTGGACATCATCCTAAGCGATGTGGAGATGCCAGAGATGAACGGTATAGAGATGAGCCGAGAGATGGCCAAGATGGACAACCTCTACGGTGTGCCACTCCTCTTCCTATCCGCCAAGACAGACGAGTCAGACCGACTGATGGGACTCCTGACCGGTGCGGTGGACTACATCCCTAAGCCATTCAGTTCAAGCGAGTTACTCATCAAAATTAACAATATCCTGAGCAACCGCAGGAAGCAACAGATACGCATCCTGCAGCAGAATATCGGCACGTTGTCCTCAGGAAGTGAGAAGACGGAAGGAGCCGGGAAAGAGGGAGAAGAGGAGAAAGAGGAGAAGATGAATCCATTCCTGCAGAGGATGGTGGACGAGATCGCCAAGAACTACAAGGAGAGCAACTTCTCCATCGAGACCCTGGCGGAAACGCTCAACGTGAGCCAATCGACATTAGCCAGGAAGATAAAATCCATCACAGGGAAGACCCCGATCGAGATACTCGTCGAGTACCGTCTGAACGCAGCGCTCGCCCTTCTGAAGGAGAACAAGGACGGATTGCAAATCAACGAGATAGCCTACGAATGCGGATTCACCGACCCAGCTTATTTCACAAGGAAATTCAAGGAGTTCTTCGGGTATACGCCAAGAACGGTGAAATAGAATTAAGAGTTAAGAATTAAGAGTTAAGAATTTGTCTGTTGCTTGTTGACGTAAGGAGTTAAGAATGAAAACCATACCATTCAATGTCCGCCCTGAAAGGGCATAACATTATCTAGTCCAGGGCAACACCCTAGGGAATTATGAATTTTGAATTAAGAATTAAGAATTTGCCTGTTGCTTATTGACGTAAATAATTGAGAATGAAAGCTATACTTTTCACCATCCGCCCCGAAGGGGCATAACATTATCCAGCCCAGGGCAACACCCTGGGGAATCATGAATATCCATCCGGTTCATTATCCGCCCTGAAAGGGCATAACACATATAGCCCAGGGCAACGCCTTGGGGATTTATGAAATCGTAAATCGTAAATAGTTAAATAGTAAATAACCAAATACGGCAAAAATTCGTAAATTCGCGGGCGTATGGGTAGGATAATGGCCATAGATTACGGAAGGAAGAGAGTGGGCGTCGCGGTGACCGACCCCTGTCAGATCATTGCGAACGGATTATGCACCGTTCCCGCCAACGACATACTCCGTTTCATCGAGGAATACACAAAGAAAGAGTCCGTCGAGCTCATCGTGGTAGGGCAACCCAAGACCATGAAAAACGAGCCGTCGGAGTCGATGAAATACATCACCCCCTTCGTCAACGCCCTGAAAAAAAGATTGCCACAGATACCCATCACCATGTACGACGAGCGGTTCACCTCCGTATTAGCCCACAAGACCATGCTCGACGGAGGGCTGAAGAAGAAGGACCGGCAAGACAAGGCCCTGGTGGACGAGATAAGCGCCACCATCATCCTGCAATCCTACATGGAGAGCAAGAAATTCACAATGTGAGAATAAACAAAACATTATAAGAAAATGATATATCCCATAATCGTATACGGTTGTCCCGTGTTGAGAGAAGAGACGAAAGAGATCACGTCGGACTACCCTAACATCAAGCAATTAGCGGAAGACATGTTCGCCACGATGTACAATGCGGAAGGCATTGGGCTTGCGGCACCACAGATCGGACTATCCATCCGCATGTTCGTCATAGACTTGGAAGTGCTGGCGGAGGACGACCCGCAATTCAAAGGGTTCAAGAAGGTGTTCATCAACCCTCAGATCGTCGAATACGGAGAGGAGACAGAGACGTGCGACGAAGGCTGTCTCAGCCTGCCAGGCATCAGCGAGAGCGTGAAACGTCCGACCAAGATACGCATCCAGTACCTTGACGAGGATATGCAACCGCACGACGAAGTGTACGAGAAATACAAGGCGAGGGTCATCCAACACGAATACGACCACCTAGAGGGGAAAGTATTCATCGATAGGATATCGCCTATCAGAAGGCAAATGAACCGAGGCAAGCTGACCAGCATGGTCAACGGCAAGATAAGATGCAGGTACAGGATAAAGACTGTCAAATGATACATTTAGCCGACATAAAAAAACTCATCACGGAGGAGCGATTCGCGGATGCGGAAGAGCAACTGAAACTGTACATCGACGGGAACCCGAACGATGAAGCCGCGCATTTCCTCATGGGCAACCTCCACCGGAAGAGGGAAGACTGGCAAGGAGCGCTGAACGAGTACCAAGCGGCGATGGACATCAACCCCGATTCGCCCGCCCGCATGGCCTACGACGCCATACAGGAGGTGTTGGCGTTCTACAACAAGGACATGTTCAACCAATAGTTAAGGGTTGAAAATTATGAATTTTGAATTAAGAATTTTGAATTAAGAAACGATAGCTCGATAAGACAATTGAATGAGCACGTTTCCATTCATGATGCGCAATTCATGAGCCCTTTGGGGGCGACATCCCCCAGGCAGGGGTGTTAACCCCTGTACGCAAGGCGATGCATGCGGACATAGCCTTGGAAGGGCGAAACATAGATAATTTTGAATTATGAATTATGAATTAAGAAACGATAGTTCGACAAGACAATTGAATGAGCACGTTTCCTTTCATGATGTCCAATTCCTGAGCCCCTTGGGGGCGACATCCCCCAGGCAGGGGTGTTAACCCCTGTGCGC
>JAGCGM010000074.1 GCA_017649635.1 Paludibacteraceae bacterium | reverse complement strand
GACCTCACCATGGACTTCGGGGAGGAACACTTCTCGGAGACCCTCACCAACTACGCGAACAGGGTGCAGGAGAGTTTCTCCGCCACATTCTGGAACGGTTATTACCTCTACGACTTCGTCAGCGGCAACTACAAAGAGCTGTCGGTCCGCCCGAACATGATATTCGCCGCATCCCTGAAATACTCTCCGCTGGAGAACAAGCAGAAGAAAGCGATCGTGGACATCGCCACGAAAGAGCTATTCACACCTAAGGGCCTCCGATCATTGAGTCCGAAGAGCCCCAACTATAGAGGATCATGCGAAGGGAACGAAGACACCCGCACCTTCTCAAAGCACCAAGGCGCCGCATGGCCATGGTTGCTCGGACCGTACGTGGAGGCCTACCTCAGCGTATACAAGAACAGCGGCATATTCTTCGCCGAAAGGGCGCTCATCGGCATAGAGGAAGAGATGTTCGTCGGATGCATCGGAACGCTCTGCGAGATGTACGATGGAAACCCGCCTTACAAGGGAAGGGGTGGCCTTTCGTTCGCGATGAACGTCGCGGAGATCCTACGCACAATTAAGAACCTAAAGAACCACAAGAAAGACTAAGAAAATAGACTATGAGAGCATTAATGTTTGGTTGGGAATTTCCTCCGCATATCCTAGGAGGTTTAGGAACAGCGAGTTACGGACTTACCCGTGGCATGTCCGCACAAAAGGACATGCAAATCACCTTCGTGTTGCCTAAACCATGGGGAGATGAAGACCAAAGTTTTCTTCGGATCATCGCAGCGAACAAAGTGCCGGTGGTTTGGAGAGATCCTAACTGGGACTACCTAAACCAAGAGTTAGCGGGAAGGATGAGCCCAGACGAATACTACCGTATGCGTGCCTGCATCCAGGAGGATAACAACCATATCGGCACGAACGGCATCGGCTCCATCGAGTTCTCGGGACGATACCCCGACAACCTGCAGGAGGAAATCCGCAACTATGACGCGGTCGCAGGTGTCGTGAGCCGGGCATTAGACTTCGACATCATCCATTCGCACGACTGGCTGACATACCCTGCCGGCGTGCACGCCAAATACGTGTCGGGCAAACCGCTCGTCATCCACGTCCACGCCACCGACTTCGACCGAAGCCGCGGCAACGTGAACCCTACCGTCTACAGCATCGAGAAGGCGGGCATGGACCATGCGGACCATATCATCACCGTGAGCAACAAGACAAGGGACACGGTCATCGACCAATACCACATAGACCCCGCCAAAGTGACTACCGTGCACAATGCGGTGGAACCGCTCAGCCCGGAAATCCAGGCCATCCAACCCCACCACAACACGAAGGACAAGGTGGTCACCTTCCTGGGACGCATCACCATGCAGAAGGGTCCGGAGTACTTCGTCGAGGCCGCCCATAAGGTATTGCAGAAGACCAAGAACGTGCGCTTCGTCATGGCCGGCAGCGGCGACATGATGGAGAAGATGATCAGCATGGTGGCCTACAAGAACATCGGCGACCGTTTCCACTTCACAGGATTCCTGAAAGGGACGGAGGTCTACGAGATACTGAAATCGAGCGATGTCTACATCATGCCATCCGTATCGGAACCGTTCGGCATCTCTCCGTTGGAGGCGATGCAGGTGGGCGTGCCGACCATCGTATCCAAGCAGTCGGGCTGCGCCGAGATCCTCAGCAACGCCATCAAGGTAGACTACTGGGACATCGACGCGATGGCGAACGCTATCTACTCCATCATCACCTACCCCGCCATGTATAATTACCTGAAAGTGGAAGGGAAGAAAGAGGTGGACGGAATCGTCTGGGAGAACGCGGCGTGGAAAGTGCGCGACATCTACGACAGAGTATTAGGATTGAAATAACAAATAACAACATAGGAAAGATGAGAACAATATGCTTTTACTTTCAGATACACCAACCTTTTAGGCTGAAGAGATATAGGTTCTTCGACATCGGCATGGATCATTACTACTACGATGACTACGCCAACGAGGAGATCATACGCCGCATCGCGGAACGCTGCTACCTGCCAGCCAACCAGACCATCCTACAGATGATCAAGGAGACGGGAGGAATGTTCAAGGTGGCCTTCTCCATCTCTGGAATCGCACTGGAGCAACTGGAGCTCTACGCACCGGAGGTGATCGACTCCTTCAAGGAACTGGCGCAGACAGGCTGCGTGGAATTCTTGGCGGAGACATTCGCCCACTCCCTGTCGAGTCTGGAAGAGGACAGCGACGAATTCGAGCTGCAAGTGAAGATGCATGCGAACAAGATACAAAGCCTCTTCGGCTACAAGCCAACCTCTTTCCGTAACACCGAGCTCATCTACTCCGACGACATCGGAAGGCGGGTGGCCAACATGGGCTTCAAAGGCATGATCACCGAAGGCGCCAAGCACGTGCTGGGATGGAAGAGCCCGAACTACGTCTACTGCTGCGCCAGCAACCCTCGCCTGAAGCTATTGCTCAAGAACTACAAACTGAGCGACGACATCACCTTCCGCTTCTCGGATTGGAGCTGGGATCAGTTCCCGCTGACGGCCGACAAGCTAATCAATTGGATATCAGCCTGTCCGAAGGAAGAAGACGTCTTCAACCTCTTCATGAACTACGAAACATTCGGCGAGCTGCAAAGCAAGGAAACGGGCATCTTCGAGTTCCTGAAAGCGATACCGCGCATGGCGGAGAAGGCAGACATCAACTTCGAGACGCCAGCCAACCTCTTCAGCAAGAAGAAACCGATCGACCGCATCGACGTCCCTTACACCATCTCATGGGCGGACGAAGAGCGCGACACCTCCGCATGGCTCGGCAACGAGTTGCAACGGTCGGCTTTCAACATATTGTACAGCATCCGCGACAAAGTCAGGCTCTGCACCGACAGGAAGATCCTGCAGGACTGGTATTACCTCCAGACCTCCGACCATTTCTACTACATGAGCACCAAGCACTTCTCCGACGGAGCGGTACACAACCATTTCAGTCCGTACGAGACCCCATTCGAAGCCT
>JAGCGM010000073.1 GCA_017649635.1 Paludibacteraceae bacterium | reverse complement strand
GTGGACCGAAGCACCTACGAGATATTCCAGATGGAGGAGGGACAACCCAACTTCGCCTATGAGCTCGAGGAAGCCGTAGGCGACAACTATTTGGTCAATTACCACGGGTTCAAGCGAGGGTCGCTCATCCTAAAAGAGGGCATCCAGTACGACAAGCTCTCAGAGGCGGAGAAACAGCAGATGGAGCTGGTGTGGGAATATGAGCAAATCGAAGGAAGAGACATCGCCAACAACGAGATATTCAAATACATCTTCAACCAAGACACCGTCGACAAGGTATTGCAAGACCTGATGGAAAATGGACTGAAGGTGCAGAGCGGCGAGCGCATCGGAAAGAGCGTCATCTTCGCCTACAATCACCGCCACGCCGAACTGATCGTGCAACGGTTCAATATCCTATACCCAGAATACGGGGCCGGTTTTTGCGTATTGATCGACAACTACGTCACCTATGCGCACGACCTGATAGACAAGTTCGAGATACGAGACTCGGACCCACAGATAGCCGTGTCGGTCGACATGCTGGACACCGGCATCGATGTGCCAGACATCCTCAATCTAGTATTCTTCAAGCCCGTGAAGAGTAAGATTAAATACCAACAGATGATAGGCCGTGGCACGAGGCTAAGCAAAGACATCTTCGGTCCGGGCATGGACAAGGAATATTTCTACATCTTCGATTGGTGCGGCAACTTCGACTACTTCGGGAAAGAAATAAACAATCACGAGGCAGCCACCACCCTATCCCTGACCGAGCGCATCTTCTGCTTGCGCACCGACATCGCCTTCCAACTACAACATCAACAGTATCAGGAAGATGCGTACAGCAAGAGCCTGCACGACGATATCAAGGCAATACTCCGCAAGCAAATCGAGGCGTTGTCGGACAACCATATCTCCGTAAGGATGAAATGGGAGGCCGTGAGCCATTTCAAGCAGGCAGACGCATGGACATACATATCCGACGTGGATGTGGTAAGCTTGAAAAAAGAGATCTCTCCGTTGCTAGCCAAAAGCACGCTGGACGAAAGCGCCAAGAAGTTCGACGTGATGGTCCTGACCATTGAATTAGGGCTCATCGACCAAGAGGTGAACCCTGCGAAAAGCATACAACGGGTAAAGTTAGTAGCCCAGAAGCTCGAGGAGTTGGCCTCCCTGCCACAAGTCATGGCAAAGATGGGGACGATACAAGAAGTACTTTCCGAGGCATTCTGGCAAAACGCATCGTTGCAATGGCTCGAAAAAGTACGAGCCGACCTACGAGAACTGATGAAGTTCATTATGGGCAAGAGTGGTAAATGGTTCATCGTCAACATCGACGACTTAACCACCGAAGACGGAGAAGTCGAAGGCATTACGTCTAGAGTAAGCTACAAGCAACGCATTATGGACTTCCTTGCGGAGAACCGGCACTTGCCCGTTTTGGACAAGATCTACAACATGGAGCAACTGACCCAGCAGGACGTCCGCGAGTTGGAGCGCATCCTTTGGGAAGAGTTAGGCGACAAAGCCGATTACGAGCGATACACGGAAGGGAAAATGTGCGGTTCCAATGTGGCCATCCTGATTCGTTCACTGATTGGTGTGGACAGGAAAGAGGCTATGCGACGCTTCGGCAGTTTCATATCGAATATGGAACTCAATTCCGAGCAGGAGGAATTCCTGATGACCGTAATCAGCTATGTCTGTGAAAACGGAGACATCACGAAGGAGATTGTAGTGAATGAGCCACCATTTGACGAAAGATTGGATGTGTTCAACGCTTATATGGTACCATTGTCCAACTATATAGACAACATACACAACATCGTCTCAGTGTAGAAGGCCTATCCCCTCCCCTAACAAACACCTCATCACCTCCCAATCGACTTCACCGCACGGTCCAATATCTCATGGTATTTAGGGTCGATATTATTGTCCACCAATAATGTGTGCGACTATAATTTTAGCGAAGCAAATCATACCAAAACACAAAACCACCCCCGGAAATACTTCCAGGAAGTGGTTTTGCTCTCTTACTATTATAAGTGATCTACTCTTACTCCACAATCACCTTCTTGCCATTGACGATGTAAACGCCCTTCGGCAACGTGGCCACCATCGTGACACCCGCACCATACCGCGCATTCTTCACCACTAACCTGGAGAGGATATCGTAGATGTCAAGCGCACCGGCCTTCGCGGACTTCACATAGATACCATCCCGGTAGGCATACACGAGAACCTTATCGTCGGCAATATCCGCAACTGGCGTGAGTTCACCAGGATTATCCTCACCACCCGGATTATCGCCTCCGCCTGGGTTATCCTCACCGCCAGGATTATCGCCTCCGCCAGGGTTACCACCCTCCACAAGTTGACTCCAAGTGGCATTCTTACCGAACGTACCAGCATAGCCATCCTGATCCTGCACATTGTTGACATTCACCTCAATCTTGAAGAATCCAGAGACATTGGTCTTAGAAGCGATATTCACCACATAGGTGTAGTCGTCACGTTGCGTCAACGTGATGGTGGAGTCGCTCAGATTGTCGCCGCCTTGGCAGAAAAGTTCTATGTCATTATAATCGAACGTCTCCTCCTGTATCTTACGGTTGAATTTAACCACAACACTCTCCACAGGGGTCAACACTGCATTGGCCGACGTAGGCACACCCGAAATCTCCGTCACCACCAAGACATTCTTCTTCACACTATAGTAAATGTCATAGTCGTTTTCGCCCATCGTCGTCATATAGTCCAAGAAATGCAGATGGTTCACATAAATCGGTTCTTGCCCGTCAGGGAGCGTGACGAATGTTGTCCACACATTGTCCAACGGAATTTCCACGCTATCCTTCACCCTCACAACCTTCTGTATCTCGTAGCAATTATCGCCTGGATCATTCACTCGGGCATAGTTCCAACCCGCATCAGAAGGGGTGGCGGTAAGTCTGACAACCGTGTCTGTCGGCTTCACCTTCTCCTTGTCAAGGGTAACCCACTGAACGACATGGACAGGATCCTTGCCTCCATTGGAATAGTAAATCGTGTCAGGCGTGTCTTCCTCATCCTTCTTACCGTTCACAAGGAAGTCTACAACACCGTCCTCCTTCGCACCATATGCGTCAACCGTCTTGATTAATTCATGGATCGCAATTCCTTTCACTAAGCTCAGATCAGGGTTGCCATAGCTGTTCGCATGAACCACACTCGCCTCATACTTCGTGAAGTGGCCAAGCAAGGAACTTGTCATCCACCACACACCGGTCTTAGCCGTGTGGGCCTCAACATCACCGAAGTCAATATTCTCGGAGCCAAGATCGCAATCCTTGCCATTCAGGCTGGAACCGATAATGGCGAAGTCGATCAGCAAGCCCTTCTCATTGTCCACAATCTCTGGCTGAGCGGTCTCAAGCTTAACCCTCTTGGCATCGCCATAGCCCTGGTTGTCGATTCTCACGCCCAAAGCAGCCGGCACGCTTGGCTCGACACGATCAAGCGTCAAGGCATCGTCACCAAGGATATTACGTTGCATGAAGTAATCGATCTGCAGGTCCGGACTAGGATTAACCGTCAACGTCACCGGATAGAGTTCAGCCGTCACCGTATCGCCGGAAGATGGATCGACGTAGATAATATGTCCACCGAACGAATAGTTCACCGGAGCGGTAGGAGCCGCCCCCTTCTCAGGGATGAATCTGAACAAAGCGGTTCCCTCCGACTTCGGAGCAATCTCGCCCGTACCATCGATTGCGGAAACGCCCGTCAACTTCTCCGTATTGATTTGGAACAAATCATTCGAGAGATTACCCTTTTCGTCACGGACCTCAAGCACGACCTTGAATCCCTCCATCGCACCAGACTCATTGCC
>JAGCGM010000072.1 GCA_017649635.1 Paludibacteraceae bacterium | reverse complement strand
GACAATGATAAAGCTATGCTATGGCCGCAACTGGGAGAAGTTCTGCGAAGAGGTATGGACCCGGCATGGACTCAACCTGAGGATAGGCTTCTCCGGCTCCGCGATCATCATGGACAAGCAAGGGCTGGAAATGGTCGGAGGGCAATGGGACCCTACGGTGCAAGGTCCCGATTTCGACATGTACCTCCAGACGGTGAAGCTCAGCAAAGAGGGCAAAGAGATTAAGCCGCTATCCATCGTCGGAGGAATTTACCACCACCACTTCCGCCGCCTAACCTTCTACACGAAGTTCCCGCCTTTCAAAGACAAAGACAACATCATTGCGCTGGAACAGAAATGGACGGAAGAGGAGCGGAAAGAGTATTTAGGCTTAATGAACAATTAACATACCGTTATCCGTGGCATGCGCCAATGCGTGGAACACGGGAGCATTGTGCCTTCACCATGTTTGCCGAAGGGTTTCCCTCTCCTCCAATTCAGGCAAAACACGAGGAGAATCACCCAATAAAATAAATTTCCTTTTTTGAGAAAAAAAGAGTAATTTCGCGACTATTAAAAAACGACATAATAAACAGTAAGAAAAATGGCTAAAATCAAAGGAGCTGTTGTAGTTAACAAAGACAGATGCAAGGGATGCCAATTGTGCGTTGTCGCTTGCCCTGCCAACGTGTTGGCGATGTCCAAACAAGTTAACGCGAAAGGTTACAACTACGCCATCATGGCTAATGAGGACGCATGCGTAGGCTGCGCAAGTTGTGGAATCGTATGTCCGGATGGATGTATTTCAGTGTACAAAACAAAAATAGATTAATATAGAGATGAGTGAAGAAGTAAGATTAATGAAAGGTAACGAGGCGATCGCACACGCCGCGATCCGCTGCGGATGCGATGGTTACTTCGGTTACCCCATCACTCCTCAATCCGAGGTTATGGAGACCCTCATGGAGGTGGAGCCTTGGAAAGAGACAGGTATGGTAGTGCTACAAGCAGAAAGTGAAGTCTCTTCCATCAACATGGTGTATGGTGGAGCCGCCACAGGTAAAAAAGTCATGACATCCTCTTCCAGCCCGGGTGTTTCCCTGATGCAGGAGGGTATCTCTTACTTGGCGGGCGCCGAGTTGCCTGCCTTGATCGTCAACGTGATGCGTGGCGGACCGGGTTTGGGTACGATCCAGCCTAGCCAGTCGGACTACTTCCAGACCACCAAGGGCGGTGGACATGGAGACTATCGTCTGATCGCTTTGGCCCCTGCTTCCGTACAGGAGATGGCGGACTTCGTGGGATTGGCCTTCGATTTGGCCTTCAAATACAGAAACCCTGCGATCATCTTGGCGGACGGTGTCATCGGCCAGATGATGGAGAAGGTGGTTTTGCCTGACTACAAGCCAAGAAGAACCGACGAAGAGGTTGAGAAACAATGTCCTTGGGCGGCTACCGGAAGGAAGATGTCCCGCAAGAACAACATCATCACTTCCCTAGAGTTGAAACCAGAGGTGATGGAGCAGAACAACCTCCGCTTCCAAGCTAAATACAAGACGATCGAGGAGAACGAGGTACGCTACGAGGAGATCCTCTGCGACGACGCGGAGTACTTGTTGGTAGCTTTCGGATGCTCCGCCCGCATCTGCCAAAAGGCATGCGAGATGGCGCGCGCCGAGGGAATCAAGCTGGGACTCCTCCGCCCGATCACCCTGTGGCCTTTCCCTACCAAGGTCATCGCGCAATACGCCAACAAGGTGAAAGCCATGTTGTCCGTAGAGTTGAACGCCGGCCAAATGGTCGAGGATGTTCGCTTGGCTGTCAACGGAAAGGTTCCTGTTGAGCATTATGGACGCTTGGGCGGTATCGTCTTCACCCCAGACGAGATCGTGAACGCAGTGAAGACTAAATTGATGTAATTCACTTAATCGAAAAAGAAAATGGCTTTAGAAGATATCATAAAACCCGAGAATCTGGTTTATAAGAAACCGGATATCATGAACGACAACCCAATGCACTACTGTCCGGGTTGTAGCCACGGTGTCGTTCACAAGCTGATCGCCGAGGTTATCGAGGAGATGGGCTTAGTAGAGGACACGATCGGTGTCACCCCTGTGGGATGCGCGGTTTTCGCCTACAACTACATCGACATCGACTGGGAAGAGGCTGCGCACGGTCGCGCACCTGCCTTGGCAACGGCCATCAAGCGCCTTCGCCCGAACAAACTGGTCTTCACCTACCAAGGTGACGGTGACCTTGCCGCCATCGGTACGGCTGAGACCATCCACGCCTGCAACCGTGGCGAGAGCATCGCTATCATCTTCATCAACAACGGTATCTATGGTATGACGGGTGGTCAGATGGCCCCTACGACCATCGAAGGCATGAAGACCGCCACCTGCCCTTACGGACGTGACGTGAAATTGAATGGTTATCCGCTGAAAATCACCAACCAACTCAAAGACTTGGAAGGTACCCGCTACGTGACCCGCCAAAGCGTGCAAACCGCTGCGGCTGTCCGCAAGACCAAGAAGGCCATCAGAAAGGCTTTCGAGAACTGCATGGACGGCAAGGGCGGCGCTAACGTCGTGGAGGTGGTTTCCACTTGCTCATCGGGTTGGAAACTCACCCCTGAGAAGGCTAACAAGTGGATGGAGGAGAACATGTTCCCTCAATACCCGCTCGGTGACTTAATTGACAAAGACGCTAACCAATAAAATCAGAAGAAATGAAAGAGGAAAT
>JAGCGM010000071.1 GCA_017649635.1 Paludibacteraceae bacterium | reverse complement strand
CGAGGGTGGTGCCTTGCGCCTTCAGCCAATCCCCCTCCACGATGGTGCGGATAGGGTCGTTGTCGAAGTCATGCTCCGTGCCTGCGTTCTTCTCGCAGACCATGTCCATGTGCGCCTGCAGCAGTACGGAAGGAGCAGACTCTCTTCCCTTCGCGGCCTTCTTGCGGATGAGCACGTTGCCCACTTCATCCATTTCGGCTTGCAACCCATGTTTCTGTGCGAAATCCATGAGGAACGCACCAATCTTTCCCTCTTTCCCTGATGGATGGGGAATGTCGCATATATCCTTGAATCTTGCCCAAAGTTCTTGGGGCTTCAAATCATTTATCGTCTTCATCTTTTTATGTTTTTTACTTTGTAAAGATACGCTTTTATGGTGATGTTGCCAATAGATTATTTGTATAAAAAAAGTAAGCTTGAGACTAATCCTAGCCCCAAGCCCCACTACACTGATACTTTAAACAACCTATATAGACACAGGGGCTTTCGCCTGCTGTGGCAAATTCTTTTCTTCAAGAGAGTACCCCAAAGGTGTTTGCTCTTCATATAGAGTAAGGCAAAAATCGTGCCATTGGCTCTCTTTTTCCGTGCCAAAATTCCAATTACCCAATTTATATTGACCATATCGTAGAATATTTCTGTTGTATTGACGTCTTTTTTCGGTAAAAAAGCTAACAATTCCACACTTTTTTCTTGAAGCTTCCCGACTTTGGACCATCGGATGACTCCGAAGAATCCGTTGAACTCACCTTTGTTTCATGGAAATGGTCTCTTTTCTTTTCTTTTTTGTAATTTTGTATAGACGAGAGACAGGAATATTAAGGATATGCCCGATTTTTTGGAGAAAGAGATAACCTATTTGCCTGGGGTGGGCCCCAAGAAGGCGGATGTGCTGAAGAAGGAATTGAACGTTTCCTCCTATGGCGACTTGTTGTACTGTTTCCCGTACAGGTATATCGACCGTAGTAAATTCTATCGGATACGCGATGTCTCTCCGGCCTCCATGTATGTTCAGATACGTGGCATTATCCTGAAGGTGAACACGCAGGGAGAGGGGCGCAAGCAGCGGGTCGTGATACTCTTCTCTGACGGGGAGTCGACCATTGAGTTGTTGTTCTTCAAAGGGGTGAAGTATATTCTTGAGAAGTATAAGCCTGGGCATGAATACGTTGTCTTCGGTAAGGTCTCCGAGTTTAATGGACAATATAATCTAGTCCATCCTGACATGGAGACCATCAACGAGGCGATGTCCAAACAGGCCTTGGGAGGTGTGCAGGGAATGTACAACACCTCCGAAAAGATGAAGAACGCCTTCCTGACCTCCCGCGTTCTGCAGAAGTTCATCTCCGAGATCTTCAATTCGTTGGGGGAGGTTCGCATCCCCGAGTCGCTCCCTTCCTACATCGTGGAGCAACATCACATGATGTCCCGGCATGATGCGTTGAAGAACGTCCATTTCCCGCAGACACCCGATGCGTTGCGTTTGGCACAGTTTAGGCTGAAGTTCGAGGAACTGTTTGTCATTCAATTGAATATGCTTCGCCAACGGAACTATCGGAGGCTTCGCTTTGTGGGTTTTAAGTTCACGAAGATCGGTGACACTTTCAATTCATTCTATAAGCATAATCTTCCGTTCGAGCTCACCAATGCGCAGAAGAAGGTGATCAAGGAGATTTATGGAGACCTTTCCAGCGGCAAGCAGATGAATCGCCTCCTGCAGGGTGATGTCGGTAGCGGAAAGACCATGGTGGCGCTGATGTCCATGCTGATGGCTTTGGACAATGGATTCCAGGCCTCGATGATGGCACCGACGGAGATCTTGGCGCAGCAGCATTTCTCCTCCATTTCGCAGATGTTGGGGGGAATGGACGTGCGGGTAGCGTTGTTGACCGGTTCGTCGAAGAAGAAGGAGCGGGAGGCTATTCTGCAGGGAGTGCGTGATGGCTCCGTGCAGATCTTGATAGGGACCCATGCCTTGCTGGAGGATGATGTCGTCTTTTCACGCCTTGGCTTGGTGGTCATTGATGAGCAACATCGCTTTGGTGTCGCCCAGCGCGCTAAGTTGTGGGGCAAGAGCGAGCAGCCTCCCCATGTTCTGGTGATGACCGCGACCCCAATCCCTCGCACCTTGGCGATGACGCTTTACGGCGACTTGGATGTCTCCGTCATAGATGAGTTGCCTCCCGGACGTAAGCCGGTACAGACGATCCACCGTCTCGACAATGCTCGGGGCATGTTGTACGATTTCATCAAGAAGCAGATAGCTTTGGGCAGGCAGGCGTATATTGTCTATCCGATGATCCAGGAGTCCGAACGCTCCGACTATGCGAATATTGAGGCTGGTTACGAGTCCCTTCAGCAGGTATTCCCTGAACCGCAGTACCATTTGGGTATGGTGCACGGAAAGATGAAACCCGAGGAGAAGGATGCGCAGATGAGGCAGTTCGCGGCGGGTGAGTTGAACATCCTGGTGGCCACGACCGTGATCGAGGTCGGTGTCAATGTGCCCAACGCCTCCGTCATGTTGATTGAGAGCGCTGAGCGTTTCGGTTTGTCCCAGCTCCATCAGTTGCGGGGCAGGGTAGGACGAGGCGCCGACCAGTCTTACTGCATGTTGGTCACTTCCCCGAAATTATCCAGCGAAGGACGACAACGCATGGAGGTGATGACCCGCACGAACAATGGGTTCGAGATTTCGGAGGTTGATTTGAAGATGCGTGGTCCGGGAGACTTGGAAGGAACGCAGCAGAGCGGTGTCGCCATCAGTCTTAAGATAGCCAATTTGGCGACGGATGGTCAGATTATACAGTTCGCCCGCGAGGTGGCGGAGACGGTGCTGGATGAGGATCCGGACCTCCTGGAGGAGAAGAATATCCTATTGAACCAGCGCCTTGACCGTATGGCGCGGGAGACTAAGAATTGGGGTGTTATTTCGTGATTTTAAATTACATGTATATGGATGAGCGGAAAGATATCGATGAGGCCGTCTACGTCGATTTAGACGATAGGATAGAGCCCTTGTTGGAAAAACCATATTGGATTGTGGATATGCTCCCGAAACAGGTCCCTGCGCACTCTGACGGGCAGTATTTCAAGGTAGAGGCTTATTTCTTTCAAGATATTGGGAGGAGGAGGTCTTTGTATGCGAAATTCGCCCGTGTGATGTTGAAACTGAACTGTTATGTCGGTATCGATGTGCGGTGTTCGGAGAGCCGATGGATAAGCAATCCAGACCCTGCGTTTTTGTTTGACAGGATTCTCTTTAACGGAGAAGGGGAACGTTCCGTTTATGTTCTATTCGACAACCGTGAGTCGTTGGTGGTGTTGCATGACGAAGATACCAATATGACCGTTTATAATGTCCGTGCCGACCTGTTGGATCTGCTCCGTTCTCTGGCCGCTTCCGAAGGCTTGTTTGTGTGGACTCCTTCTGTACAGTAGGAGATAGTTCCCTTCGGTGTCTTTCTATTTGAGGAGGATGTTCCCTCCGTTCCATTTTCCAGTCTAGATTTGATGTCATGTGTCAGGGCAGGTAGTTCAGGCAGATGGGGGCTTAGCTTTTTGCCCATTTCTTTCAGGGACCTTTGGAGATAGACGCAAAAAAAAAAGAGCCATCCCGAAGGACAGCTCTTTTAGTACCATGTTGCAGGTTATTATTTAGAGAACAAGCTAACCTCTACACGACGGTTCTTTGCTCTACCTGCAGCGGTGTTGTTAGAAGCGATTGGCTTGCTGCTACCGAAGCCCTCAGACTCGATGTTAGCTGCGTCAACGCCCTTGTTAACCAAGTAAGTGCGAACTGAAGTTGCGCGATCCTTAGAAAGTTGCAAGTTCTTAGCGGCCTTACCTACGTTGTCAGTGTGACCAGACAACTTAACAGACCACTCAGGGTGCTTAACGAGCAACTCAGCCAAACCATTCAAGTATTGGAATGAACCCTCCTTGATGATAGCCTTGCCAGACTCGAATTCCAAGTTAGACATTGCAGTTTCGATGATCTTAGCCTCCTCAACAGTTGGCTTGTAAGCAACTTTAGGTCTAGTAGCTCTGATGTGGCGATCCAAAGAGTCTTGAGTGAACTTGATATCGCTTTGCAACTTCTTGATTTGAGCGTTTTGATCGTCGATCTTCTGCTCCATCTTAGCAACTGCCTCTTCGCAAGCCTTCTTTTGAGCGTCGAATACGTTGCTGAAGTCAGGCAACTCAACTTGAGGGATGTAATCAGCCCAAGCGATGTTGCGGATGTTGCTTTCGCCAGCGAATTTAACGCGAACACCGGCAACAGCAGTTCCGTAAGAACGGCCAGCTGAGTTGTTAGTGAACTCAGAGTTAGAGTGCAGACGGTAGTGAGCACCCAAGAAGATTCCGATCCACTTGCTTACGTTGTACTCCAATTTAGAACCAGCGACGAACAACATCTTAGCGCCGTTGTCATCTTTTGAGTTCTCGAACTCGTAGTCATAGATAGTAGCACCCAAACCGGCTGTTCCGAACCAGTTCAATTTCTGCCATCCTGCAGAACGATATGGAGCGATGATGTTAGACAAGTTCACCGATCCGAAGATGTCGATGTCGTGGAACTTAGCGTCCATCTCAGGGAATCCCTTGATAGCGTCTTGGTTCTTCTTGATGAACATGTACTCAAGACCCAATCCCCAACGTGGATTGAATGTTCTCTCTACGATACCACCGATTGCCAAACCAACTTTTTGATCTGATGCTCTCAGGTAGTTGATACCACCATCTACTGCTACTGACCAGTGGTTGAATGACTCTGATGCTGAAGCAGCTGCTTGCTCTGCATCTGTTGCGGCGTCTTGTGCGTTAGCAGAAAATGCTAAGCCCATTGCGGCGAATAAAGCCAAAAAACTCTTTTTCATACTCTCTTGTTATAAAATTAATTGTTTAAAATTTCTAATTCAACACAAATATCTGAATTTTTTTTCATATATAAAAATTATTCGAATATTTTGCGTTTATTTTTTTTCGTTGGCGTCCAACTGATTCTTCAAGGCTGCAAGCTCCTCGATGTCACCCAATGTAGCTTTCTCCACTGCGATGATTGGTTCAGCTTTCTTAGATGACTTCTTCTTGCGGTTATCCTTCTTCTCCTCAGTCTCCTCTCCGTTAGCTGCCTTTTGGGCATCCTCGAAGATACGGCTGTGGGACAAGATGATTCTCTTAGAGTCTTTGTTGAACTCGATAACCTTGAACGGTAACTTCTCGTCCACCTTCGCCATGCTCTTGTCTTCCTTCACCAAGTGCTTAGGAGTAGCGAATCCTTCCACGCCGTAAGGCAATGCGATGACAGCGCCCTTGTCCATCATCTCGATGATGGTTCCCTCGTGGATGGAGTCTACTGTGAAGATGTTCTCGAATACGTCCCAAGGGTTGTCCTCCAATTGCTTGTGGCCCAAGCTCAAGCGGCGGTTCTCCTTGTCGATCTCCAATACTTGAACCTCGATGTCCGCACCGATCTGAGTGAACTCTGATGGGTGTTTGATCTTCTTCGTCCAAGAAAGGTCAGAGATGTGGATCAATCCGTCTACGCCCTCAGCGATCTCAACGAATACTCCGAAGTTCGTGAAGTTGCGAACCTTAGCGGTGTGCTTCGTGCCGACAGCATAGTCAGTATCGATGGTATCCCATGGATCTGGTTTCAATTGTTTGATGCCCAAAGACATCTTTCTCTCCTCGCGGTCCAAAGTCAAAACGACTGCCTCTACCTCGTCACCGACCTTCATGAAGTCTTGCGCGCTGCGCAGGTGCTGAGACCAAGACATCTCGGATACGTGGATCAAGCCCTCTACGCCTGGAGCGATCTCTACGAACGCACCGTAGTCAGCCATCACAACTACCTTACCCTTCACCTTGTCACCTACCTTCAAGTTAGGATCCAAAGCATCCCATGGGTGAGGAGTCAATTGCTTCAAACCAAGGGCGATTCTCTTCTTGTCGTCGTCGAAGTCGAGGATTACGACGTTCAACTTCTGATCCAAAGAGACGATCTCCTCTGGGTGCGTTACGCGGCCCCAAGACAAGTCTGTGATGTGGATCAAACCGTCTACGCCACCCAAGTCGATGAATACACCGTAAGAGGTGATGTTCTTGACAGTTCCTTCCAATACTTGTCCCTTCTCGAGCTTCGAGATGATATCTTTCTTCTGTTGCTCCAACTCCGCCTCGATGAGGGCTTTGTGGGAAACAACGACGTTCTTGAATTCGTGGTTGATTTTTACGACTTTGAATTCCATTGTCTTGCCTACGAACACATCGTAATCACGGATAGGCTTAACATCGATCTGTGAACCTGGCAAGAATGCCTCGATACCGAATACGTCCACGATCATACCACCCTTCGTGCGGCACTTGATGTAACCAGTGATAACTTTGTCGTTCTCCAATGCCTCGTTGACGCAATCCCAAGAGCGGGCTGCACGGGCTTTCTTGTGTGAAAGGATCAATTGTCCCTTCTTGTCCTCTTGGCTCTCGATGTATACCTCTACTTCGTCGCCAATCTTCAAATCAGGGTTGTAACGGAACTCGTTCAT
>JAGCGM010000070.1 GCA_017649635.1 Paludibacteraceae bacterium | reverse complement strand
TACCAGATCAGCGTGTAATCCGCCTCCGTCTTATTGCCCTGTGGGTTTCTCTTCGCCGTCAGGTCTGCCAATGCCTCGCCTTCACAGTAAAGCACATCTTCCACGATCGGAGGGAACGCGTCGCTGATGGTCACCGTGATGGTTGAAGGCTCGCTCTTGCAGCCTGTCGCATCATCCACACGGTATACGCTATACTGGATCTTCTTCGTGCCACCGTTTAGGCTGCTGACATCGAACTCCGGCTTAGGCGCCCCCTTCTGGAAGTTTGTCGTCCCTTCCAAAGCGTAGTAATAAGTGTATCCAGTTTCCTCCACCCAGTTCTTCGTGGTGATGGCAGGGAATGTCTTGTTGTCGCTTCCCACTTCCGCCGCGATGTATGAAACCGTGGCATTGCCAGGGACAGGGGTGAAGTTGACATTCACGCTTATAGTGGTTTCCTCGCTTTCACACTCCGTTCCGCTCGACAGTTTGTAGTATTGCTTAGCCGAATAGGTGTATGTGGTTGTGGTGCTGACTGTCGTGCTTGGCGTGAAGGTGGTGCCTGTGGTTGAGCCGTCGGACCATACCAGTCTATCCGCCATTAGGAAATGGCCCTCATCCTTGGTCAAATCGGTTGGCAATGGAGAGGCGATGTCTCCCACGCAATAATCCGCGATAGGATCGATGCTAGGCGCCGGCACCTTGTAAACGGTCACCTTGATAGGCATGCGCGAGCTCTCGTTGCTGGCGGTGCTTGCGTCACGTTGCGACACGTAGTAGGTCGTCTCGCCTTCGGTGGCTGTCGAAACGGTAGGCGGTGTGGTGGAGCCTGTCCCTCCCGTCTGTGCGTCATACCAAAGCAGTTCGTATGTTTTGTTAGGATCCATCTGATTAATCTTGGCGTTCTTCGTCAAGTCCGCCGGGGTGTCGTTCAAGCAGTAAACCGTATCCGACACGAGAGGAGCGGGTGCGCCCAAGATCATCACCGTCAGCTTCGTCAGGCCGCTTTGGCAAGTCGTGCCGTCCGGGTTGGTGGTTTGTTGGTATACCCAATAATAGTAAGTCTCATCTTTTGTGGAGGCCAAGTCCTTTGCCGTAGGGGTAGGGGTAGTCGATGATGCCCCAGAGGTGGAGGAAGGCTCCGTCTCGTCATTGAACTGGCCCAGCCACATGATCGTGCCGTCAGCCGTTTTACCCGTCACGGCATCGGACTTTCGTGTCAGGATGTCCGTGATAGGTTCCGTCTTCAGGTATTGCACGGTGGTAGTAGTCAGCTTGGCGGGGCTCTCGTAGAAGTCAGCCGTTATGCTTCCCGCGGCGCTGGCGCAATAGCCCGTGGCCTCAGCCGTCACCGTAAGGGCACCCGCTTCCGCCGCCGTTGTGATGTCGTATGTCGCCACGGTCTGTCCGTTGCTCCACTTCACCGATGCTGTTGACGGGTCAGTCGTCACGCTCAAGGTCGTCTTATCACAGACAGGGGCTGCGGCAGGGGTAACCATCGCTGTAGGCTTGGCGTTGAAGGTGATGTGGGAAGTGTCCGAACATCCTCCCCCTGTCACTTTGTAGTAGTAGGTGTAAGGGGTGAGACTACCCGCCAAGGAGGAGAGGTTCGTCTGCGCCGCCGATTGCATGTTTTTATCCGTATACCAATCGATGGTTAGGTTTGCGTCCGCAGGCTTCGGCAATGAAGGGATCGCGGTCGCTTCCGGCGATTGCTTGGATGGGTCGGTCACCGATGCGCAGAAATCAGCCACTGTTCCGTCCAGATCAACGGAAGGGATTCTGCTCACCGTGACGGTATATTCGTTCACATCCGAGCGGCAGCCCGTCGTCGTATTCTTCACGACATAGTAGAAGGTCTTCGGGGAATCTCCTGCCAACACAGCGGACACTGCAGGTTCAGAGGTTTTTTGCAAGGTGTCGTTGGCGGTGTACCAAAAGATGTCATGGTCGGCTATAGCCTTCGTAGGCTCCGTGTTGAGCTCCCCTTCGCAGAATGGGTCAGGGTCGGTCAGTGTCTCGTCTGTCTTGTTGTTCGCAACGACATGGATGCTATCCCATGCCCAGCAATTCTGTCCGTCATCGCCAGGGAACTCTATGTCCTTCACCAACAGATAGTACCAATCCGCATCCTCCCACGTCACGTTGTAGGAAGAGGTCTCGTCACCTGCCGTATAGTTGGCGCCAGGAGTACCCGGAGCATTCTTGGAGCCTTTGTGCCATGAGGCGATATACTTGCGGGGCTCATTGTCCGGACCGACTGTGATACCCATGACGGTAGGGTCGGTTGGGGCGAACGCCTTGGTCGTCAGTTTAGCGATCTCGCCCGGACAAAGGTTCACCTCCTTCTCACTCTTTGAATTGGTTGTGATCTTGGTAGCGGGATCTGCAGAAATGATCGCGGCCTCTTTTACCTTTTCGCAGGCGACACAATTCAATCCGGCGATAATCGGGATGGTGGAAATAGAGATTTTGCGACAGTTAGTGAATGCAGTTGTCGTTTTCCATGATTTGTCTGCATTTAAATCGGAATACTCACCTACAATCACACGGAAATAGATGCGTTTCTCATGCTTGGGATCATCGATTTTGGAAAAAATATCATCCCAATATTTTTCTACCGAAACATCATAAGAACTTGTGTCCACCACCTCTTCCGAGTGGAGAGTTGTCCATTGGATAGGGTTAATCTCGGTTTCGGTGGATGGATCTTGGAGAGTATATTGATAGACGTAGCCCAACTTCTTGGTCGGGTCGATTTGTCCATCTTTATATAAATAGAATTTCTTTGTCGCATCAGTGGTTATTGAGGTAAGAGTCAACACATCCTCTGTACATAGGTCGAGGATATCCTTGCCCGTGCTTACAGAAGACTCCATAGCCACGTCGGGAGGAGTACAGACTTGGAAAACAATATTGTCAATAGCATAGTCACGAGTCTGTCCATAAATTGGATTGCCATCTTCGTCAAATCCATAGTGCCGCACCTTCATTTTTATGGAGACCTCTTTCTTTCCTCCCACTTCCTCGGCATCAATTGTAAACGGTTTGCCGGCATGCTTCCATCCTTCTTTTCCATCCTTAAAGTACTTGAATTCACTTTCCAAGACCTTCCCATTATACTCCAAAAGTACTTCAATGGATCCTTGATGAAAACTGATGGACGCAAAGTCTGCCCCAAAATAAACCTTCTTTCCAGTACAGACGTGATCGATATCAATCTCGAAGAATTCATCCTCAGAACCATTATCATCAATGTCGAACTGCAGCATCCCTCCTGTATGAGTGCCAGAGTTATCGTAAGGTACTCCATCTGGATAGCTGCCATATTTGGAAACCACATACACGCTGTTTTGTGAAAATTCCGTTTTAGTACTATTGCCAAGGTATGGCACAGATAATTTGGCACCACTTGCTTCAATATTGTAAGCTTTCACATACGGAATTTTTAAGTCAACAGAATGACCTCCCATGTTATGGGATTGAGCTGTGTAAATCTGAGTAGGAGGTATGTTCTCTGTGTGTTTGATGCCATATTTATCAGTCCATTCGTATTTGTCATCTGATGGAAAATCACCAAAATCATCATAGAACAAGTTTGTCATTGCCATCGGAGTGCCATTGGCATCTGAGCAACAATCTCCTGACTTAACTATTAATACGGATGACAATATGGGATTACATCCGGGAATTGTCACCTCACAAGTTATCGTATGCTCTGTATTCGTGCTTCCTGGAATCAAATAAAAATTAGGATCAGAAGACGTTTGTCCTGAGGGAGATTCATTCCATAAATATGTTGTGCCTTCCGGATAGGTCTGTTTAGTAAATATACGCAGTGGCTGTTCAGGACATGGGTTTCCTGTATGTGTGACCGATGCTTGTATTTCACCTGTCACTCTTATGTCATCAATGCCAATGGGTATTTGGTAACAGTCATTCTTGCGGAGAAAATAGAACGTGATATTACCATCCTCTGTAACTGTGGCTATATGGGTCACTTGTATAGATGCCCCATAGTTAGCGGTGGCTGTCGTGACATTGGTTGCCTTCCCTAAATCTATTGCATTGTTATATCCTGTATTGAATTCTACAACATCGTCACTCGATACTACTGCCAATTGCAACGAAATATCATTCGAATTTTCCTTGATTTTGCCATTCTCATAGCTGTATTTCGTGATGTAGGAACTCATCGGTTTTGTTCCTGTCCCCACCCCTAGATTTGTCGTAAGGTGGTTGAAATAGGTGGCATCCAACAGATTGTATAATGTGAAGGACAATGTAACCGTAGTGCCGGGAACCAATCCATTTACGGTATAGGTGGCAAATGCGCACTTATCCGCAGAACCTATGTTAAAAAACATGTTGTTGGAGGTCTCATTTGCTTTGCAAAATGAATGTATTAGTTTGGGTTGTGCCGTGACGATAGAGTAGCCATACTGTTTTCCTCCTGTTTGTTGTGCGGAACCAAGATGAAATACATCGTCTATTTTTGTCATGTTGTTGTCGCTCGGGCTGGAAAAAAGGCCTCCAATTCCTAATTGTTCCGCATACTCAGGTCCAATGAACATGTCCGTCTTGCACAATTTATCCCAATCAAGATTTCCGTCATACCACCCATTTTCGTCCGAAGTCATTATCGGGCAGCAGAGATCTTTACCTGTGTCAAAATCAGTGCCCGCCACCACGCATTGGGCGTTCAAAGCGGTCATGCCGTTCGCGAACAGCAGAACCATTCCGATCAGGAACCGTCTCATTATATGTTTTGTGTTATACCCCATTATTTATTCTTTAATTAATTAATATGTTTTTCATTCTGTTTCAAATCCATAGTAATTTCAAATCTCCCATAGAAAACCTTTCCGCTTCGATGCGAGTGTGCCATACTATTCGTCTAAATGATTTTGCAAAACTATCTTAATTTTTTATTTGTCCCAATATCTTGGGGCAAAAAAAGCACTCGTGAGAATTAAGAGTTAAGAAATAAGAGTTAAGAGTTAGGGGTTCCGCTACCCCCCCCGATATTTTTTTATTAGAAAAAAACCTCTTATTTTTGCGGACGGATGGCTTCGATGCGTTTTGTGCGCCGTCGCCAGGTTTGAGTTTTCTAATTTTATCGATTCACCTATGTATTATTGTAAAGTATAAATGTTATGATTATGAATGCAAGAATGATTTTTAAAATGGTTGTGCTTACGGCATCGTTTTTCTTTGCCGGTGCGTCGGCGTATGCTGGCGGGTACGACTTAAATGAGGAAGAGATGGAGCAACGAGTATCTCCTGCGCCCGATGCGGGGTACACCTACCCGGAGGGCTCTCCGGTCTATTACAATGGCAAGCTTTCCGTGCAAGGCACCCAGATGGTGAACGAGTGCGGCAAACCAGTCCAACTGAGGGGCATGAGTTCCCACGGTCTGGCATGGTTCCCTAAATGTTATACGGAGGAGTCGCTGACCGCATTGGTGAACGATTGGCACATAGACATATTCCGCTTGGCCATCTACACGCACGAATGGGGCGGCTATACCACGGAACAGTGGAAGAGCAAGGACGATTACAACGCGTACATCGACAATATGGTGGATATCTGCGGCAAACTGGGCATCTACTGTATCATCGACTGGCACATTCTGAATGAGGGCAGCGGCGACCCGAACAACACGCTGGATGACGCTATCCCTTTTTGGGAGTATATGTCCGCAAAGCACAAGGACGACAAACACGTCTTGTATGAAATCTGCAACGAGCCGAACGGATTCAGCGTGACATGGTCCGATGTCAAGAAATATGCGGAGGAGGTTATTCCCGTGATCAGGAAGAACGACCCCGACAAGATCATCATCTGCGGTTCGCCTACCTGGAGCCAGGATGTGGACATTGCGGCGCAGAATCCCCTGACGTATGACAATGTGATGTACACGCTCCATTTCTACTCTGGAGAACACACCCAATATTTGCGGGATAAGGCGGACAAAGCGATCAATAAGGGATTGGCGATTTTCGTGACGGAGTTCGGCACGACCCGGGCGAGCGGTGACGGTGGCGTCTTCCTCGACGAGTGCAACACGTGGATGAACTGGATGGACTCGCACAAGATCAGCTGGGTGAACTGGAGTTTCGCGGACAAGTCGGAATCCTCCGCCGCATTGAAACCGGGCGCATCCAACAGCGGCGACTGGAACATGGTCTCCGAGTCCGGTCAATACATCAAACGGTTGTTGAGCCAACCGAAGAGCTTCGAACCATGCAACGGCGACTCAATCACCACACCCGAATATGTGGAGAACGTGAACCCATTGGCTTCCATAAGATACCCGAAGGGCTCCCCTGTCTACCACAACGGCAAGCTTCACGTGCAGAACGGACGCCTGACCAACGAGTGCGACTTCGATGTCCAGCTACGAGGCCTAAGTTCAGACAACCTATCCGTTTACTCGAAGTGTTACTCGACGAGCTCCCTCAACGCCCTGCTCAACGACTGGAACGCCAGCCTGTTCCGCATCTCCGTCCACACGAACGGAGAAGGTGGATACTGCGTGAACGGGTCCGACCAAGCACTTTCCATGTACAACTATAATGACAAGGTGGATGATTTAGTTCGCCTCTGCGGCACCAAAGGTATCTACTGCGTGGTTGACTGGCACCTGACCGAGAAGGGCGACCCGAACGTCAACATGAAGGAGGCCACCATATTCTGGCGTCACATGGCGCAACGGTACAAGAACTACAAACATGTGCTCTTCGAGATATGCGACAACACCAACGGTGTGTCGTGGAGCTCGATAAAGAGCTACGCCGATTCCATGATTGCCCTGATCCGCCAGTTCGACAACGAGAAGATCATCATTTGCGGAACCCCTTCGTCTGACCGCGAATGGGAGGCCGTGGCGGCGAATCCTTTGGCGGGCGACAACATCATGTACACGATGCACTTCTCCGCCGGCTCGGACGGCCAGACCCTGCGTGAAAAGGCCAATACGGCCATCCTCAAGGGCTTACCGCTGTTCGTCACCGAATTTAACCTTTCGGCGAACGGAGGTTCCATCAACACGACCGAAGGGGAAACGTGGATCGACTGGATGAAGTCCCGAAGCCTTAGCTGGACATACGCCAACTTCGCGGACGGCACGCAGACAAACTCGGCCTTGAACAATGGAGCTTGCGGCTCCAAAGACTGGACCTCCGTATCCGCCTCAGGCGAGTTCGTCAAAGCCCAATTGTCAACGCCAAACAACTTCCACTCTTGCGTCGACGGTGTGGAGGATATCCTTCTCGACAGACAAATCGTGAAGCTCTACCCGAACCCTGCGAAGGATGAGTTTAGCGTCTCCATACCAGAAGGGATGAAACTGGCGAAGGTGCAGCTCTTCGACCTCACTGGACGCTTCCTGCTTGAGTCCGAGAAGGAGGTGGTGAACATCTCCAGCCTTTCGCAAGGGGTCTACTGCGTGAAGGTGATCCTATCCGACGGAGTGGCCGTGACGCAGGTTGTGAAGGAATAATACGTGTGATATAAAATCGATAAACTTATAGAAGATTGTTGTGAGGCTAGTCTTGCAACAATCTTCTTTTTTGTGTGAAGCCATGGATTTTTTTTGTGTAAAAAACTTTTATATATTTGCGCCCGAAGACCGCATGTCGGGTATGCTTTAAGCACCGACTTGAGCACTATTATGTTATGAATGTATTAATGAGTATTTATATTTTTATTTAAAGTGTAAGTGTTATGAATGCAAGAATGTTTACTAAGGTGATTATGCTCACGGCAATGTTTTTCTTTGCCGATACGTTTGTTTTTGCGGGCGGGTATAATCGAAATGAAGAAGGAATGAAGAAACAAGTATCCTCCGCGCCGGAGTCGGCACGCACCTATCCGGCAGGTTCCCCGGTTTATCTCAATGGCAAACTCTCCGTACAGGGCACCCAAATGGTGAACGAGTGCGGAAGACCCGTACAACTGAAAGGAATGAGTTCCCACGGCTTGGCCTGGTTCCCTCAATGCTATACGGAGGAGTCATTGACCGTATTGGTGAACGATTGGCACATAGACATATTCCGTTTGGCTATCTACACGCATGAAAAAGGAGGATATTGCAAAACGGACGGTACGCAGTGGAAGAGCAAGGAGGACTACAACGCATACATCGATGAGTTGGTGGCCATCTGCGGAAAGTTGGGCATCTACTGCATCATCGACTGGCATATCCTGCAAGAAGGGAGCGGGAACCCGAAAAACACGTTGGATGACGCAATACCTTTCTGGGAATATATGTCCGCGAAGCACAAGGACGACAAGCACGTTTTGTACGAGATATGTAACGAACCGAACGGATTCATGGTGAGGTGGTCCGACGTTAAGGAGTATGCGGATAAGGTGATTCCTGTGATTCGCGCGAATGACCCGGACAAGATCGTTATCTGCGGCACCCCGATGTGGAGCCAGGATGTGGACTATGCGTCTCAGAATCCATTGTCGTATAACAATGTGATGTACACGCTTCATTTCTACTCCGGAGATCACTTCCAAAGCTTGCGTGATAAGGCGCAAACGGCGCTCAATAATGGTGCGGCGATTTTTGTGACGGAGTTCGGCACGACCAAGGCTTCCGGAGACGGAGGAGTCTTCCTCGACGAGTGTAATAGGTGGATGGAGTGGATGAACGAACGCAAAATCAGTTGGGTGAACTGGAGCTTCTCCGATAAGGCGGAATCTTCCGCCGCCTTACAGCCTGGCGCTTCCAAAAGCAAGAACTGGAACTTGGTTTCCGAGTCCGGGCAATACATCAAACAGATGTTGAGCCAACCGAAGAACTTCGAACCATGTGACGGCATCAATGGAGTAGAAGACAATCTGATAGAAAAACAGCCTATCACCCTCTATCCGAACCCTACGAAGGACGAATTCAACGTCTCCGTGCCTATGGGAACGCATCTGACGAAGGTGCAACTCTTCGACCTCACAGGACGCTTCCTGCTTGAATCCGAGGAGGAGACAGTGAACATCTCCAGCCTATCGCGGGGAGTCTACTACGTGAAGGTATTCTACACGGAGGGAGTGACAGTGACCGAAGTCATGAAAGAATAACGTAAATAATTATAAGACAAGATAATGCACAAGAAGACGGGCCCATCCAAAGCGGTAGACCCGCCTTCTTCATCACGGTAAAAACATTCCACCGTCCAAGGGTGATTCTATCGTTGCCCTAACCACCCAAAAGACCTATTAAATGAAAAAACCACACCGCTATACACCAATCATTTTTGTTTAATTGAAAAAAAAATTATTTTTGTACGATTTTTCATTTTGACATCTATGAAGTGTAGAATATTTAAACAGATCGTATGCGTTTCCGTATTGGCTATGTGTTGCGCCACTCCGGCCATCTCAAGATCGAAGTCAGTCCCTTTCTCTTACGAGGAGAGTAGTAATTCAAATACGATGGAACCAGCGAATGGCATCATCATGAATCCCCTCATCGCCGACCTGGAGATGATCGGAAACGAGAAGGTGACGTACAAGGAGACCTTCAGTGTCAACATGGACGGGGACGCGAAAGAGAAGATACAGAGATACAAGGATATAGCGTTGGCCCACGCGGAGAAAGAGTATAAAGCCGACGTCATGATAGGTGTACGTTACGAAGTGCACGCCTCCGAGACGGAGATCGAAGTGATTGTGACCGGCTACCCCGCATACTACAAGAACTTCCGCAACGCCACGAAGAAAGACCGTTGGATGCTGAAACTCTACAGAGGACAACAAGGGGTGGAGCCTTAAACAAGATCTTCGTAAACAACACCATGATATACACTTTAGTAAAATACACTTAAAATCAAAAAAAATAGATGAAGAAACAGATTATTACGTTGTTGACGCTGATGATGGCATTTGCGTCGGCATCTTTTGCAGAAGACGAACCGTCTGTATTAGTAGCACCAGTGATGGATGACAGCGTGGAAGCTATAGCGGATTCAGCAGCCGCCACAATGGATTCTGCAGTCAAAACGACAAGTTCAGTAGCCACGACACTGGAATCGACGACTGAAGAGGTGGTGGATTCTGTCGCCGCGGATACAACAGAACCGTATGTTCCATACAGTGAGGGACTATTCTTCCGCCCTGAGGTGGGAGGCGGAAAGCTGGTGTTCAGCAACCGCACGGACACGAAAGCGAATTTCGACATCACCGCCGGCGTGAACATGGGTTATCAATTCAACGCTAACTTCTCCATCGGCTGGGGTATCTCCTTCTACTATTCCAGCATGAAGCTCGAAAACTTCGAAGAACGTACAGCTTGGAACCCTGCCACAAGGGACGAATTCGAGGACAAGGTCTATAGACTGCCTTTCTACGTATCCGGCCGCTGGAAATTCACCCAGAAAAAGTTGACTCCGTTCGTGGACGGAAGGTTCGGCTACGCAGTGGGTCTGAACAAATATACCTTCAAGGAGGACCAAAGCGACCCGGGCATCACCACAGAGAACAATGGTCTCTACCTCGAATTCGGGGCGGGCATACAATGCAAGAACTTCTCCGTGTCTGTTGTGCTCGACAGATTGGCTTGTAAGGACTTCGATCCTGAGTACCGTAAACTGAACGGATGGCCAGGCATCAACAACAACTACCATGACGTCTACATCGGACTGAAACTCGGATACGACTTCACGTTCAAAAGCGCCGACAAGGAAGAGGAAGAGGTGGAAGAGGAGAATGTGTTTAACTCTTCCGCTAAAAAGCAATAAGTCCGAGGAACAATCCCCGAACCACAACACTGAACTAATTGATAGACAAGGAGGGAACAACACCGTTTCCTCCTTGTTCGCTCATTTGAGCCCCCGTTCTCCACACCCTTCCACACCCCATGCCAGCAGGAATAGGCAGGGATGTCAAAACGGTGGAAAAGCCGTGGAAAAATCCTTTTTTGAAAGTGTTGTATAAATCAAATATTGTAGTATATTTGTACGATGTATGTAGATACTCCTTTTGAGAAAATAAATTTTAAATAAAAAGAAAGAATATGAATTTTGGACATTTTGACGATGCGAACCGTGAGTTTGTCATCACCAATCCCGCGACTCCATTCCCTTGGATCAATTATTTGGGAAACGAAGATTTCTTCGGTTTGATTTCGAACACTGCGGGTGGTTATAGTTTCTACAAGGACGCTAAGTTCCGCCGTATTACTCGTTACCGTTACAACGGTGTGCCTATGGACAATGGCGGACGTTATTTCTATATCAACGATAATGGAACCGTATGGAATCCGGGATGGAAACCATGCAAGACTCCGCTCGACGCATACGAGTGCCGCCACGGTATGAACTATACGCGCATCACGGGTGCGAAGAACGGTATAGAGGCATCCGTGCTTTTCTTCGTTCCATTGAAGACTTGGGCGGAGGTGCAAAAAGTCACTTTGAAGAATACGACAACATACGCTAAGAAGATCAAGCTCTTCTCTTTCGCTGAGTGGTGTCTTTGGAACGCCGCCACCGATATGGAGAACTTCCAACGTAACTGGTCTACCGGTGAGGTGGAGATCGACGGTAGCGTAATTTACCATAAGACAGAATACAAGGAGCGCCGTAACCACTATGCGTATTACGCATTGACCAACTCTAAGATAGATGGTTATGACACGGATCGTGAGTCGTTCATCGGTCTTTACAACGAATTCGCGGACCCTCAGTGTGTAATGGCTGGCAAACCAGCTAATTCACTCGCACACGGATGGTCACCTATCGCTTCCCACTATGTTGAGGTTGAGTTGCAACCAGGAGAGAGCAAAGATTTCATCTTCGTCTTGGGTTATGTCGAGAACGAGCAGGATGAGAAGTTCTCCAAGGAGGATATCACCCGCAAGAAAAACGGAACATTGATTTCTTCCCAAGATTCCGATGTTACACTTGTCAACAAGAAGAAAGCCCTTGAGACAATCAAGCGCTTCTCTACGGTTAAGGCGGTGGACGAGGCATTCGCTGAGTTGGCTGCTATGTGGGACAAGCTTTTGGAGGTTTACGTAGTCAAGTCAGACGACGAGAAATTGAACCGTATGGTGAACATCTGGAGCCAATACCAGTGTATGATCACCTTCAACTTCTCCCGTTCAGCATCCTTCTTCGAGAGCGGTATCGGACGTGGTATGGGATTCCGCGATTCCAACCAAGACTTGGTCGGCTTCGTTCATCAAGTTCCTTCCCGCGCGCGTCAACGTATCATTGATATTGCATCTACTCAATTCCCAGATGGTGGTTGCTACCACCAATATCAACCATTGACGAAGCGTGGTAACAATGACATCGGTGGTGGTTTCAACGATGACCCATGCTGGTTGATCTTCGGTACGGCTGCCTACGTGAAAGAGACGGGTGACTTCTCCATTTTGGACGAGCCTGTTCCATTCGATAACAAGCCAGGTACAGAAGTGTCTCTCTTCGAGCACCTTAAGATATCTTTCAACCACGTGGTCAACAACCTCGGTCCTCACATGTTGCCATTGATTGGCCGTGCTGACTGGAACGACTGCTTGAACCTGAACTGCTTCTCTTGGGATCCGAACGAGTCATTCCAAACAACGGAGAACAATTCGGTTGGCAGCAAGGCTGAGTCTTTGATGATCGCCGGTTTGTTCGTTGTCACAGGTAAAGATTATGTGGAACTCTGCAAGCAATTGGGTAAGAACGACGAGGCTGCCCGCGCCCAGAAGTGCATCGACTCCATGGTTGAGGCTGTGAAGAAGCACGGTTGGGACGGTAATTGGTACCTCCGCGCATACGACTTCTACGGAAACAAGATCGGTTCCAAGGAGTGTGAGGAGGGTAAGATCTTCATCGAGAGCCAGGGATTCTGTACGATGGCTGGTATCGGTCTCGAAGAGGGTATGGTCGACAAGGCCATCGATTCTTGTAAGAAATACCTCGACTGCGAGCACGGTATGGTTCTTAACAACCCTGCCTATACAACCTATCATGTCGAGATGGGCGAGATCAGTTCATATCCTGCAGGATACAAGGAGAATGCGGGTATCTTCTGTCACAACAACCCATGGGTGATCATCGGTGAGACGGTCGCCGGACGTGGTAACGACGCTTGGGAGCTCTTCCGCAAGATCGCTCCTATGTACTTGAAGGATCAAGCGCTTCATAAGGTGGAGCCTTACGTGAACTGCCAGATGGTAGCCGGTAAGGACGCCGCTAAGCCAGGTGAGGGTAAGAACTCATGGTTGACGGGTACGGCCGCATGGATGTGGTTGACGGTAAGTCAATACCTCCTCGGTATCAAGCCTGCCTATACAGGTTTGGAGGTTAATCCTTGTTTGCCTGCGGACATCAAGGGCTACTCGATTAACCGTATCTTCCGTGACGCCGAGTATAGCATCAAGGTCACCAACCCAAGTGGTGTCCAGAAGGGCGTCAAGAAGTTGATCGTCAACGGTAAGGAAATTGCCGGCAACATCGTTCCTATGCAGCCTAAGGGCAGCAAGAATGTTGTTGAGGTTATTATGGGATAACACAACTGTCAGCAAGGTAAGCCACTCAATCCGGGTGGCTTCCCTGCTTTTCTTTCTAACATAAATTTTTCGATAAATGAAGAGATTGTTTTTTGGTGCGCTGATGGCTCTCGCCATGCTGGTTTCGTGTGGCGGCGGAGGCAATAACGCCAAACAGA
The DNA here is from genome assembly GCA_017649635.1 of Paludibacteraceae bacterium. Taxonomy (GTDB): domain Bacteria; phylum Bacteroidota; class Bacteroidia; order Bacteroidales; family Paludibacteraceae; genus UBA1181. The sequence goes on along the minus strand of JAGCGM010000070.1, from coordinate 11,018 downwards.
AGAAGAATGTTTCCCCTTATCCGGTGAATTCGCCGGTGGCCCAGCATGGAAGACTGCAGGTCAAGGATTTACAACTTTGCGACAAAGATGGTAATCCTGTCCAATTGGCTGGTATGAGTACGATGGGATGGCAATGGTGTGGCGACTGCTACACCAAGGAGTCCATCAAAACAATGGTCGAGGAGTGGGGCATCAATGTGCTTCGTTTGGCGATGTACGTTGAGGAAGGTGGTTATAACACCAATCCTATTGGATTTCAACAGAAAATGTGCGAAATGATCGATATCTGCGGTGAGTTGGGTATCTATTGTATCGTTGACTGGCATATCCTGACACCAGGCAATCCGTTGGATTCCAAATACGGTGGCGCCAAGGAATTCTTCAGCTTCATATCGAAGAAATATGCTGGCAAAGAGCATCTGCTCTATGAGATTTGCAATGAGCCAAACAACTGCTTGGAGAAGGGTGACCCTATCCATCCTTGGGTTTGCACCAAGGAGACCAATGTCACTTGGGACATGATCGCCGACTATGCCGACGACATCATCCCGGCTATCCAAGAGAATTACGACTCGGCGGGCGTCACTCATCCTGTCGTCATCGTGGGCACTCCGCAGTGGGACCAGTTGGTGGACGCTTGTCTGAAGGAGGGTATGTATCAAGGAAACGGCAAGGACCTCTGCGACTCGTTGCCTGCCCGCGACGCTCGTCTGAAACATGACAACGTCATGTACGCCTTCCACTTCTACGCGAAAGAGCATAATGAGGGCTTCGAGAAAGACGGAAAGCCTGATTATTACAATATGTACGCCTATATGTATGATGTTTTGGGCAAACTGCCAGTATTCTGCTCCGAGTTCGGACTCTGCGAGGCGAACGGTAACGGCGAATTGGACTTCGACCGCACCGACAAGTGGTTGCTCTTGCTGAGCGGCAACAACGCAGGCAACCAGAAGGTTAGCTTCTGTAACTGGAGTTTCTCTGACAACGAACGTTCCTCTTCAGCCCTCGTCCCTGGCGCATGTGCCAGAGAGGCATGGAACGATGTCACCCCATCGGGCGACTACATCAAGCGTGTTCTTTCCGTCGTAAACAAAGGCGGAGCGGATTCTACTGTTTTGAAACAGTCTAATTTGTATACGAAGTAACATGGAACGCATCCCCTCTTTGGGGGTGCTTCCTTTTTTTTAACTATAACGGATTTTGCAAGAGGTATGAGAGTCGGAATGGTAAAAGGCCTGTTCGTAATGGCTTTGGGCGCATTGACGTTTACGCAGTGCGATTCCCCGAAAGAGAATACTAAAACAGTTGTTCAAGAGAACGTGGGATATGATTTCGCCGCGATTGACACCTCTTGGAAAAATCTCTCCGTCCGTGAGAAAATCGGACAGACCATGATGGTGGTCTCCCAATACTACGACCAGAAAAAAATCGGCAACGGAGACATGAAGGCCTTCATGGAGAAATACCCTATCGGCGGTTTCTTCATCGCCCGCTGGTATTTCGACAACTACCAAAAGCAATACAACACCTCTTCGGAAAACCTGATCGCAAGCGCAATGAAGGATTACGCCGCAGCGGCCAAGTATCCGTTGTTCTTCAGCGAGGACTTCGAGCGTGGCTTGGGCGAGACCTATCCGAAGTATACGCACATGCCAGCCGAGATGTCGCTCGGTGCCGCAAATAGTCCTTCCCTAGCCTACGACTTCGGCAAGGCGATCGCCTCCGAGGCGAAGGAGATGGGCTTCAACTGGTTGCTGCATCCTGTGTGCGACCTGAACATGAACCCTCTGCAGGAGTTGGTCATCGAACGTTCCGTATCCGACGACGTGGAGAAGGCGATTCCGATCCTCAAGAAACAAATGGAGGGAATCCACGAGCAGAACGTCATCTCTACCGTAAAGCACTTCCCGGGCGATGGTGTCACCATGCGCAACCAGCATATCGTGACGACCGCCAACACGCTCTCCGAGGAGGAGTGGAAGGCGACCTTCGGCAAACTCTTCGGCGAGATGATCGACGACGGGGCGGCCTCCATCATGGTGGGTCATATCCAATTGCCTTTCTACCAGAAGGAAAAGATCAATGGTCAATTGCCACCCGCAACTCTTTCCAAGGAGTTGATGGTAGACCTGTTGAAGAACAAGATGAAATACAATGGCGTGGTGATCACCGATGCGCTCAACATGGGTGGTTGCGCAGGCTACTACAAAAATGAATTGGAGGTTTCCGTACAATGCTTCATAGCGGGTGCGGATATCGTCCTTTGGCCTTCCTTGGCATATATGGACACCATCGAGGCGAGGATCAACAGGGGAGAGATTCCAATGTCCCGTCTGGACGACGCTGTCAGCCGTGTATGGGCGTTGCGTGAGCGTTTCGGCTTGCTTGAAAAGATTTCTCCGGACTCCCTCTGCACTCCGATGAGCGAGGAGACGAAGGCTCTCGTGAAGGAGACGGGCACCAAGTTGGCTGAGTCCGCCATCACCTTGGAGGAGGACCGCAACAGTGATATTCCTCTGAAGCCGGACATGACCAAGAAGTTGCTGATCGTCCCTGTGGGCTACTGCTTGGACGAGGGCAAGTTCAGCGTCACGAAGCAGGAATTCGAGAAGCGTGGCTTCGATGTGACGATGATGGTTAACCCTCACTTCTACGATTGGGGCTACCGCATCGATTCATTGGATTATTACGACAAGATCATCGTCTGCTTCGAGAACCGCTACTTCGCGCCATTAGGCACACCGTTCTTCAAGGACAAGGAGTCGTTCGGCGTATGGACGGTCAACATGACGGATCCGAAGAAGCGCATCTCCATCTCTTACAGCAACCCGTTCCTGAACGATTGCTACGAGGGAATCGCACCGCTGAAGGTCAATGCCTACAGCATCGACCCTTTCACGCAGACAGCTGTGGTTAGGGCCCTGTGCGGCGAGATACCATTCACGGCGCAATCACCGGTGAAGTTGAATCCAGACGCACTTAAATAATTGAAAATCAATAAAAATTTTAATACAATGGAAAACAATCAAAGATTATCTATTCTAGAAAAGCTCTCCTATGGAGCGGGAGACTTGGCTTGCAACCTCTTCTGGGGTCTGATTTGCATGGCCACAGCGTTTTACACAGACTACTTCGGCATCGCTCCGGCGGTGGTGGGAACCATGGTCTTGGTAGTATCTTGTATCGACATCGCGTTCGACGTGATCATCGGTGCGATCGCAGACCGTCATAACACACGTTGGGGACGTTTCCGTCCTTGGATCCTCTTCGGCGTGGTTCCATTCTGTGTCATCGGATTCTTCACTTTCTACACGCCTGAGTTCAATGATACAGGCAAGGTCATCTACGCATACGCGACCTTCTTGCTCTGCCGTTTGATGTACTCCGTAGTCAATGTGCCTTACGGTGCGTTGATGGGTGTCATCTCTCCGGACCCGGACGAGAGAACCTCCGTTTCCGCATTCCGTAACATCGGTGCGCAGATCGGTTGCTTGTGCAGCTACGGTATGGTCTTCACGCTGGTTCGTTTCATCCAAGACCACCTGCAGTGCAGCGGTCAGGCAGCCTTCTCTTGGACAGCCTTCATCTACGCGATCGCGGCGTTCGTCATGTTGATGTGCACCTTCTTCTTCACCAGGGAGCGTGTTGAACCGGTGAAGCAAGAGACCAGCAAACTTTCAGACGACGTGAAGGACTTATGCAAGAACAAACCATGGATCATGTTGTCCATCGCGGGTATCGCCATGTTGTTCTTCGTGTTCGTGCACAATGGTTTGATCCCTTACTATGCTAAGTATTGCTTGGCTGACTATAACATTGTGGACGGACAAGAGGTATTCACCGTTTCAGGAACACTTTTCGGCATCAAGTTGACATGGGAGTTGGTTTCCACGCTGTTGTTGGCTTCCGGCTCTGTCTTCACGATCATCGGTACGATGTTGATCCAAACCGTTGTGAAGAAATTCGGTAAAAAACCTACATGGATCGCTTGCTTCACGTTGGCATCCCTTCTTTCCCTCTCATTCCTTGTTTTGGACAGAAGCAATATCGGTACAATCATCATCCTGAACATCATCTTCACATTGGCGATCGGTCCTTCCGGCTACATCATGTGGAGTATGTATGCTGACGTGGCAGACAATGCGGAGGTGGAAACGGGACGTCGCGCAACCGGTTTGATCTACTCTTCCGCCACAATGGCGCAGAAGTTGGGACAAGCGTTGGCGAACTCAATTCCAGCATACGCCTTGGCAGCCATCGGTTTCGTGGCAAACACCCAATTGAGCCCTGAGACGATAGACTCCCTGAAGTCCTATTTCTCTCTGTTGCCGTTGGTAGGCTCCGTAATCGGTATCTTGGCATTGGTATTCTATAAGATCGATGAGGATACCATCCGTCGCAACTCAGCGATCCTCGAGGCGAAGAGAGCCGAGGAGAAGAATAAGCAAGAAAGCAACAGCCAAAGTGTTGAAAAGGTTGAGGAAGGCATCTAATCTTCCTATCAACAAATCATATGCGGAGGGGAACAGGGCAACCATGTTCCCCTCTTTTTTTGCCATATAAATACAAGCAGACACAATACTTTTGCAAAAATATTTTACTTATGCGTAATTTTTATACATAAATATTTTTAAATACAAAAAATTTGGTTACATTTGCAAATGAATGTATTAACATAAAGTTTAACGAAGTAACAAAAATTTAAATCTATGTCTGTTAACAAAGTGATTTTGATCGGAAATGTGGGGAGAGACCCCGAAGTACGCTACGTGGACAAAGACGTGGCAGTAGCCAATTTCACCCTAGCAACCACGGAACGAGGGTACACGACGGCCTCCGGGCAAAATATCCCAGAGAGGACAGAGTGGCACAACATCGTCGCATGGCGAGGGCTGGCCAAACTAGCGGAGAATTATATCAGGAAAGGCACATCCATCTACGTGGAGGGGAAGATCAGGACCCGCTCATGGGTGGACGAGAAGAACGGAAGCGTAACCCGCTACACCACTGAGATATACGCTGACGAAATACAATTGTTAGGCAAAAAACCAGAGGGCGGCGTCGCACCATTGTCCACCACCCCTTCAGCCGCCAACAATGCGGTGGAGACACCTCCCCCACCTGTGGAAGGCTCAAAAGATGACTTTCCATTCTAGAGAGCAGTTCAACGGGTTTATGTGAAAAATCCGTAACAAATTGGGGAACAAATAGGTATTAATCATTATTTGGGAGACAATCCACGATTTGTAGAGACGCACGGCCGTGCGTCTCTACATTTTTTCGATCCGTTCCCAACCCATGACATCCTGCCGTTCGTCAATCGGACACCACCGTAGAGACGCAAAATCTTGCGTCTTTACAATCACAACGCAACGCATTATGGAACCGGAGAGGCAACGCATTGTGCATACGAAGACCTATTTTTAACCGTTCCACCCTACGATACCCTTAACCGTTCAATCATGCACCACCGTAGAGACGCAATGCAGAAACAAAGACGGAAACAAAATCCCACGAAACGATTTAACAGCCCCCCTAAATCATAAATAGCTAAATTGTCAAATAGTAAATAAACGAGACCTCCAGGACAACAAATGAAACCACCACGCCCTCTCCACAATAATTCTTAACTCTTAATTCTTCATTCTTAATTCTTTTTTTTATCTTTGTGCTCGCGAAAAATTTTTAATTTTCTAAATATAAATAGAATGGTTAATTACAAAGATCTTGGCTTGGTAAACACGAAGGATATGTTTGCCAAAGCAGTAAAGGGAGGTTATGCAGTCCCTGCATTCAACTTCAACAACATGGAGCAATTGCAAGCCATCATCATGGCAGCAGCAGAAACTAAGTCTCCTGTAATCCTCCAAGTATCCAAAGGTGCACGTAACTACGCAAACCAAACTTTGCTTCGTTACATGGCAGAGGGTGCTGTAGAGTACGCAAAGGAGTTGGGCTGGGCTAAGCCACAGATTTGCCTCCACTTGGATCACGGTGACTCTTTCGAGCTTTGCAAGAGCTGCGTGGACATGGGCTTCTCTTCAGTCATGATCGACGGTTCTTCTCTTCCTTACGACGAGAACGTAGCCTTGACGAAGAAGGTATGTGAGTACGCTCACCAACACGATGTTACCGTAGAGGGCGAGTTGGGTGTCTTGGCAGGTGTTGAGGACGAGGTTCAAGCTGAGGAGTCTCACTACACCAAACCAGAAGAGGTGATCGACTTCACTTCTAAGACTGGTGTTGATTCATTGGCTATCTCAATCGGTACTTCCCACGGTGCTTACAAGTTCAAACCAGAGCAGTGCACCCGCGACCCTAAGACTGGCAAGCTGGTTCCTCCTCCGTTGGCATTCGACGTATTGGCAGAGATCGAGAAGAAACTCCCTGGATTCCCTATCGTACTCCACGGTTCTTCTTCCGTACCACAAGACGAGGTTGACACGATCAACAAGTTCGGTGGTAAGTTGCCAGACGCTGTAGGTATCCCTGAGGAGCAATTGCGTAAAGCTGCTAAGTCAGCCGTTTGCAAGATCAACATCGACTCTGACTCTCGTTTGGCTATGACGGCTGCTATCCGTCAAACCTTCGCTGAGAAGCCAGGTGAGTTCGACCCTCGTAAGTACCTCGGTCCTGCTCGTGACAACATGAAGAAGATGTACATGCACAAGATCATCAACGTGCTTGGATCTAACGGAAAGGCTGAATAAGATTCTTTCCCTATCACCCAAAGGCTACCCTAACCGGTAGCCTTTTTTTATTTCCACCGCAACAATATTGCAAAAAAATAATTATCTTTGCCCTATCTTTACTTACAACTCAACAGGCTAACGGGTTCTGCCTGACAATTGGGGTAAACACAAAGAACCCACCCTACGCTTATGACCATGAAACACTTTCTCTCCCTACTATTAGGGATTACCGCTTGTTTTCAAGCACATGCGGGCAATGACGCCAACAGTACGAACTACATACAAGAATGGGGACGACTGCAATTGAACCCCTACGAAGTAGATCTGGGGCAACACCAACGTACAAGCTGGGGAGGAGAACATGATTACATGAGTAAACAACTCTGCGACCAGGAGGGATTCCCCATCCAACTGAAAGGATTCTCGGCATTCGGCCAAGATCACGGGAACTGCCTGAAATCCAAAGAGAACCTCGTCAATTTACGTGAAATGGGCGTGAACTGCATACGCATCGCACGTCTCATCTCCGGAGAGGGGAAAATCAGCGACGAACAGGTTAAACAATGGATGGCATGGACCAACGAGACCGGCCTATACTGCATCGTCGACTGGCACTTCATGAATGAACTCAACGAGAAAAATGAGGACAGCGGAGACCCGAACGACTATATCGAAGAGGCCTCGGCATTCTTCCGTATGGTGGCGCAGGAAGTAGCCGACAAACAATACAAGCATATCCTCTACGAAATATGCAACGAGCCTTCCGGTGTGGAGTGGGAAACCATCAAGAGCTATGCAGAGACGATCATCGACATCATCACCAGCATCGACACCAACAAGCCAATCATCATCGTCGGCACACCTGACTGGTGCCAGAAAACCTATCAGGTGGCAAGCTCGCAAAACCTCATCGAGACAGACAAGGCAGGAATCATGTACTCCTTCCACTACTTCGCGGGAGAACCTGCGCACCAGAATCTCATGTTCTCAGAATTAGATGCCGCCACGATGGCAATCCCTATCATCGTGACCGAATGGAACCTTGGGAAAGTGCAAGAATCAGGAGAGACCGAAGGGGACAACTCAATCAGCACCGAACAAGGAGCCAAATTCCTGCAAAAATGCGCCGTAAATAACACGGGGAAACAACTCGTCAGCTGGATCTACAACTCCTACGGATATGGAGGAAACGGAGCCGCCATGTTCAAAGACGAATGCGGCGGAGAATTGTCAACGTCCGGAAGATTCATCAGCGAACATATCAGTACGATAAACTACAAGGATGGGCCAAGACAGAACTACTACGTGAAGGACTGGGGACGACTGAATATAGTGTGGTCCCAACTCTCCGATGAAAACGGCAACCCCATCCAACTGAAAGGATTCACCGCATTCAGCCCTGGGTACGAGAACTGCCTGAACACCAAGGAAGACCTAGACAATCTACGGGAAACGGGTGTGAATTGCGTACGTATCGCACGGCACATCTCGAGAGAAGGGAAAATCAGCGACGAGCAGGTCAAACAGTGGATGGAATGGACCTATGAGGCAGGCCTCTACTGCATCATCGATTGGCACTTCATGAGTGAACTCAACGAGAAAAATGAGGGCAGCGGAGATCCGAACGACTATATCGAAGAAGCCTCGGAGTTCTTCCAGATGGTGGCGCAGGAAGTAGCAGACAAGCAATACAAGCATATCCTCTACGAAATATGCAACGAGCCTTCCGGTGTGGACTGGGAAACCATCAAGAGCTACGCCAAGGCAATCGCCAACATCATCACCGACATCGACACAACAAGGCCAATCATCATCGTCGGCACCCCGAACTGGTGTCAAAGGATCCACTCTCAGGTGGACGCAACCGACAACAATGTTATCTCCTCGGGAAAGGCGGAGATCATGTATGCCTTCCATTTCTACGCAGGTGAGGTCGCCCACATGGGTCTTGAAAGTTCGGAATTCCTCCCAGCCACCCAAAGAGTTCCTGTCATCGTGACAGAATGGAACGCAGGAAGTATTCCAGACCCCGACAGCGGATCCGAATCCACTTTAAATACCCAATCCGCCCAAACATTCCTGAATCACTGTCAAGGAACAGATGGCAGCAGTAAAACAATCAGTTGGATATACAACTCCTACGGGTACGGAGGAGACGGAGGATCCATATTCAAAGAGAATTGTGGCGGGGATTTGACAACCACAGGAAAATTCATCTGCAATGTGTTCGGAGGATGCTATGAGGAGACAGACATAACAGCCATTCAAGGAGAACCGACAATCGTCTACCCAACCATCGTGGAGCAAGGCCGGTTCACCGTCTCCGCACCGGACAAAGCGACCGTATTAATTTACAACGTGACAGGATCCTTGGTTCAATCCGAAGAGATAAACAGTTCATCCGAGATCTCCACCCGCCTTGCACCAGGCCTCTACAACGTGAAGGTCATCCAAGAAGAGGAAGCCCAAACGACTAAGATCATCGTAAGATAAATAACATAATTTCACGCTAGCCCATCCACGAAATATGTAATTTCTTTGTAACTTCGCGGTCTAATTCAAGGGAAGGCCTAAAAAGTTAGAAATGAACGAAAAGAAAAAGAATTTTGTGGATGGACTACGCGATGGATTTCCTATCGGAATGGGCTATTTCGCCGTGGCATTCTCCCTAGGATTCATCGCACGGAAAGCGGGCTTAACACCCTTGGAAGGCTATCTCGCCAGCGTCCTCAACCACGCCTCGGCGGGCGAATACGGTCTTTACACCTCCGTGGCGGAACTGGCCACGTACGCCGAAGTGGCGCTCATCACCTTCATCGCCAACGCGCGCTACCTGCTGATGAGTTGTTCCCTCAGCCAACGGTTCGACCCCAACGCACCATTCTTCCACAGACTGCTCGTGGGCTTCGGCATCACGGACGAGATATTCGGCGTCTCCATCGCACGTCCCGGCTACCTATCCCCCGAACATTTCTACGGTGCCATGGTCATCTCCATACCGCTATGGGGACTGGGCAATTTCCTAGGCATCTGGTTAGGCAATCTGCTGCCGGGGCACATCACCAGCGCACTCTCGGTGGCTCTCTACGGCATGTTCATCGCTATCATCATACCACCGGCCAAGAAGGAGAAAGTCATCGCCGTGGCGGTCTTCGCAAGCTTCCTGTTTAGCTATTTGGCGACGCAAACACCCTACATCAAGGATTTGTCGGCAGGCACACGCACCATCATCCTGACCGTCATCATATCAACCGTGGCGTCCCTCGTGAAACCGGTGAAAGAAAGTGAAATCAATCAAATGGAGGAAAAAGAATGACACATAACGCTATCATATATATCCTTGTAGCCGCTCTGGTCTCCTACATCATCAGAGTGCTGCCTTTGACACTGATACGGAAGCCTATCACCAACCGCTTCATCATGTCGTTCCTCTATTACGTGCCCTACGTGACCCTCTCGGTCATGACCTTCCCGTCCATCATCGAGGCGACACAATGTCCCATAGCGGGATTGGCCGCACTGCTGACCAGCATAGCGGCGGCGTTGCTCGGAGCAGGGTTATTTCCCGTGGCATGCGTCAGCTGCCTGACCGTGCTCGCCTCAGAATTTCTATTGGGATGTTAACCCTTCCCTAACGTTCCCGCCAGAGAAGGGTCTTTCTTATCAAACTATATCAGACTATTTAATCCACTTCTTGCAGCACGCCTTCGCCTCGGCGATGATGCGCTCCTCGTCCTTCACCTTGCGGTCCTTCATGACGATCTTACCATCGCAGATGAGCGTGTTGAAGGCCTCGTTGCTGGAAGCGTTCACCAAGTTGGAGTTGAAGTTGTAGCAAGGCACGAAACGCTCGTTGTCCAAGTCGATCAGCAAAGCGTCCGCCACCTTCCCGACCTTAATCTCCCCACCATTGATGCCAAAGGCCTCCGCACCGTTCTTGGTCGCCCAATCCACCGCCATATCCACAGGGAGGATCTCCGGACCGTAGTTGCACTTCGCGATCATGGAGGCGCACTTCACCTCCTCGCGCATGTCCAAGTTGTTATTGGACGAGCAACCATCCGTACCGATGGTCACACGGCAGCCCGAATCAATCACCATCTTCGTCCGGAAGAAGCCGGAGGATAGTTTCATATTGGATATAGGATTATGGGCGATCGTCACGCCCCGTTCTTTCATGATGGCAAGCTCCTCCGCATCCACATGCACGACATGGGCGGCGATGCAGTCGGGCCCCAAGACGCCCAACTTATCCAACCAACGGACAGGCGACAGACCATGCTCCTTCACGCAGTCGTGCACCTCCTTCTTCGTCTCGGAGAG
>JAGCGM010000069.1 GCA_017649635.1 Paludibacteraceae bacterium | reverse complement strand
GGGGGAGCCATTAGTTGGACGATGTACACGTTTTTTCCTGACCCCATTTTCTTTCAAAGAGTTGAGCGACCATAATTCAGTATTTGAGACCATATCGAACATAGACAGTCATTTAATATACGGATGCTATCCGGAATTAATCAGCATAGAGTCATCGGAAGAGCAAGCTCGTTATCTTACGGAGATTGTGGACTCCTATCTATTAAGGGACATTCTCGCCGTCGATGGAATAAAGAATGCACAGAAGATGCACGATCTGTTGCGATTGATAGCATATCAAGTCGGCAGTGAAGTATCCATTGATGAACTGGGCAAGCAGTTGGGCATTAGCCGCAATACAACTGAGCGTTATCTCGATCTGTTGCAGAAAGTGTTCGTGTTGTACCGTTTGGGAGGATATTCCAATAATCTACGCAAGGAGGTCACCAAATCATCCAAATGGTATTTTCAAGACAACGGCATCCGCAACGCCGTATTGAGTGATTTCCGTCCATTCACCGACAGATCGAGCGAAGAGAGAGGCGCATTGTGGGAAAATTTCATCATCAGTGAGCGGATGAAGATGAAACACAACAACTTAGCGAGCACCAACATGTTTTTCTGGCGAACATACGATCAACAAGAGATTGACCTGATAGAAGAGAACAACAATAACCTTACCGCATTCGAAATGAAAGCCGGGAAGAAGAACCCTAAGGCTCCCAAAGCGTTTGCGGACGCATATCCCAATGCGAAATTCAACGTGGTGAACAAGGAGAATTTTTGGGAGTATTTGGAGTAATTTTTCTTGCATTTCCAAACCTCAAATTTAGGGGAGAGATACAAATTTTGAATTTTAAATTTGGGGGAGAGATACAAAAACTGCATTTAAAATTTGGGGATTACAATAAAACACTGCAAATTTGTATTGTTTTCGATTTAGTATTCTTTATGGGACATATATTTAAACGTAAAATTTATCAAAAGATGTTAGAGTGGAAACAAACAAAAGATGGGTCCACCGCACTTTTAATAAAGGGAGCTCGTCGAATAGGGAAATCGACAATTGTGGAAGAGTTCGCTAAGAATGAGTATAAGAGCTACATTCTCATCGACTTTGCAGATGCGACAACTGCATTATGGGAAGCAGTAAAGAACATCTCAGACAGGGACATTTTCTTTATCCAACTACAATTTATATATGGAGTAAAACTATACGAGCGCCAATCAGTAATCATTTTTGACGAAGTGCAAAAATGTCCACAAGCGAGAGAAGCAATAAAATATCTCGTCAAAGACCACAGATATGATTATATAGAGACAGGATCTTTGCTATCAATTCGGAAAAACACACAAAATATCGTCATACCAAGTGAGGAAACTCGTATCACCATGTTTCCAATGGATTACGAAGAGTTCAGATGGGCAATTGGAGATAAAGTCACTATTGACATTCTCAAAGAATCATTTCAAAAACGTCGTTCATTAGGAGATGAAGTCACAAGGAAGTTATTACGTGATTTTAGGCTATATATGCTGGTAGGAGGCATGCCTCAAGCAGTAGCCACTTTCATTGACTCGAACAACCTTTCCGACGTCGATACGACAAAGAGAGAAATTATCGAATTATATCTCGATGATTTCTTAAAAATAGATCCATCTGGAAAGATTTCAAAATTATTCAGTTCCATTCCAGCGCAATTAAGTAAAAACATATCACGATACCAACCATCATCCATTTTGGGCAGAAGTGAGACGAATGCTGTTATGGATGAATTGTTGCGTGGATTGGAAGAAAGCTTAACTGTCAACTTCGCACATCATGCAAATAATCCATGCGTCGGATTACCAATGCACTCCGACTATGATAAATACAAATTGTATATTGCAGACACAGGTTTATTTGTGACACTGGCTTTTTGGGATAAAGACATAACCGAAAACATCATTTATTCCAAACTATTGAGTGACAAATTGTCTGCTGATTTGGGATATGTATATGAAAATGTTGTAGCCCAAATGCTAGTTTCATCGGGCAATAAACTATTCTATCACACATGGGGATCAGAGACATCAAATCATCTTTATGAAATAGACTTTCTACTGTCTAGAGGAAGCAAGCTGTATCCATTGGAAGTGAAATCGTCCGGATATAAGGCGCATAAATCTTTTGACACATTCTGTGAAAAATACTCAGAGCACATTGGATCCAAGTACATTATCTATACAAAAGATTTAAGACGAGACGAAGACATTCTGCTAATCCCCGTCATGATGACAATGTTTGTGTGAAGGAAACGACTCATTTGCCAGCACATATCCCAATGCGAAATTCAACGTGGTGAACAAGGAGAATTTTTGGGAGAGACGCACGGCCGTGCGTCTCTACTCGCGACGAGCCTTATTGATAGAACGGCGCATAGCGGGCGTAATGGTCTTATCATCATTGAGGGTGGCACCCGTACCGAGGTCACACCACGTATCAGCTTCAAAGCCTTTTTGATGTCGGCTATGAGCGCATCGTCTTCCAACGTGATAATCAACTGTGCAGGTTTGGGTACTGATGTTGCCATATCGTTATCGTTTAATAATCCTTTGTTACAAAAATACGAGATCACCCTGGGATTAGCCATAACCCTCTTTGTCTTTTATTCAAATTCATTGGTCCATGACCAATTTTCCATCCACCACCACTAAAAATTATGCAATTCTTTTATTAAATTTGCAAGGCATCATGCACCCTTCAAAAAGGGGAACATGGTTGTGACATAGTAAAATTCAATTAATAGCGTCGCTATTTATTCTGGAAACGCTTCAAAGCTTGGCCGCATAGAAGATTTGAGAACAGAATGATAAACAGCAACGCCCGCGGTTTGCGTGGGTGGTGTTTTATCTGTTCTCAAGGGTCTGGCCAAGCACCCGAAGCGTAGGTAAGCATTTGCCCACGCTTCGTGTGTTTAGACAGACCCTTTTCGTTTGCACGTAATAGTCGTACGCTCTAACCTACATCAGGGAAAGGGCAAAAACAGCAATTGAATCTGGTTCTATTTTTCTCCGTAAAACTATTTTACGGTTGTATGGGGATGGTATGTCTCCTCGTCAATGCCAGTGAAAGTAAGAATGGAATGCTCTTCTTCCTGATGCTAAAAGAGCATTTTTATGGGCATTCATGACATCCTCGAAAAATTCAGACAGACCGCTGTCACCGAGCGCCAAAAAGGCGCATTGTTCGAAAAGTTAATGCAACGCTGGTTGCTATCAGACCCTCGCTACTGCAACCTTCTGAAAAAGGTGTGGCTATGGGAGGAATTTCCACAACGGACTGAGTTCGGCGGCAAGGATACTGGCATCGACCTCGTGGCCAAAACCGATGAGGGGGATTATTGGGCTATCCAGTGCAAATTCTACGATTCCACCGCAACAATCGACAAACCTGCCGTCGATTCGTTTCTCTCCACATCAAGCAAGACATTTACCGACAATGCCACCCTGAAAAAGGTGGGATTCGTCCATCGTCTATGGATCTCGACCACCGATCATTGGGGGCCCAATGCCATACAAGCCATTCAGAACCAGACGATTCCTGTCTCAAGGATCGGTGTCAACGATTTAGCCATCAGTCCTGTCAACTGGGATGAACTAGTGGGTGGAAAGCACGGTCTGGAGGCAAGAGTCGGAGGCAAACAACCGATGGAGCATCAGCTGATTGCTATCTCCAAAGCGGCGGAATACTACAAAACACATAGAAGGGGAAAACTCATCATGGCCTGCGGTACGGGCAAAACATACACCTCCCTGAAACTGGTTGAAAACCAGCTGAACGGGAAGGGTCTGGTGCTCTTTATGGTTCCAAGCATCGCCCTGCTCGGTCAGACACTCAATGCATGGTGTACGGACTCTGATCCCAACAGACCCATCAAGGGTATCTGTATCTGCTCCGACAACAAAGCCAACCAGAAAATCAACAAGAATGCGGACGATTCGTCAGACAGTGCCATCGACCTCGCCTTGCCTGCCAGCACCAACCCGAACACCATAGCGAAGCAATTGCTCGCCTACAAGGATTACGACGGACTGGTGGTGGTTTTCTCCACCTACCAGAGCATCGACGTGATTCACGAGGCGCAGGATATGGTTTGGAACCAAACCGAACAAACCTACGGAGACTTCGATTTCATCGTATGCGACGAAGCGCACAGGACGACTGGCGTCATCCTGAAGGACAAGGAGGAGAGCCATTTCACCAAAATCCATGACGATGATTACATCCTAGGTAAATATCGCCTCTACATGACCGCCACGCCACGGTTGTACGGTGAAAGCGCAAAGGTGAAGGCATCGGAGAAGGATTGCGTCCTCTGTTCCATGGACGACCCCGAAATCTACGGAGAGGAATTCTACAGAGTCAATTTCAGCTATGCGGTGCAGCATGGTCTGCTGACAGACTATAAGGTGCTTGTACTGACCGTGAACGAGAAGGATGTGCCAGACGGAATGAGAGCCGACTTGGAAGACCCGACAAAGAAGGAGCTGAATTTTGACGACACAACCAAACTGATCGGTGTCATCAACGGTCTGGCCAAACGGGTGAAGGGTGACGGCGGAAAAACGTGGGAAATAGACCCGAGGAAGATGAAGCGGGCCGTCGCCTTCTGCTCTGAAATCGGACGAGTGGACAAACCAGGATCATCTAAAAATGTCGCTGATATCTTACCGAAGATCTCCCATCAATACTACGACTCGCAAACTCCTGAAGAGCAAGAAAAAGCCGTTTTCATCGAGGCAAAACACATCGACGGTTCCATGGACACCCTCGACCGAAACGAACGTCTCAATTGGCTTCGGGAAGAGCCAGAAGAGAACGTTTGCAAGGTGGTCACCAACGTACGATGCCTGAGCGAGGGCGTGGATGTCCCTGCCCTTGACGCAGTTCTTTTCCTTTCCGCCAAGAACAGTCAGGTGGATGTAGTTCAATCGGTTGGTCGAATCATGCGAAACTTCCACAAGGGGGAAGCCGACGAAAAGAAATATGGCTATATCATCATACCTATCGTTGTTCCATCTGACGTGAAGCCAGAGGATGCGCTGAACAACAACAAAACCTTCGAGGTGGTCTGGAGCATCCTGAACGCCCTCCGTTCGCACGACGACAACTTCAATGCCGAGGTGAACAAGATAGCCTTGAACAAGAGCAAAGACAGCAAGGTGATTATCGGTGGCGCAGGCATCGGCGTATCAGGCTACGACAGCGACGCCAACGACGGGAACGACGCGAAGCTGCTGAGTAACAGCGAGGTGGCTGTCCAGTTGGAATTGCAGTTCGGAGAATTGCAACAAGGCATCTACGCCAAACTGGTGGAGAAATGTGGCGACCGTCTCTATTGGGAGAACTGGTCGAAGGAGGTGGGCGACGTGGCAAAGAAATTCATCGAACGGATCACCCAACTGGTACTGAAGGAGGGTGTCATGAAAGATGAGTTTGACGAGTTCCTGAAAGGATTGCAGAAGAACATCAACCCAAGCGTGGACGGGCCGCAGGCCATCGAAATGCTGGCGCAACACCTCATCACCCGTCCTGTGTTCGATGCGTTGTTTGCCGAATATCAGTTTGTAAAGAACAACCCTGTCTCCTGCTCCATGCAGACCATGATCGGTTTGTTGGAGGGGAAAGGGCTGACCAAGGATTTGGAAGTGTTGGACAAGTTCTACGATTCGGTGAAACAGAACGTCTCCGGCATCGACAATCTGGAGGGAAAGCAGAGCATCATCAAGACGCTCTACGAGAAGTTTTTCAAAGGTGCATTCCCTAAAACCGTGGAGCAGTTGGGTATCGTCTATACCCCTGTGGAGTGCGTGGATTTCATCATCCGCAGCGTAAACGATATCCTCAAGCAGGAGTTCGACACCTCGCTGACGGAGGAGAATGTACATATTCTCGACCCGTTCGTAGGCACAGGCACGTTCATCACCCGTTTGCTACAAAGCGGACTGATCAAGAAGGAGGATATGGAGCGGAAATACCGCAACGAGATACACTGCAACGAGATTGTCCTGCTGGCCTACTATGTGGCGGATGTCAACATCGAGAGCGTATTCCACGACCTTACGCAGAGGAAAGATTATCTTCTGTATGACGGCATCTGTTTGACCGACACCTTCCAGCTGAACGAAAGCGGTGACAATGATATTTTCAGCCAATTGTTCCCTGTTAATAGTGAGAGAGTTATCAAGCAGAAGAAAGCTCCTGTTCGGGTGGTGATTGGAAATCCTCCGTACTCTGTGGGGCAGAAATCTGCTAATGACAATGCGCAGAATATGAGTTATGAAAATTTAGACAAAAGAATTTCTTCCACATATGCCAAAAATAGCGCTGCAACCTCAACAAAAGCCTTATACGACAGTTATATCAAAGCTTTCCGTTGGGCAAGTGATAGAATCAATGCAAACGGGAATAAAGATGGCGGTATCGTGGCATTTATCAGTAACGGTGCATGGTTGGATGGAAATGCGCAGGATGGTATGCGTAAATGTTTTGAGGAGGAATTCAGCAACATCTATGTGTTGAATTTAAGAGGCAACCAGCGTACTTCAGGCGAATTGAGTCGCAAGGAAGGAGGCAAGATTTTCGGTAGCGGTAGTCGTACGCCAATCTCAATCACATTCCTTGTGAAAAATCCAAAGGCGGAGAACAAGAAGGCTGTCATTCATTACCATGACATTGGAGACTATCTATCAAGAGAAGATAAATTGAAGATGGTCAAATCGTATAGAAGTCTTGGTGTCGGAAAGATGGATTGGCAGATTATAGAGCCAAACAAGAAACATGATTGGATTAATCAAAGAGATGGTCTATTTGATATCTTATTGCCTACTTTTCCCGAAAAGAAATTTAAGAGTTCTAATCAAAGTTTCTTCAACACTCATTCTTTGGGGATAGCATCACATCGAGACAACTGGGTCTATAATTTTTCAAAAATCAGAATAGCAGACAACATAAACAAGATGCTAGAAGTATATGAAAAAGAATGTGCTTCTAAAAGTAATGCAATCAAAACAAATGCGAAATATGAAGAAGAAACAGATCCTTCAAAAATCGTATGGGCAACAACCTTAAGGAAAGAACGTGATAAAGGAAGTAATATTGTCTTTGATAAAAATAGTATCACGACAGGTTATTATAGACCATTTATCAAAGAAAAAGTTTATTATAAAGACATTCTTATAGATGTGCTTTATGTAATGAAAAGTTTATTCCCTGAGAATAATTCAAAAAACTTATGTATTTGCATGAGTGGAGTAGGAGTTACAAAAACTTTTTCTTGTATAATATCAAACATATTGCCAGACCTTGAACTCATTGGCAAAAGCCAATGCTTCCCCCTCTACTGGTACGAAGAAAACAAGCAACAACCCTCATTATTTGATGACATAGAAGACAATAAATACATCCGCCACGACGGTGTCAGCGACTGGATACTGAAGGAAGTGCGCAGTCGGTATGGCGGTGCGAAGAACATCACCAAGGAGCATATCTTCTACTACGTCTATGGTCTGCTCCACTCAGAAGAATACCGGACACGCTTTGCCGATGATTTGAGGAAATCACTGCCTCGCATCCCGATTGTGGAGAAGGTGGAGGATTTCATGGCCTTCTACAAAGCAGGCAAGGCACTGGCAGAACTGCACCTAAACTACGAGGAGGTAGAACCATACCCAGGCGTAACCGTCGATGAGACCGGCACGAAACAGGATGAGTACGCCTACTACACCGTGGAGAAGATGCGTTTCCCTACTGGAATGAAGGCCAAAGACAAGCCAAACACCATCCTCTACAACGGTCACATCGTGGTAAAGAATATTCCTCAGGAGGCCTACGACTACGTGGTGAACGGCAAGAGCGCCATCGAATGGATCATGGAGCGGTATCAGGTCACCATAGACAAAGAGAGCCTTATCAAGAACGACCCGAACGACTGGAGCCGTGAGCACGAAAAGCCTCGCTACATACTCGACCTACTGCTGAGCGTCATCAACGTGAGCGTGCAGACGGTGGCAATCGTGAAGAGCCTGCCGGCCCTCCATCTGGATGCGGCACAAAGCACCGCTGCCCAACAAGCAGAAGAAAGAGTAGCCAAGCCTGCTATAGAGATCATGGAAGAGGTGGAAGAAGAAGCGAAGTTTGTCCAATTCCTGCCATACTACAACCTGAAGGCAGCCTGCGGTGCGTTCGAGTCAAACGAACTGCCTACACAGACAGGTTGGATAGACATCTCAGCAAGCGGCGTCCACCCGAAGGGAGACAAGAATTATTTCGTCTGCCAAGCAAAAGGCAACTCCATGCAACCGAGAATCGAAGATGGAGATTGGGTCATCTGCCGTTTCTATACGCCAGACAACGGAGGTAGCCGTAACGGGAAGATGGTGATTGCGCAAATCAGCGAATATGATGGTGACTATGATGGCAAATACACCCTCAAGGAGTATCACAGCGAAAAGAACGCTGACGGCGGCCGCAAATCCATCACCCTCCGTCCGCTCAACAAAGCCTACTCCCCTATTGAACTACACGAAGAGGATGATGTGAAGGTGGTGGCTGTGGTAGAGGCGGTAATGAGAGGAGACTAAAGACTAAAAATAGGGAAGAGAAGTTCCAAACAACCCAACCATCCTAAGCCTAAAACAACTCCCCGTCCCATAAGGCTTTCAGGAAATCGGTGGCATATAAAACGCTGATGCCGTCTTCTGTCGCACGACTGATTTTATCAAGTCCCACGACAATTAGCTTCGTGTCGGGATATTCGTCCCGAAAACTTCGCAACCCCTTTAGATGTCTGTTCTGTATTTCCTCGGACGATTTAATCTCTATGGCAAACAATATATCTGATGAGTATTCATCTGAAACGACAACATCCACCTCAATGCCCGATGCGGTGCGCCAATAGCTGAGTACGACATGTTTTTGCCTATAATCAACGTATGCCACAAGTTCCTGAACGATAAAGTGTTCGAACGCATGACCGAAGTCAGCGGAACCAGGAAGGAGGTTCACCCTGTGCGTGAGATAATTGACGATACCCACATCGAAATAATAGAACTTGGGAGCCTTTATGACTCTACGCTGCCGAACCTTGGTATACGCAGGGAGCATGAATCCGACAAGCGTCTCCTCCAATATCGAAAAATATTCCTTGACCGTCACAGCGCTCACTCCGCAGTCTGACGCAATGTTGTTATAATTCACCATCTCACCATCGGACAAGGCGGCAACCTCGAGAAAACGGGTGAATGAGGACAAATTGCGGCTCAATGCCTCGGCCATGATCTCCTGTTGCAGGTAATCGCCAACGTATGCCTGTAACCTCTTGGTGGCATTCTCCGTCAGATAATGACGGGGAAGCATACCGTTATTGCAGGCCTTGATCAGATTGAAATCAGGGATTTCTGCGCTAACCAATGGCAAGAGCCTGCATCGCAACGCCCTGCCACCTAGCAGATTTGTTCCGTAACGCTTGAGTTTCCTTGCGCTGGAACCACTGAGAATGAAATGGATATCCTTCCTGACGATAAGCCACTGCACCTCATTGAGTAAATCCGGGAGTTTCTGCACCTCGTCTATGATAACAATGTCGCCGGGCTGTTTGCTTTGCAGGTCTTCCCGCAAAAGGGAAGGATTACGCCGCAACCGCTCAAAAGTGTCGAGACGCAGCAAATCGATGTACGTCGCATCAGGGAAAAGATTGACAAGCAAAGTACTTTTCCCTGTTTGTCTAGCACCCCATAGGAACACGCTATCGGTTTGAACATCCTCTATTTTCAGAATCCTTTCTATCATTGCTCATAACGTTATTTCAGCGTTGCAAACATAGTAATTTTTTCACGATAATCCAAAGTGCAACTTTATTTTATCATGATAATCTAAAGTACAACTTTAGTTTATCATACTTTTTCATCTGTCTGCCCCTCCACTTGTTCGGAGCAGCAAACTAACCTCCTATAAACCTTAACATTTCGCTCTTTTTTTACTATATTTGCGGAAAACAAAGAATAAAAACGACATACTATGTTAGATAACGAAAACCGCTTATACATAGCGCATTCGGACCATCCGCTCTACATCGAGCCTAAGATGGCGAACAGACACGGCCTCATCGCAGGCGCGACCGGAACAGGAAAGACAGTTTCCCTCCAAGTATTGGCAGAATCATTCAGTGATTTGGGTGTCCCTTGCTTCATGGCCGACATGAAGGGCGACCTCTCGGGCGTCTACAAAGAGGGTACCCTGACCAAATTCATCGAGAAGAGACAAAACGAGTTCGGTGTCACGTTCGACTTCCAACCTTACCCTGTCCAGTTCTTCGACGTCTACGGGGAACAAGGTGTTCCGATGCGTGTGACCATCAAGAACTTCGGCGTACTGCTATTCTCCCGCATCATGTCGCTCACCGACACGCAGGAGGGCGTGCTGGCCGCTGTCTTCCGCATCTGCGAGGATAGGAACATGCCACTGGACGACCTGAAGGACCTCCGCGCCGCGCTCAACTACATAGGGCAGAACGCCAAGGAGTTCCAAACGGAATACGGTAACATCTCGTCCATATCCGTGGGCGCCATCCAACGAAACCTGTTGGCGCTGGAGGAGCAGGGCGGCGACCTCTTCTTCGGCCTTCCTGAATTCAAGATCGAGGATTTCTTCGTCACGGAGAGAATGCACGACACCAAGAAGGGTATGCTCAACATCCTCGCGGCGGATAAGCTCTACCACAACCCAAGGCTCTACTCCGCCTTCCTGATGTGGCTCCTGACCTCCATCTACAACGAGTTGCCTGAAGTGGGAGACTTGGACAAGCCTAAGTTCATCTTCTTCTTCGACGAGGCGCACCTGCTGTTCGACGACGCCTCCAAGGCATTGCTGACGCAGATAGAGAAGATCGTCCGACTGATCCGTTCCAAGGGAGTCGGCGTCTACTTCATCACCCAAAACCCTATGGATATTCCGGAAAACGTTTTGGGTCAATTGGGTAACAAGATACAACACGCCCTCCGCGCCTTCACGCCTAAGGACCAGAAGGCGGTCAAGGCTGTGGCGCAATCCTTCCGCACCAACGAATCCTTCGACACGGAGAAGGCGTTGCTTGAGTTGGAGACGGGAGAGGCCCTGATCTCCTTCCTCGACGAGAAAGGTGCCCCTAACGTGGTGGAAAGGGCGAAGATGCTCTGCCCGCAAGGCCAAATCGGACCGATCACCGAGGAGGAGAGGAAGAAGGCCATCAAGGAATCCGGTCTCGAGAAATCATACCGCGAGACGGAAGACCGCCGCTCCGCCTACGAGATACTGATCGACGACGCGAAGAAACAGGAAGAGCAGAAATCCAAAGAGATAGCCGCCAAAGAGGAAGAGAGCAAAAGGAAGCAGAAGGAGAAGGAGGACGAGAAAGCTCAAAAATCCTCTAAGAAGAGAAACAAGGCCATCTGGAAATGGATCGTCACGAACATATTGAAACCACTAGGGAAAGCCTTGGTCAAGAACATAACGAAAAAACGGTAACACAACCATTCGATATGGGAGGAAAATAATATGCGGAAAGTCATTTTAAACCTTATCCTATCCGTTACACTTTGCATGTCCGCCATGGCGCAGGAG
>JAGCGM010000068.1 GCA_017649635.1 Paludibacteraceae bacterium | reverse complement strand
TACTGCGATTTGAACTTCTCTGAGTTCAATATCTCAAGGTATACTTTTTTTAGGTTCTCAACGTTCGGATAGAGCATTTCCGGAATGTATGCCCCGCCGAAACGCCCGTAGAATCCTTCGCTGGTCACATCGTATTTTGACATATTGTTTAGTGTATTAATAAATTATCAATCAGTTAATTACGTATCGACTTAAAACATTCCTCAAGCAGTTGGATATCCTTTATGCCCGGGGCTGTCTCAAATTTACTGTTCAGGTCTACGGCGAATGCGCCTGTTTGGCATGCCCGCAGGATGTTGTCGGCGGAGATGCCTCCCGAAATCAGCCATGGCAGGGGAATGTCCGCCTCCTCGAGTATCGTCCAATCGAACTCACTTCCGCAACCTCCGTACGCTGGCGTCTTCGTGTCGAAGAGGAAGAGGTCTGCACACTGCGCATATTCCGCGATGGATTTTAAATCGTCCCTTGTGGCGATGCGGAATACCTTGATGACCTTCAGTCCGTGTTGTCGGATGGTTTGGCAGTATTCAACCGTCTCGTCTCCATGCAGTTGCACGTAGTCGAGTGCGTATCGCTTCGCCAAGGAAAGAACTGTTTCGGTCTTTTCGGAGACGAATACGCCCACTCTTTTCGTGGTGCTTGGCAACACGTTGAGCGCCTCGGCGGACAAGCGTTCCGCCATGTATCGGGGCGATTTCGGATAGAAGATTAACCCTACGTAGTCTGGCTTCAAACGGGCCAACTGGCTTAGGTTCTCTGCATCGGCCATCCCACAAACCTTTATTTTCAACGGTGCGTCGCTCATTTTCCTTGTGATAAACGGTCTGTATACTCTTTGCAGAACGCTATGCAGGCTTGCCCTGGGTTCTCCGCCGCCATGAAGTTTTCACCGATCAGGAATCCGTCAAACCCTCCGTTCCGTAGCATCACCATGTTGTCTATGCTCCGAATGCCACTCTCAGACACCTTAGGCGTCTCTTTGGGCAGGGAGGAGGCCATGGAGATGGAGTGGTTCAAATCGACCTCAAAGGTACGAAGATTTCGGTTATTGATTCCTACCACATTGGTTTCTGGTGTGATATATGCCAACTCTTCTTCATCATGGAGCTCCAACAGCACCTCGAGCCCGAGCTCATTGGCCAAGGCGGCCAAATCCTGTGCCTGCGCACGTTCGAGCACCGCCGCGATGAGCAATATGGCGGAGGCTCCGTTGGCGCGGGCTTCGTAGACTTGGTACGGGTCGTTGATGAACTCTTTGCGGAGGATAGGGATGTTGAGCACCGACGCCGCCTCCCGCAGGTCCGCGATGGAGCCTCCGAAGAACTGGGTGTCCGTGAGCACGGAAACGGCGCTCACGCCTGCCTGCTCGTAGCATCCGACCACCTGCTTGGGCGTTATGCCTCCGTGGATCACTCCTTTGGAGGGCGACTGACGCTTGAACTCGGCGATGATACCGTTGCGTTTCCGCAGGTTCTCCGAGAGGGAGAAGCAGGGGCGTACGTCGCGGCACATAGCCTTCACCTCCTCAAGGGAGACCTTCCGCTTCGCCTCGGCCACACATTCGCCTTTCGTCGCCATGATTCTTTCAAGATAATTGTTCATGTCTTGAATCTTCTATGATTGTTATAATCAAGAGTTTAACTCTACGTATTTCTTCAGGACGCCCAATGCCTTGCCTGACTTGAGCGATTCCGTGGCGATCGCGATGCACTCGTCGATTTCCTTCTCAGGCTCCATCACCTTGATGGCGAAGGCGGCATTGATGATCACCACGTTCATCTGGCTCTCTGTCGCATTGCCCTCCAAAACGTCATCGAATACTTTCTTCGCGTCTTCGATGGTTTGACGGCTCGATCCGCTGAGGTCTGCCACGTTGGAGATAGGCATCTTAACGTCCATTGGCTTGTAAATCTTCTCCATGCTGTTGGTCACCACCTTGAAGTCGCCCGTCAACGATATCTCATCATAGCCGTCGAGGCTGTTCACGATGCCATAGCCGATGCCGATTTTCTGGTATGCGTTGCTGTAGAGACGCATTTGGTCGAGGTTGGCGACACCCAGCAACTGGTAGCTTGGCTGGCATGGGTTAACCAATGGGCCAAGCAGGTTGAAGAAGGTCGGAATCTGCAAGGCTTTGCGGATACCACCCACATGTTTCATGGCGGTGGCGAAGAGTTGCGCATGCAGATAGACGAAGCCGCACTCCTCGATGCTTCGCTTGAGCTTGTCGTTGTCGTTCGTGAACTTCACACCGTGGGTTTCGATCACGTTGCTCGCTCCACTGACGGAGGTCGAGGCGTAGTTGCCGTGCTTGGCCACCTTGTAGCCGGCACCAGCGACGACGAAGCAGGCGCAGGTGGAGATGTTGAACGTGTTTTTGCCGTCGCCACCCGTACCTACGATATCGATGGGTTTATAGGGGGATAGATCCACATGTACACCTGTGCTGAGGATTCCCTTCCGGAACCCAAGTAGTTCGTCCACGCTGATTCCCCTCATTTGGAGCGCCATGATGAGCGCGGAGATCTGCTCATTGCTATATTTTCCTTGCGTAATGCCTATGAGTATCTGCTCTGTCTCGTCGGATGTTAGCTCCTCGTGGAGCACCAGACGTGATAATATCTGTTTCATGATCGTATGGGTTTATTTGTTTATAAAATTCTCGATGATTTTTCTTCCGTCGGGCGTGAGCACCGATTCGGGGTGGAATTGTATGCCATGGATGTCATACTCCTTGTGTTTCAGCGCCATCACCAAGCCCTCGTCGCTCGTGGCGGTCACCTCCAACGTGTCAGGCATTGTCTTGGCGTCCACCACCCATGAGTGGTAGCGGCCTACTGGGAATCGCTTCGGAAGTCCGTTGAAGAGGTACTCCTCTCCTGTTTGCTCCACGTCCGTCTGCACCCCATGGAACACGTCCGTCAGGTTGGTGAGCTCCGCTCCGAAGTATTGGCCGATGGCCTGGTGTCCGAGGCACACGCCAAGGATAGGTTTCTTGCCTGCGTACCGATCGATCGCGTCGAGCAGCAGACCCGCCTCGGAAGGGATTCCAGGACCAGGCGAAAGCACGATTTTATCATATATTTCAAGGTCGGGCAAAGCGAACTTGTCGTTGCGGACTACAGTTGTGTCGGCGCCCACCTCACGCAGCAAGTGGTAGAGGTTATAGGTGAATGAGTCGTAATTGTCTATGATAACGATTTTCATTGTACGTTCGATTTAATTGTTTCACATTGTTTCTGCCATCTCGATAGCCTTCTTGAGAGCGCCCAACTTGTTGTTCACCTCCTGAAGCTCATATTCCTCGTTGCTCTTGGCCACGATACCGCCGCCCGCCTGGAACCAGAGTTCGTTGTTACGGCTGACGAATGTGCGGATGGTGATCGCTTGATTGAGGGAACCGTCGAAGCCGATGATGCCCACGCAACCTCCGTAGGCGCCACGGTTATGAGGCTCGTATTCGCTGATGAGCTGCATGGCGCGCACCTTAGGCGCACCGGAGAGTGTGCCGGCAGGGAAGGTGTCT
>JAGCGM010000067.1 GCA_017649635.1 Paludibacteraceae bacterium | reverse complement strand
TTGGAGCCGGGCGCCTACATGCAGGACATCACGGACGTGTCGTATCTGCTGCCTTTCCCTAGCGAGGGTATGGTGACATTCCTGGATAGGCTGCGTTACATCCATGAGCGGGAACATATAGACATCATCATCCCGAACCTGGACGCCGAGCTGTTCATCTACATCAAGATCAAGGATAAACTGGAGGAGATGGGTATCCGCCTCTGCTTGCCCACTATCGAGCAGTTCGACTCCAGACAGAAATACCGCTTGCCGGACTTCGGGGAGAAGATGGGCTTCAGTGTCCCGAAGAGTTTCCGGTGCAATACGGTGGAGGACCTCCTCTCGTCGGAGAACGAGTTGCGGTACCCCATCATGATGAAGGGCAACTTCTATGAGGCCTATTATGCGGGTTACAGGGAACAGGCGGTCACCTATTTCTGGAACCTCCTGGCCAAATGGGGCGCCCCGGTCATCGCCCAACAATACATCTCCGGTGGAGAGTTCAATGTCGTGGGCGTGGGGGACGGAAAGGGCAACCTCATCTCTTGCGTGCCGATGCACAAGCAGTTCATCACCGACAAGGGAAAGGCTTGGGCGGGTGTCACCATCAAGGATGACCAGCTGATGGATTCGGCCCGCCGCTTCGTAGAGACCACCCGCTGGATGGGCGCTTTTGAGTTGGAACTATTGAGGGGGGACGATGGTGTCCTCTATCTTATCGAGATAAATCCTAGGATGCCGGCTTGGGTCTATTTGGCCACTGCGGCAGGGGAGAACATACCTGAACAGATCGTCCAATTGGCTTTGGGGGAGACGCCTAGCCGGTTCGACCATTACGATGTGGGGAAGATGTTCATCCGCTATTCCTGGGACATGGTGGTTAACCAATCTGAGTTCGGACAGTTCTCAGTGAAAGGAGAGAAGTGATATGGAAAAGAAGAAATACGAAAGACCGATGTTGAAACGGATCGTTCCGACGATGCCGGGCAAGACGGGCCAGAACGTGGCGGTGGTCGCTCAGACCGAGATTGACGGTGTGGGACTGGACTGCCTGCGTAGCCGGTTCGGCTCTCCTCTGTTCGTCTTTTCCGAGCGGACGCTGCGGAAGAACATGCGCGAGGCCGTGCGGGCTTTCTCCACACGCTATCCGGAGGTGCGTTTCGCATGGTCCTACAAGACGAATTACCTGAACACGATCTGCCGCATCTTCCACGAGGAGGGTGCCATGGCGGAGGTGGTCTCCGGCTTCGAATACGACAAGGCCCTCGCGAACGGGGTGCCTTCCAACCTTATCATCTTCAACGGTCCCGCTAAGAGCGAACAGGACTTGCTCAGGGCCATCGAGGGGGATAGCCTGATCCATATCGACAATACGGAGGAACTCCGCATATTGACCAATCTCTCCATAGAGAAAAACATAAAACCGAGGGTGGCCCTCCGCGTGAACATGGACGTGGGGATCTATCCTCCGTGGAACCGCTTCGGCTTCAATTTGGAGTCGGGCCAGGCATGGGACGCCCTGGAGAAAATCGCCTCGGAGGGCAAACTGAACTGCGTGGGCTTGCATTGCCACATCGGCACGTTCATCCAGACGGCCGACGCCTACCGCATCGAGGCGGAGAAACTGGCCCTCTTGGCGAAGGATTCGATGGAAAAATTGGGCTTGCCGATCTCCTATGTGGACATGGGTGGCGGCTTTGCCTCCAAGAATACGTTGAAGTCGTCTTACCTGACGGGCGAGGACCTCTGCCCGACGTTCGACGACTATGCGGAGACCATCACCAGCGTCTTCCGCACCATGAAATTCCCTGACGGTAAACGACTGCGCATCGTGCTGGAGACGGGACGGGCGTTGGTCGATAACGCGGGCTTCCTGCTCACCTCCGTCATCACGAACAAACGCATGGCGGACGGTCGCCTGAACACGGTGATCGACGCGGGCGTGAACTTGCTCTTCACCTCCTTCTGGTACAACCATAAGGTGACCGCTACCTATGAGAGCACCTCGCAGGTGGAGCCTACGATGTTGTGTGGACCGTTGTGCATGAACATAGACGTGATCCGCGACAATGTGATGCTCCCTCCGTTGAAGAGGAATGACTTGTTGCTGATCCATAACGTGGGCGCCTATAACGTGACGCAGTGGATGCAGTTCATCACCATGCGGCCTAAGGTGGTGATGGTGAAGGAGAACGGTGAAGTCATCTTGCTGCGTGACGCTGAATGCTTGAACGATGTCAATGGAGTGGAGGATAGATGCACGGTGAACTGAAGACATTCCTCAGAAGTGTGCGGAACAGCTACTCCGCATTGGTCTTCTCCCGCGATTCGTGGGTGGGGATCGCCTTGCTGTTGGTGACGTTCCTCTATCCGATGTCTGGCCTGTGCGGTTTGCTTTGCTGCTTGCTCGTGAATGGGCTCGCTATGCTCTTGTCCCTCAATCGATTCAAGATGGTGAACGGCCTTTATGGTTTCAATGCGGTCATCGTGGGTGTTGCGGTCGGAACGCTTTATCCGTGCGGTGTCTCGTTGTTCGCCATGCTCTTCGCCCTTTCGATCATGGTGCTCCTGCTCATAGCGGGTTTGGACGGTATCCTGGAGAAATATCACCTGCCTTATTTGGTCTTCCCTTTCCTCTTCTGCTTATGGACGGTTCTACTGTTGACGCAGCAAATGGACGGGGAGATCGTCTTCGATTGTGTCTTTGGCGAGCATGACAGTATGCTCTCGCTGGGGGGCTTCTCGTTGTCGACCCTTTCCGACCACCTCGTTTGGGTCTCCCTTCCGAAGTGGCTGACCAGCTATTTCTTAGGCTTGAGCTGCATCCTTTTCCGCCAGGATGTCATGGTGGGTTTCCTCTTGGCGGTGATCTTGTTGT
Organism: Paludibacteraceae bacterium; assembly: GCA_017649635.1. GTDB lineage: Bacteria > Bacteroidota > Bacteroidia > Bacteroidales > Paludibacteraceae > UBA1181. Next base: position 2,391 of record JAGCGM010000067.1, on the reverse strand, counting down.
GCTATTCCAGAATAGCCTTCCTCTATACCTTCGTCAGCCATCTCCTTGCCTATTTCCTCTATGTTTTCATGGGCGGGGAGCTCTTCCATATCCCTTATGTGTGCTTCGGCTTCAATTTCATCCTGACGTCGCTCGCCTTGGGTTGTAGCTACTTGGTGCCTTCCAAAAGCTCCTTCTTGTGGTCTTTGTTGTTGGTGCCGGTGCAGTTCATCGTGGTGTATGCCTCGACCAGACTGCTGACGTATCTCTATTTGCCTACATTCTCCCTCTCCTTCTGTTTGGTGAGCCTTCTTTTCCTCACCCTGCTGAAGATGCGTGGAACTACTTCATCCCCTACGCTCTCTTATTTCCTGGAACGTACGCCGGAGGAGAACCTGTACCAACATCGTACGGGTGTGAATCGCTTCAAATGGTATGGCTACCAAGCCTTTGACTTGCCTTTCTGCGGGGTGTGGAGCGTCTCGCAGGGCCCTCACGGGGCCTATACCCACAAGGGTCAATGGGCGGATGCCTGGGACTTCGTCGTGGAGGTGGAGGGTCGCCAGTTCTGCGGGGATGGTACCCGCTTGGAGGATTACTACTGTTACGGCAAACCTGTGATGTCGCCTGGCGAGGGTGTTGTGGTCGCTGTCGAGAACAGTGTCGATGACAATCCTGTGGGGGTGAGCAACGAGGTGCAGAATTGGGGCAACTATGTGATTATCAAGCATGGTGAGGATCTCTATTCCTTGCTGGCCCACTTGAAGAGGGATTCGTTCCGGTGTGTGGTGGGGCAGCAGGTCGCTAAAGGGGAGGAGTTGGCGCTGTGTGGCAACACGGGTCTCTCTCCATATCCGCACCTGCATTTTCAGTTCCAGGCTTTACCGTATGCTGGTGCGCCTACGCTCTCGTATCCTTTGGTCAATTACATGGAGGTGGGGGCGGACGGTTCCCGTCTGTGCTCTTGCGGAATGCCGGGCGAGGGCTCTTCTCTCTTCAACCTGAATGGTAAGAATGCGCGGCCTTACGGGTTCCTCTTCGTGAAGGGGGCGCGGTTCGTCTCTTCGTCCGATAGGTTCGGCGAGGCGGAATGGGTTGTTTGCGAAGAGTATGGCTATTCGTTCTTCTATGACGAGCGGAATGATTCCAAGGCATGGTTCTCCTGCAAGGAGGGTGTGTTCGAATTCCAACGATATGAGGGCGACCGTAAGTGTGCGCTCTACTATTTCTTCCTCTCTCATTTCAAAACGGTTGTGGGGGATGTGGAGCATTGGACGCTGACGGACGAGATTCCTCTCTCCATCCGAAGGGCTGGTTTTTGGGGCTATCTGCAGGACCTGGTCGCACCATTCTTCTCTTTCGTGGAAAACTCCTTTCAGGCCGATGGCACCTCAGCCGGTGGCGAAATGCGCTCGTCGGTCTCCACCTCCGTGAAGGGTAGGGTGGTTAGTGTGTTGAACTTCCATACGGTATGCAAACCGGGCAATTCAATCGAGATAGAGGTGGAAGGCGCTCTCAAAATATCCATTTCATCATCTCCCACGTTGTAATCAAATGCCTCCCTCAAAATGTCGAAATCTCGAAATCTCCATATCTCGTAACCATACGAATAAAATCATTTACCGAAAAACAAATATCCCACCAAATGATATTATCTTTGTAGCCGATGCCGGGCGGAAGATTTAGGCTCGGCGTGATTGGACGTGGATGTTACTGCGCCTGTTTTTATGAATAAATTCTAAATGTTTTTGTTATAATTGATGAAAGAAGAATTGATACCTCACAGAGGTGATTACAAAAAATTGCTCTCGTACCAGAAAACGGATGTGATTTATTGTCTGACTTACTACTTTGTGGAGCATTATCTGCGGCGTAACGACCGTACTTGCGATCAGATGATTCAGGCTGCCCGATCCGGCAAACAGAACATCATTGAGGGATGTGCTGCCAGTAGCACAAGTGCCAAGACGGAGATCAAATTGGTAAATGTGGCGAAAGCCAGTTTGCAGGAATTACTCGAAGATTATGAGGATTACTTAAAGACTCGTGGCCATAAGCAGTGGAAAGAGAATTCTGTGGAATTACTGAAAATGCGTGAACTGGGCACCCGACACAATGACACTGCCTTTTTTATGAATATTGCCCAAACACGCCCTCCTGAGACAATCGCCAACATGTGCATCGTGCTGATAAAACAAGCTGACTACCTGCTTTTCAGACAGTTGAAACGCCTTGAACAGGATTTCTTGGCTAATGGTGGTTTTAACGAAAGGATGTATCGCCTACGCTCAAAGCGAAGGGAATAGCCCCCTATTCCCTTCCTTATAGTCCTTACTGTCCTTACCGTCCTTATAGCCCTTAATCGTCCTTACCGTCTTTACTGACCTTACCGACCTTACTGACTTTATTGTC
>JAGCGM010000066.1 GCA_017649635.1 Paludibacteraceae bacterium | reverse complement strand
TTATGCTAGGCTGAAGGTCTATTGCTTGTCTAAATACATGACCGAGGAGGAGGTGTCGGACCAAGAGGAGCTCCTCCAGCATGTGCTGACGCTCTTCCGCCGCAACAAACCCTTCGTGGAATACCTGAATCAGGTGATCGATTATGTGAGTGAGGAGGATTAAGACCTTGCGATGCGCTAAAAAATATGCCAGGACCGGTTATGGAACACGATCCTGGCATTGAAAAATGGAAACGAATACAAACGCAAAACAATCAGTTAATCATCCAGTTACTCAATTATTTACTCATTTACTCAGTCAATCACTTTTTAGACGTATATTTCTGTAGCCTCACGAAATCCCCTCCGTCGGTGACGAAGAGACGGAAGGCCACAGCGTGTAGCTTATTATCGATGCAGAGGTAAGTCACTTCTCGCCAGGAGCTTCTTTGCCTGTTCTTCACCTCCACCAATTCATAGATGCAACCGTTGTGTTTCAACTCCTTCTTCTCGAAGTCCACACTCATACACTTTATGTCGAACGCATACGAACTTAGGTATGCCACTGACAGAATTATTGTTAAAACTACTTTTCTCATAACCCACAAATTTTAGTTAATAGTATATATAAATTCACAACCAATGTAAGTCCGACCGCTTGTCTTCCCTTTTGTTTGATGTGACAAATTTAGAGTGTTAGCCATAAATAATCTATCGTTATTTACGATTTTATTCTATGTTATCCATTGATAAAAACGATTGATTAAAGGAAGATGATTTGTTTTTGAGGGGAGATTTTTATGTGTGCGCTAAGGGTGTTGTAGTCTTTTGCTTGGTACTAAGTGATTGATTTTTATTTATTTGTAAGAATGTTGTCTGTATGTTCTTCGGAAGATACACTGCCCGTCGCATCGTCGCCGGTGTTGGGCGAATTTTTTTCTTCATTGGAATCCTCTTCCGCAGTCCTGATGCGGAGGATTGTGTGGGGCGTCAGTTGGAAACGTTGTATCAGGTATTCCATTTGTTGGAGGGATTCCGGAAGATTCTCCTCTTCGGGTTTGTTGGCTGGAAAAATGATGTATGCCAAATCCTTTTTGAAGAAAAGATTCCGGCAGCTGGCTTTCCCTTGGCAGAAGGCCTCCCATTCCGACTCTATCAGGGAAGGATCGGTTGGTGACTCAATATATAAAGCCACCACGATAAACTTGCGGGACTTGAATTCCAATGGCTTTTCCTGGTTGCGCATATATTTGTCCGTTGTGACAGCCACTTCAAGATCCCAGCCATTGTCTATTTTGACTATGCAGTTGAGAGGGGTAGTCGGCACCACTATTTTGTTGTCCTTGAACCATCTTCGCATGAAGTCCTCATGTATTCTCATCAGTTTTTTTGCATATATGAATGATTGGAAATAGGTGGCGATCAGGGCGAAAGGGTAAAGCCACATTGCCGGGCAAAAAAAGCCACCGAGGATGGTGACAGGCCAAGAAGATTCCCAGTTAGGGTTGGTGAGTTTCGTGGCAATCAGTGCGGCCATGCAGATGATTCCCCCAATGGCTAGGATGAGTCCGTACGTGTAGGCGGTTTTGATGATCCATGTCTTTTTCGATTGATAATAAGGGACCATACGGATGACTTCCCAAGTCTGTTTGAAATTCAGGTGTTCTCCGTTGATTATCGGGGGCGTTGCGATCATGGATGATGTATGGCTTCGTTGTTTCGGGGAAAGAGAAAGGGGATGTCTTCTTCCGACGACATCCCCTTATGAAAAAAAGAATAATTTACTTAATGATCTCCATGCCCTTCTTCAAGGCTGCCTCGTTCATCGGAATGAGGTGGTGGTGACGTTCAGGGAGTGTCTTCTTCAGACCCTTGAGAACGTTTTCGAGTTCAACGATAGGTCTGATTTTCAAGAATCCACCGAGGAGGATCATGTTGAAGGACTTAGCCGCATTCATTTCGATGCAGGCGTCCATCGCGTTGATTTTGTGGATGTTGATATCCGTTCTCGTTGGTTCCGTCGTGATACCGTAAGGGTCATAGATCAATGTTCCGCCCGGTTTAACGGTCTTCTCGAACTTATCCAATGACTGTTGGTTCAGGATGATGGCCGTATCGTAGGAGTTTAGGATAGGAGAGCTAATCTTCTCATCGCTCAGGATGACGGTCACGTTAGCGGTACCACCGCGTTGTTCCGGACCGTAGGCAGGCATCCAAGTCACCTCTTTGCCCTGCATCAAACCAGAGTAGGCAAGAATCTTACCCATGGAGAGAACGCCTTGTCCTCCGAATCCAGCTATGATAATTTCCTCTTTCATTTCTTCTGATTTTATTGGTTAGCGTCTTTGTCAATTAAGTCACCGAGCGGGTATTGAGGGAACATGTTCTCCTCCATCCACTTGTTAGCCTTCTCAGGGGTGAGTTTCCAGCCCGAAGAGCAAGTGGAAACCACCTCCACGACGTTAGCGCCGCCCTTGCCGTCCATGCAGTTTTCGAAAGCCTTTCTGATGGCCTTCTTGGTCTTGCGGACAGCCGCAGCGGTTTGCACGCTTTGGCGGGTCACGTAGCGGGTACCTTCCAAGTCTTTCAGTTGGTTGGTGATCTTCAGCGGATAACCATTCAATTTCACGTCACGTCCGTAAGGGCAGGTGGCGGTCTTCATGCCTTCGATGGTTGTAGGGGCCATCTGACCACCCGTCATACCATAGATACCGTTGTTGATGAAGATGATGGCGATGCTCTCGCCACGGTTGCAGGCGTGGATGGTCTCAGCCGTACCGATGGCGGCAAGGTCACCGTCACCCTGGTAGGTGAAGACCAGTTTGTTCGGGCGAAGGCGCTTGATGGCCGTTG
>JAGCGM010000065.1 GCA_017649635.1 Paludibacteraceae bacterium | reverse complement strand
GAAGAAGTCCTCCTCAATGATGATGTTAACGTCTATGGACTTCTCCTTTTTGCTGTAACCACCCACGTCTTTTATCGCGTCGCGTACATAATCTGTCGGGGTGACTTGAAAATCCAGCAAGATGAATTCCAAATCATTCCCATATGATTCGTATGGAATCGCCTTCAGTTCCTTCGCGATGCCACCTTCCCCGTCCGCTCCCCAAATAAGGGTCCGGAATGCCTCCCCGAGTCTGTCCCGCTCCGCTCTCTTCTCCTCCGACTCGTCGCAATCGGGGTATACGATCACGGTACATCCTAGTATATCGTTATCCATAGGCTTCAACTACATATTGCTTGTCAGAGACATCCATGGTACAGGTCTCTATTTAATCTATCAATTTCCTCCCCAAGGCATAATAAATACAATCCAAAATAGCCAGTACAATTAGGCTTGGGATGAATGCAATGGTATATCTAATGCCATCGAAAAACAATAGGCTAGGCATCAGGATATTAATGACGTACATACCTGTGGTGACACGCACGACCAATGAGGACTTCCTTCTTTTCCAAGTATCAATGAAAATAACAGATACGATGGAAAGCATCAATACCCCATATAGGACAAAGGAGCAATACAAGTCAGAGCCATAATCCATTTCACTCATTATATCCTCTACACACAATATAAACCAAACCATGTGGAAACAAGGCGTAATTGTCAGAACATATATTAACAAATATACTATTTTCTTTGCAACTTTCTTCATCATTTCATGCCGATAAGAAAACTATCATTATTTCCATCGATGCTAAAGAAACGGAAGGGGAATATCTTGTGATTCTTTATCAGGAAAGAGCCCACACCAAGTTTAAACGTGACTTTGTCACCGACCCCATATGACGAGGAACCTATCACACGACCTCCTTCACGCAGAGTGAATTTTTCTCCCACGATATAGTTGTATTCAACATTGCCAACAGATTGGATCTCAAATGTATAATCGTAAAAACACGCACTGCTCCCATCCGCGCAACTCACTCTACACACGGCATCGCAACTGTCATAGTAACTATTTACCCATAACAGGAGGCAGTAGCCTAACAGTAACATCGTAACAATGATTATTTTCTTCATTTTTTTGATAATGTGAACCATCTATTTAAGTCGAACGATTCTTTCTCGCGGAAATCGAATCACACACTTTAATCGCTAAGAATATCATTCCATAGATGAGTCCAATAACTAAACTACAAAAACGAGTGCTTGAATTATAACTTTTTCGTGAACCAAACAATTGGGTTCAAGGTATGGAGCCTTCCATCGGTCTAGCATGGCTGCTTGCGGTACGGGCCGGCGTGATTCCATTCGTCTTCCCCATTTTAGTAACGTTTCCTTACTCCTCCACTTTGAATTGATAGCCCATTTTCTTATTAAACAATTCAATGTACAGATTCTTTGTGTCCTTTGGAACTTTTAACGTGACTTCAGAGGTGTTTATTTCGTCAAATGGATGTAAAGAGTCAAATGAGACCTCATTCGGGTCCTGCCAATTCATTTCCACACAGCGAAGTTTCACGCAATGATGTACCGCATCCCTATACACCCTCTTAATCGATGCCGGACAAACAAGCGTATCGAATTGACAATCCGTAAAGGCATACAGTCCAAGCTCCTCCACACAAGATGGAATCATATATCTATTCCCTTTTTTCGCAGGTGGATAGGCCACCAAGCATTTGCCTGCTTTTTCAAAAAGGACATCCTCCGATACGGAAAGGACGTCGTTCGCATCATCCACCACGAAACGAGACAAGGAAGGCACACTACACCTCTCCCATCTACGAACCTCACTTCCCAAACGTATCTCACGTAGATATTTATTGCTTATACCACCTATTGTCGGATAATTAAAGAAAAACACCGTATCTCTCTTCTCTGGAGGATATTTGACGATTCTTATATCCTTCTTTAAATAATGGGATTTAAAATAACTGTCTTCAACATAGTGCATCACTCCCGAATAATAAGAATAAAGCACCCCATCTTGCGAGAAAAGAAGCTTGTTGCCAGGAGAAACTGAAATATGGGAGAGCCGTTTCGACTGAATGCCATAATCTCCGATAATCTCCTGAACGTTTTTCCCTATATGTAATTTTCTAAATGGACAATCGCCAGACAAGTTTTTTATCACCATAACGGAATCAGGAATAACAAAGGAGTCCAAATTAGGACAATTCGAAAGGAAGCAAGCAATAAACTTATAATTTTCAGGAAGCACCACTTTTGACAATTTCTTACAATTACAAATAGCAGCATATCTACTTCCCAAAACGGATGATGAAAATATAATGGTCTCTACATTATTACAACCATTGAACGCCTCGTATCCAACAGTGGAGATATTTCCTCCCACATAGACAATCTTTGTTCGCGGGTATTTCGCCAAGGCTTGTTTCACATGCTTCTGTTCAAGAGTTCCCTCTCCTATAAAAGTTAGGGAATCCCGCTTTGAGTCGTAATTGAAACCAATCGCTTCCGCCTTTGCCTGCAGAAAACAAAAAATTAATATGAAAGCAATATATCTATTCATGCTTGGTTATCTTTTGGTCGTTTTCTCGCGGAAATCGAATCACACACTTTAATCGCTAAGAATATCATCCCATAGATGAGTCCGATAACTAAACCTACAAAAGTGAGTATTAGAATAAATAAAAACCAAATATCATGTTCGCCAAATTCGAAACTCATCCAGAGATGTGCGATTCCCTTCTGCGGATATATAGAAGCAAAATAGTGATAGTCATCAACCGTATTGTCTGTACTATGCAAATAAAAATAGCACTCAGTTTCGTCATATTTGCATTCAAGATCTCGATATACGCATCCAAGGCCTTGTATATTCCACTCCTCTTTTCTGTTTTCGAATTGCTGTATAATTGATGCAGCATAGTCGGTTGAAAAACTAATATCGTAGTCGTAACCGCAACCGCACTCCCAATCTTCATTAGAAGAGGTTATTTCGTACTGTGGTATCTCTATGTCTAAAGCAGATAGTATGTAATCCACACCTGTTTTTTTTAGTGGAGAAAAATACATAATTGTGCATATCACTATACCGATCAAGCATGGACTTTCTAATACTATTATGAGTTCTTTTAAATCCTTCATTGTTGTTTTGACGGTCAAGTTATATCATGCAATGGCTGGATTCGACGTCCTGCGGAATATCCTTGTCGGGCATGGCTTCGCCCTTGTCAGTCACAAGGCTGGCAATGCGTGGGGGAGAGCGTCCGGTGAGGAAGGGCCACCCCTTGTGGCTCGAGTTTCTTATCCGTGCTTTCAAGGCGACGGATTCGAACATGCGCTTTCACAAATATATTCATTATTGCATAAAAAAAGCACAACCGTTGGGGGATTTAATGAAAAAGCCAAGGCGTTAAAGTTCGGTTGTCGTTTTGGCTCATAATTCGCAGGTGGATTTTTAGGAGTATTGACGTATGCTTGACGCCAGACACATCGGGTGTGCCCATAAGAAAAGGGAGTGTATCCCAAGGACACACTCCCTTCCCATAAGTATTTGAATTATAGGAGAATGTTATTTAACGATGAACATCTCGCTATAGTTTTGACCACCAACAAGCACATTGACGGTGAATGTTTGGCCAACAGAGAGACCATAGCAGTTAATCACATATGGATTCAATCCCTTTTGCAGTTGGATAGTCTCCGTTTTAGCCGTCCAGCCCCAGATGGAAGAAATAATCACTGTTGCGGTAGTCTCTTCCAAGGCCTCGAATCCGAGCACGGCGCTGTTGCAGTTAGCGTAGATGTACTTGATTCCTTGTACATTATCTGCGGCAGGCTCGTCGCCGTCATAAGCACCGTTGATTACGGAGAACTTAGACTTGCAAGACTTGTCGTTCAAAGAAGCCGTGAAATAGTATTTTCCCGTCAGAGAAAGGTTTTGGGTGTTCAGATAAACAGTAGCGGAGTTTTGGCCATAGCCGACGCTCATAGGGCTGTTGAACTGAGATACCACGTTGCCTTGCTCATCCTCGATCTTCAAGTTAACCTCCGTGTTGTTTTGCTCGATAGGAACTTCAACAAGCAAACCACCGTATTGAGGGGTGAAGTTGTACATCATCTCAACGCAAGAAGGCTCAGTCTCCTCGTTAACATACCAAGGGAAAGATGTGGTGGTTTTGTTGCCATTGATGTCATATACAGTGAGTTGCACGTCGTATTGACCTGGTTCCAAAGTAGAGAGGTCGATTTCCTTGCTTCTGCAGTCAGGGTCAACAGAAGAGCCCTCGATAACAGGGATGAAGGTGAGAGATTCACCATCATTCACCACTTTAGACACTTTGTACTCATAAGAGAACTGAGGCAACTTGTCCGTAGCGATTTCCCAAACGAGGGAACCGTTCTCGTAAACGATAGACTGAATTGCGATTGGCTCGAAAAGATACTCTACATAAGAGAGGTTGGAGTTGTAGAAGTCAGTGTATTCGATAGATTGACGCTGATCGAGTTCTGAGTGATTATTCTCCGTACCACCAGACTGCATGAAGAAAGTGGAATTCTCTATGCGAGCGACGTAGTTCTCGTTGAAATCCTTACCTCTGCCGGAAGCATAAACCAAACCCTTTCCTTTGTAATACAATTCACCAGAAAGAAGGCGAGCGAATTTAGGGGCCGCATACATAGACCTTACAGATCCATCTGTTGGCACATAGTTCTCAAGGAACGAGTATAAAGGAGCGGTGGCGTAAACGTTGCGCTCAGGATAGATCATCGTGATGTAGTGAGCCCAAGTACCCGCATTGACGTCAAGAAGCCAGAATCCGATCTTCGTGTTGTCGCCGTCTTGCCAGAACTTCGTCACGAAAGTATACCAGTTGTTCTCCTGCCAATCCAAGTTGTAGAAGGATTGCAATCCCCTGCCTTCGCCGGAGAATGGCTGGATTCCGTAAGAGATTTCGTTGGCTTGCTCGTAAGAAATAACTGTGCTTTCCGTAGATTGGAACAAGAGCTCCATGTTGTCGCTCTCAATCCAATTTCCGTTTTGGTACTTCACGCTTGGAAGTGTACCGTTAGGATAAGTATAGAAACGAACGATGCCATCGTGGCTGTAGCAATAGACAGAGTCACCTTTCAACTTGTCCCATGATCTGTCAAATGTCTTCAGGGTCTCGTTACCGATCGTCACGGTAATTGTTTCGTCTCCGATAGCCCTTGATGTCGAGGAAGAGATAGATTCTCCGTTCCATCTCACCTTAGGATTCCAGTTGGAGAAAATAGCGACATGCCTACCGTCACCCAACTGCTGCAATCCAGTATAACCACACTCCTCAGGCTCCAAAGTACCATCATCTTTCACATGTGTCAACCCCCACTGCATAGCGCAGTAGTAAGTGAAGTCCGCACCGTCCTTCACACTGATTGTGGAGATAACCATGTCAGCCAATCTCTGGTCTAGACTTGATCCTCCATTTTGATCGTCACAGTTAAGAATGATGGCAGGTAACTTGACAACCGAATTAGACTGCGCATTCACATTAACAAAACTCATCGAGAGCAAACCCAAGGCACAGGCTCGCACTCCCTTTGCTAAACAATTTTTAAACATACAGTAAAATTTTACAGGACTCACAAAAAACAAGGATGAACGGGAGAAGTCCATTAATCCCTAAACACCCGAATTTAAACACCTATTTATCCGGATAGAAATTGATAGATATTTCACTACCCTACATGCATGCATTAAACTACCCTAAAAATATAGAACAAAGTTAATTGTTTTTCTCCTTTTAATCAAAAAAAACATGCTTATAAAATAGATATTTAGAAAGAATAAATGTTAAAATTATACAGACATATTAATATTGTTCAATTTACGAAGGAAAAAGAAGAAGATTTCACCGTGGGAAGGCATTCTCCCCTTGCGGAAGGGCTTCGAGGAGGCCACAATTCAGGATGTCGTCGATCCTATAATAACGGAAGGAATTCGATATGGAGAAGGGGGGTATGGTGGAGTCTCCCTGAGTCGCCCTGTTAATCGCGACGGCGACCATCTCCGTACAGTAGAGGGAGGAGTCGCTGGTAAGGTCAAAACGGTTGTCGAAGGGGATCCCTTGCCGGAAATAGCCGAGGGCTATCGAATCGACCCCGCATCGGATTGAGTCGACGGCAAAACGGTAGAACTGATGGTCATGGGACTGCCGCAAAAATTCAGACAGGCTCTCCATCCTCACGGAACCGACACCGTTCAACTCGTCCGCATCCGCATGGATCACGAAACAGGAGTCTCCTTCCCGATGGAAGACCCCAATGTGGGAGAAGCGTTCGGACTCGCCCGAAAAACGTCTGAAAATGCCTGAGAAATAGCCGTTGCCCAACCGGCACACCAAGTCGCCGCTCCGCATGGAATCGGCCTCAACAAAAGGAAGTCCGTCCGATGGCGAACCACCTGACGGACTAGAACATGCGGATGCGACGAGGCATCCCAATGCCATTAGCGCATTACGGAGAGAGGAAGGCATTACTTCTTGCCGCTCATAGAGACTTTCCACTCTCCATTGATCTTGTTCAGCTTCATCACCTGCTCCCGATCGCTATCGTTTTCCGTGTAGAAGACGTATGCGAGGTTATCGACGATTGAGTCGCGCAAGATATTCATTTTGTAGTTCGGATTCTCCTTCATGCCTCCCAATGCGGCAGACATATCCAACATTTTGCCCGTACTTTCCGTGCAATATTTCTTCGCCTCTTCCACCTGTCCCGTAGCGACTGCCTGGGAGAACTTCTTAGCCACCCTGCTCGGAGAATCCGTACAGGAGACGAGCAATGTGGACAACAGAGCCAACAGCGTCAAAATAACAAATTTTCTCATGGCCAATATCGTATTTATTTGTTTAACAATGTCTTGATGAATTCATCGCCCTCCATCACTCCGTAGGCACCCGCCTTTGCGGACTCCTCGTCGTAGCGTTCCACCGCGTCCGGTTCGATGCCCGGGTAGTAGATCAGGAACGGAATAGGGGCGGAGATATGCGTCTTCAGCCGGCAAGGCGTCGGATGGTCCGGAAGGATAGCGATCGCCACTGGCTCGTCCCATTTGGAGACCTCCTCGTAGATCGGTTTCACCACACGGTTCTCCAGATACTCCACCGTCTTCAGTTTCAATGCGACATCACCCTCGTGGCCCGCCTCGTCGCTCGCCTCGATGTGGAGGTAGACGAAGTCGTTTTCCCGCAACGCGTCGATCGTAGCCTGCGCCTTGCCTTCGTAGTTGGTGTCATACAAGCCTGTCGCGCCTTCCACCTCGATGGATTTCAGTCCGGCGTAGACACCGATACCACGGATTAGGTCGACAGCGGAGATGACCGCACCGCTTTTCAGCCCGTAAGTCTCCATCAGCGTCTTCATGCTAGGCTTGTAGCCGGCAGACCAAGGCCAGATGCTATTGGCGGGATCCTTTCCCTCCGCCACACGTTTCACGTTGACCGGATGTTTCGGGAGGATCTCCATGGAGCGGAGAATCAAATCGTTCAACAATTTGGCGGTAGGCTCCGCCTCCGGGCAATCCGCCTTCACCATGACATCTTTGAAAGGAGTTCCAGGCACGTCATGCGGAGGGGTGCAGGAGACATGCTTGTCGCCGCCCTTCACCTTCAACAAGTGACGGTAGGAGACGCCAGGGAAGAAACGCACCTTGTCGTCGCCCAGTTCCTCGTTGAGGTAGTTGATCAACTGGTAGGCCTCCTCGTTGGAGATGTGACCCGCTGAGTGGTTCTTTATCTTGCCGTCCTGCACGCAGATGATGTTGCAACGCATCGCCATCTCGCCCGGCTCAATGTCCACGCCCATGCTGGCGGCCTCCAAGGAGCCGCGCCCCTCGAACACCTTCTTCACATCGTAGCCAAGCACCGTAAGATTAGCGATTTCGCTTCCCGGGTGGTATCCGGGAGGCACAGTGGACAAGAGGCCGTTTCGCCCTTTTTTCGCCAACATGTCCATCGTAGGAATGTTCGCAGCCTGTAGAATCGTCTTATTTCCTAAAGAGGCGATCGGCTCATCCGCCATACCGTCTCCGAGTATGATTAAATATTTCATCTCAATCCATATTTTGGAGACAAATTTAAGAACAAAAAACGACAAAAAACAGAGCTGGGAGGAAGAATTAGGGGGAGATGGGAAGAGGAATAAAAAGAAAAGGGGATATTTCGGCGGAAAATAACAAAAAAAAGCGACCAAGAAACCTTGATCGCTTTGGTGAGCCAGTTGGGGCTCGAACCCAAGACCCCATCCTTAAAAGGGATGTGCTCTACCAGCTGAGCTACTAGCTCTCCCTCATTCGCCTT
>JAGCGM010000064.1 GCA_017649635.1 Paludibacteraceae bacterium | reverse complement strand
TCGGCCAGGAGCTTCATGCTGGCCTCATACTGGTCATACTCCTTCTCGCTGAGGGCTCCCACCTCGGCGCGCTTGATGAGCTGCCGAAGTCCCTCGTCAGCCCGCTCATATACAGATGGGTCTATGAATTCCATATTGCCTAGGTTTTTGAAAAAATAAATCCAAATGTTCCGCGTCGTGATATCTTTCCTATCAAACTCGAAATGTGGCAAAGATACGAAATATTTTCGCATCCTGTCCCAAAATTCTTTGCCCGTGTCCAAGTCACACTCGGCCGTGCGGGTCAACACCTTGGTCAGGCCCATGCCGGGACGCCCCACGATGAAGATTCCCATGATGCGGGAGATGTCCTCACGCATCTCCGACCACTGGAATCCCTTCTTGAACTTCCGCCGCATCAGATTGTAGACGTAGAAACTGGAACGGGTCTTGAAGAACCGTTGCGTGCTGTTCTGCATCTCGATCAGGATATGGTCGCCCGTCTCCGTCGTGCAGAGGAGGTCGAAAATCACGCCTCGCCCCTCATGCGCATAGCGGGGTGACTCCACATTCTCGAATTTCACACTGGTGATCTTCTCGCAGTCGCCGTCGAGGATCGCGTTCAGGAAAGATTTCATAATCGTTTCGTCCTGCATGCAGAACTTAAATCCGAAGTCGCTCTTCAGATCAATATACTTACCCATACAAAATTTTTTATTAGTTAAACAAATTAGGTAGAAATCATCTTCAGGGAAGAATCTTTCGGTGCAAAGATAGGAAAAATAATTAAAAACAAGCATTAAGAAACGTAAATTACACATATTTAATTAAGGGTGGATTAACTTCCCAGCCCTGAATGGGCGATATCCTCCAGGCAGGGGTACCCCTGTTAGGTCCACAATCCATTTTTTTTCACCCTCATTCGCATGCCATTTTAAGTTTTTTTATATATTTGGGGGCTAGTTTTGGGTATAGTATATTGTTACACGAATTTTTAGGTTATGAAACATATAGTTAGACCATTTATTGCATTGTTGGTTTTATGTCTGTTTGTTGGATGGACAGATTTGCGGGCGCAAAATCCGACGTCTACTCCAGACTTGTTTATCAAAACGGAAATCAACTCGGGAGACCCTGCGTGTCCTTTCCCTCAGTTCCTAGAGTATAAGAAGGGTCGCACATTGGCGAAACACAATGCGGAAGGTGTTACGCATGCGGATATGGAAAAGACGATGAGAGAGGCGTATGAAATCATGATGCATAGGGCAAGGTATTTTGGGGGAACCCATAGTGGAGTTAAATATATCACATTTAATCAGGGACCAGGTGTTGAAAGTACTCTTGATTACCCTCCTGTGCCAGAAAATGGAGCAACATTTTGCACGGAAGGTGATGGCTATGCGTTGTTGGCCGCCGCAATTTTTGCGGACCAAAAAACATACAATGGGTTGTATATGTGGATGCATGATAATCGTTTAAGCAATGTGAAGCGATATAATGACGGTCAATATACTCGAAGGAATTATCGATGGGGAGATCATGTTCCTGGATGGATGAATGATGTAACCACCCCTGAGACTAGTGGAAAGAATGATGGTGCAACAGATGGAGATGTCGATATCGCAATAGCTGCATATATTGCTTATAAGCAGTGGGGAGAGTTCATGAAACAAGATGGGGAAATAGTGAGGGATTTTGATGGCGAGCCGATTTCGTTGTTGGAGGAGGCTCGTAAGTGTATAAAGTTTTTGGTGGATACTCTCTATGTTAGAGATGGTTCTCTTACAGACCCTTCGGATGATGGATGGAGGCCAGATGGGTCTAGACTGGGTGGCAAGTATGTGACAGGTGATGTAGGTCTTGATGGATATGTAAAAGGAGGTTGTACATGGAACGAATTGTCGAATTGGTCGACGAATAATGCTGTTCCGAAGTTTGGGAACTGGGCACAAAACCTATGGTACGGACCACAAGGTATGTCTTTGATTGATTACTTTGCTGTTGCCTATTTTAGGGAGTTTTGGAAGTGGTTGGAAGATCAGTCTGAGGGAGGTGGACAAGGAACTGAGTGGGAGATTAGTCAGATGAAAAGAGCACAAGCATCTTCTGATTGGCTGAATGAACAGGCTTATAAACAAGGTTATGTTCCTTCTATTGGAACTGTTCAAATGAGTCAAGATGGTTCTCCAACATTTGGATTTTATAAAGATGGCGAAGATTTCCGATATGCGTGGAAACATTTGTTGGATTATATGTGGCATGGGGAAACTGAATTTGGGTGGGATCCCGTTAAACATGAGGTGATAGAACATTCTGGTGATGATTACAATTATTTGATGGCGGAACGGATGGCGAATCTTTTGCTTTCTCCTCCTAAAAATGGGAAACCAATATGTGGACCTTTGGGAATGAATCCAGATCCTGGACAGCATCCATATTTTGGTATTCCGCATTTTAATATGTGTTATGATTTGACAGGAGAACCCATCACCCCACACACTACAAGTTTCGCATTATCGTGTTCTTCGATGTCTGCTGTGATTATGGGTGATAAATATCCTGATTTGGTGGCGGATGTTTATAGACAATGTGAATTGAAATGGGATGATGCATCTAAGATTTCGAGTTTTAGCGACAAATCATATCGATACGAAAACAGTACTCCTATTTACTTCCATGGATGGTATAGAACATTGGGTATGATTACCACTTCGGGTAATCTGATCGCTCCGTCAGAAATGTATCCTAGAGCGAATGTGAAGGTGTATATGGCTGTGGACAAAACCTATGCTTATGTGGACGATAATGTTACATATACCATTGACTATCGTAACTATGGTTCCAAAGATGCTGAGAATGTTTCCATAACTATGGACTTGGACAGTGATTATGAACTGGTGAGCGTGAGCAATGGTGGAAAATTGAACGGGAAGACACTGACATGGAACGTGGGCAAGATCCCTGGCTTCAAATCCGGACATCTGGAGGATACGAAAGGTTCTGTTACATTTACTGTCCGCGTGGTTGGTTCGGAGAATCCAAGGGTGTGCTTGACAAGTACGATCTCAGGTGATAATTTCGAGGAATGGGTGAGCAACGAGTATCCTAACAATGCTTCCTATACGATGGAGAGGAACTGTGTGGATATCTTGAAAAACCGTTCGTTGACTGTTTCCAAGACGACGAACCGTGACAAAATGAACCCGAAAGACATCGTTAAATTCACTGTCGAATTTGAGAATTTATCCGGTGGTGAGGACTCTTGGCTAAATGGAGGAAGAAAACATGTGGGGATCACGTACGGAAATTATTTGAAAGATGGTTTGAATAACGAGGGTGACTGGACGAACACTACGTTCTATCAATATTACCGTTTCTGGAACGAGGCTCAGGAGGCTTACATCAACATGGGTAATTACCGTGTCTCCTACTTCATGAATGATATAAACAAGGGATTCAAATCCGCGGACAACCCGAATGGTTGGTTGTTTGGTCTGGATAACGAGAAAGACGTTGCGAAATATGGCTATTTCCCGGCTTCGGGTGGCGCTGATATTCTATATCAGAAAATTCCACCTGGAAGTGATTCTTATGGAGCATGGAATCAACGTTTTGTGATTAAATTCCCTGATGTCTTGACAACTGCGTCATCATATATCTTCGATAAATTGGATGGCGAACAGTTTATGCATAAAGGTGTGGTTGGACCAGGATTGTATAGGTCCGCATTGTATACGCAACCTGCTTGTAACATGAAATTCAAGGTGGAAGACGATTGGTCGTACTCTCCTGAATTACAGAATGTTTCTCATGAGGTTGATATGGGAACATATACGGTGATGTCGGATCCTTTAAGTGGACAGTCTGATCAATTCATCCCGATTACCCCTAATTATGCGGATTACAATTATCCGGAAGGAGTAGAGGTAACTAATTATGACCGTTTTTCCTGTGCCCCGGATATGAAGGGTTATGACCGTGTCCTTGTGGAGGAGTTCGACGGATACACGTGGCGTCGTATTTTAGGACGTGGACCTCTCCCAGGAAAGGAGGCCTATGACGTGGTCGTGGTGGATACCTTGCCTGCGGAGTTGGAGTGGAAGGGATTTATTGATAGCATGGGCTTGGGTGTAAAGGCTCGGTTCATCTCTCCTGCGCAAAGTAACACTCCTTCCGGCGTGGTTTATTGGACTATACCAGAGATGTTGGTGGGAGAGAAGGACAAACTTGTGTATGAGGCTGTGGCTAGGGATATGGGGTGCCCTGACGCGGATGATGTGTGGTTCAAGAATGTCGCATGGATTTCGTCTAAGACTGACTCCCCGGATTCTTCCCAAGTGGAATTGATGATAACGTGTGCCGAGTTGCCTCCTATTATTGAACCTCAGACCTCTTTGTTTAAAACCGCTAGCAAGAAGAGGGTGGAGGCTGATGACCCGTTGTCGTATAGCTTGAAGTTCATCAACACGTTGGGTACTGTGATAGAGGGTAACCTGAAATCCTCATCGGATTGGGTCGCATTAGGTGGAGGCAAAGTGCCTGTGGCGAGCGGTGTCTTCTCCTGTGACCCGAATAAAAACCAAGGCGTGGGTGCTCCGTATTTCTTTACGAACAGTAGGTCATATGGGCAGGATGTTGTGCTTGAAACCACATGGGACATTACAAATAGCAGCGAATTCTATTTCGTCTTTAGGCAATCATCTGGCACACCGTATGCTAACGGTTTCAAGGGTGTATGCTTGAAAGTCTCTCCTATACCGGCCGGTGATGGAACGATTAAGTTCGAGGTGCTGGATGGTTCTAAGGTGATCGCTACGGAAAAGCATAATGTGGCGTGTCCTGCTAGGGCGGATGGCAAGTTTAGCCCTACAGAGTTCAGGGTAGAGCTGAAGGGTGAGACGATGTATATCTATGTGAACGATATGGAGACGGTGCTTAAGTCTTATTCGGGCATAACTACGTTGACGCCTGGCTATGTGGGCATATATAGTGGTCCTCAGGGTAATCAGAATGCAATGACTCGCTTCTATACCGAAGTCGACTATGCCTTCGACCTCACGCTCTACGATAATGTGCCTGCTGAATTGGAGAACATCTCCAATATTTCGGACGGCGGTACGTATGACGCTTCGAAACGTCGCATTACTTGGCCTACCGTGGCTACCGAACCAGCATCGGCCATCGCTCCTGGCGATTCTATTGTCTATACGTTTGATGCTAAGGTGGATAACTGCGGTAAGTATATCACCAACATGGGGCTCGCCACTGTCTACGGACAGGATACCCTCAAGGTGCTCAACACAATCCAATGTGGCGTGGAGGAGTGTGAACTCACTAAGGCGGACATCCAGTTTGTTGATGATGTGGATAAGATATGCGAGGGCGATTCGGTTCTCCTTGTGGGATACGGAGACGACGGTAAGGATGGTTCACGATTCTTGTACGAGTTCTTCCTGAATGGAGTCTCTATGGGCAAGGCTTCCTATAAGGGCAATATCTATGTGAATAAGGCCGGCTCGTACCATGTGAAGGTGAGCAGCCCTGTTGACCCTACTTGCTCCCTGGAGAGCAATAAGGTTACTTTGACGGTGAACGAACGTCCGGTGGGTCAGGACTTCCCTCTCGGTACGCTCTGTGTCGGCACCGATCCAAGCGATAATGCTAAATACGCGGAGATGATGACTACCATCGATGGTAGACCGGCTGGCGTAAACTATAATTGGGTGGGCGACAATGGTGGTGTGCCTATCGTCTTCCCTTCTGTTTCAACGGATGCGGTGGGCGATTTCGACAAGCCTTATTTCCTCAATACGGAGGATGGCTGCGTCAGCGACACCTTCCACCTCACCTACACGGTGGCTGATACCGCTGTGGTGAAACTTTCTGACCTCACGATCTGTTCGGGCCAGTCTGGCACGTTGACCGCTGGTACGGACATGACATATACTTACCTCTGGAGCGACGGTTCCACGCTGAATGAGTTGGTTACCGACCAACCTGGCAAGTACTCCGTGGTGGTTACCACTCCGGACGGTTGCGAGTCGAAGGCTTCCGCTATCATCACGGTGGCGGACGAACTGAAGGTGGACTTGGGTGCGGACACCACTATTTGTGATGTGAACCTCCCGTTGGTGCTTGATGCTTCCAGCAGCTATGACACGTACGAGTGGACGGATGGCTCCACGCTTTCTACCCTCAGCGTCACCGAATCGGGTGAATACGAGGTGAAGGTGACCCAAGGCTCTTGCTCGGGTTCGGGTAAGATTAATGTGACGGTTTCTCCTACGCCTGTCTTGAAGGGTACATTCAAGGTTACCTATCTGGTGAACGATACGACCGCTGCCGGCGTCTTCGACAAGTCGCTGACCGCATACGATGCGACTGTTTTGGAGAAGGAGAGCGGCATTGACTATACTTGGTATGATGAGAATCAGAACGAACTCTCTTCCGAACCGATACCGGATGTTCCGGCTGGTGGCGGCAATGGAACGGCTATCTATTACGTGAAGGCGAAGAACGCCGAGGGTTGTGAGTCCCAGTTGCAGAAGGTGACGGTTCAGATCAGTGGCTCTCCGATGCCTACAGCGACGGATGTGGCTTACTGTTTGAACGCGACGGATGTCAAACCGCTTGAGGCGACTCCGGGCGACAATGGTAGCGCGACGAACTGGACGCTTCGTTGGTACGACGCCGCAGGCAATCAGTTGAATGATGCGCCTGTGCCGGATGTTACCGTGGCGGGCGAGACGAATTACTATGTTTCTCAGGTGGATGAGCAAGGCACCGAAGGCGGCAAGGCTGTCGTCACGGTAAGTGTCTATGACTTGCCTCAAATAAAGGCGGAACCACAGAGCATTAAGCTTTGCAACACTCCTTATGCGTTGAATGCCGCCTTCCGTGAGACCAACGGGTTGTCGGTGACATATAGCTATTATGATGCGAACAAGGATCTGTTGCCTGATCCTGACCCTATGGCGGAGAAGTCTGGCGTCTACTATGCGAAGGCGTCGTATGCCCCTGTCACTGATCTGCTCTGCGAGTCGGCGGACTACGCTTCCGTGGATGTGGTGATAGATAAGATTACCGACATCAAGGTGGTCGCTTCCCCAAGCATTTGTCCACTCGGGGAGACCGAGTTGGTCGCTTCCGCCACGAGCGAGGGCAGTGCGCTCTCCTTCTCATGGAGCGGAGACGCTACAGGCAATGACGCCTCCCTGAAGATGAAGGACGAAACAGGAGAGTATGGCAAGGTATATTCTTACAAGTTGCAGATGTCCGCTGGTCTCTGCGTGTTCGACACTACCCTGACGGTAACGGTGGGTAGAGGCGTGCTGACGGGCGCGCTCACCGCCAATGGGGTGGAGACGAAGGAATACCGCACTTGTGGAGACGAGGATATCGAACTGAGCGCAACCCACGAGGGTACGGACTTCAAATGGACTACCTATGACGGGGACCTTTTGGCTTCGGATATCTCCACAACCGTGCGTCCAACGCAGACGAAGACATATATCCTCTCCTTCGTGAATGAGTGTGAGACATCAGATACGATTGTGGTGGAGATCTATCCATTCTCCATGTCTACGGAATTCTCCAATTTGGATACTGCTGTCTGTGAGGGGGCTTCCGCTTCGGGACATCTCTCCCTCAACGGATACAGCGAGAACATGTCGGGATCCTATATCAAGTGGTTTAGGAATGGTGAGGAGTTGCCGGAATATGCGGGTCTCTCCACGTTGGAAATCCCTGCGGTGACTGCCCAGGACGGAGGTGAGTATACTTTCGAGGCAAGCAACGGTATCTGTTTGGCGAAGAGCCTGGATGGCGTCACTTCCGCCCAGTTGACGGTGAAGCCGTTCGTCTCCTTCGCGACTCCGAATGAAGTGGTGACCGCCAATGGTGCCTCCGCAACGCTTGAGTTGAGTGACCTCGTTCCTTCCAATGCTACGGTCGTATGGAAAGGTAGCGTGAACGAAGGAATGGGTAATCCATTCCAAATCGACCAGGTATTCGCCGACGAATTGTTTGATGTGAGTGTCACTGCGGACGGCTATTGTGAGCGTGACGCTCAGTTGCAGCTTGTGGTGGATGCCAAGGTGATTGTTTCCGCTTCCACTACTACGTCTAAGATTTGTCTGAACGATGCCGCCTCCGTGGTGGCTGATACGACAGGTACGGGCCATTTGCTGCATCCTGAGAAATATTCGGTCGTATGGTATGCGTGCGATGAGTCAGGCAACTGCGAGTCGCTTCAGCTCAAGGGCTTGGATCTGACTCATTATCCGGAATCCAATATCTCCTACTTCGCTGTGGTTACCTATGGCGAGCAGGTGGCTTATAGTGACACGATTCCTGTCTCTGTGCTCCCTCAGGTATCTTACTCCACTTCTACAGATGTCGTTTCATGCTCCGGAGAAGAGGTGACGTTGTCTGTCGAGATCGAGGATGCTTCGGATGCTGTGGTGACTTGGATGGATGGCACGGAGGGCAAAACATTGACCGTGAACCCTACTGAGGCGACCAAATATGGCTTCACCATCACGCAGGATGGTCTCTGCCCTCAGACGGATAGTGTCCCTGTCGCTGTGAGGGAGAACCCGTCCGTCCAGATGGAGGATAACATCGTCGTATGTAGCGGCAATGGCATTAACTTCGACCCTAAGGTTAGCGGGGATGATATCGACATGTACCATTGGATCAATCCTGATGGAGATACCATCGCGCATACGCAGAAACTGTCAATTAAGACGGAACCTGTCTCCGGCACCTACACTTTTGTGGCTGTCTCCCAGTTCTGCGGCGAGGCCGTGGGTACCCAAAAGGTGGATATCGCCGCACTCCCTGAGTTGTTGATCGATTCATTGTCCATCAACTCGCGCAAGCTTGTGCCGGTGGGCCGTGCCGGACAGTTCGAGTTCAAGGTCGATAACAATGATTGGAGCACGCAGGATGTCTATGAGAACCTCACGTATGACTATCCTCATACGGCGCTCGTTCGGGATGAGTTGGGTTGCGAGGGAATGACGGTCTTTGTCGTCACTGCTCCTCCAATCGCTATCCCTGATTACTTCACGCCGAGTGAGGATGGCTTGAATGATACTTGGGATCTTTCAACCATTATGGACGCTTATCCTAACACTAAGGTGACCATCTATGACCGTACAGGTAAGGTGGTGGCTGTTTTGGAGGGCGACGTGACGGATTGGGATGGTACCTACAACGGATATCCGCTCCCGTCTACGGATTATTGGTATCTGATCAATGTGCCTGAAATCCGGAGGCAGTTCACGGGTCACTTCACGTTGATTCGTACGAAGTGATATATTTAGTGTTTTAAGGTTGGTGATGATTATGTGGAGACGCAATGCATTGCGTCTCTACTTTGTTTAAATTGTTAGGTTCTTATGCGTAGTTGTTTGTTGATATTTTTCTCTTTCGCACTTAGCTGTATTTCACTTTCCGCCCAGGTTTCCTATCGCTCCGCGGAGACCATCGAATACATCGAGCGTTTCCATAAAACGGCCATTCGTGAGATGTATCTGTACAATATTCCGGCGAGCATCACCTTGGCGCAGGGTATTCTTGAGTCGGGTAGCGGTCGTAGCCCTTTGGCTCGCTCCGCCAATAACCATTTCGGCATAAAATGTACGGATGATTACAAGGGGAAACGTTACCATCAGGATGATGATCGTAGGCATGAGTGCTTCCGTGTCTATTCTACTCCCGAGGAGTCTTTCCGTGACCATTCCCTCTTTTTGTTGCGTCCCCACTATGCGGACCTTTTCACGTTACGGATTACGGACTATAAGGGATGGGCAAAGGGCTTGAAGAAGGCGGGGTATGCGACGAACCCTAAGTATCCGGCCCTCCTGACGGAGGTCATCGAGCAAAATTATTTGGATATATACGACCGTAATCCGGAGAAGTTCTTGCCCCGTGACGGTGTGTCGGACGAAAAACCGTCGAGGAGGGAGAAAGAGCATCACAAGAAACGCGAAAACAGCCCTTCTAAGAAGGTTTCTCCCGACAAGAGGGATAATCCCTCACCTTCGGGTGATTTCGCCGAAATTAACGGTCTGAAATGCGTCCGCGTGAAGCATGGCGACACTTTCTATAGCTTGTCCAAACGCGCGGGTCTCTCTGTCGACAAACTGAAGGCATATAATGATTTCCCTTCCAATTATGTCTTGAAGTCTGGCGAGTATGTTTTCTTCCAACCTAAGAAGAAGGCCTCTTCCAAGGTCTCTTCCCATCGTGTCGTGACGGGTGACACATGGCTCTCCGTTTCCCAAAAATATGGAATACGTTTGGCTGATCTGAAAAAGATGAACCGGAAGGTGACGTTCCGTGCGGGGGCGAAATTGAGGCTTAAATAAATTCCATCCGCTTATTATGAACCTAAAATCATATAATATGAAAACACGTGTGTTACCTATTTTTGCGTTGGCTGCCCTTGCGGCTTGCTCAGGGAATGTGAACAACAACAATGAATCCACCGCTCCTGCGGACTCCACTATGACGGAGGTCTCTGCTGGCGACAACTCTGCGGATTTGCTCAAGGAGGCTATCGCAGTGTGGGAAAAGGACGAATGGATTCAGGGCAATAGTGACGAAGGCAAGGTGAACCGCCCTAACCAATACGCATATTGCGATCTGGATGGGGATGGTAGCGATGAGATCCTGCTCCGTGAGTGGCTTAAGGATTCGAATATAACGGGTTATTTCGCTCTTTTCGCTAACGGCAAGGATGGTCTTCAGTTGGTGGGCTTGACCTATCAGACGGCTCAAATCGGTGGCATGACGCTCTACAAGAATGGTTTCGTGAAACTTGATTCGGGCAACGAGAGCGGCACATATGGTCAGAATGATTATCTCAAGATTGAAAATAGTTCTGTTGTCCGTTCTTTCATAGCGACCTACGGGGAGGATGAGGACGGAAATAATCTGGATAATTTCTATAAGAAAGAGGCTGGTCAGGAGAGACAAACGATTTCTTCGGACGAGTTCTCCTCTGCTATCGCCGGTTGCGACAATGATAACGCTTACCCGTTGGACGGGTTCGATTGGAAACCGGTGGAGTGATACACCAGACTTTAGCCGAGTGGGTAAATCGTAAATTGTCAAATAGTAAATAAAGCATGTGATGGTTTGCCGTAAATTGTAAATCGTCAAATCGTAAATAAAAAACGGAGGGAGATTGCCCACTCGGACAATCTCCCTCTCTTGTGTTATGTTTAAGTAATTACAGTCCCCTGCTTTGCAAGTCTTTCTGTATCCAGAGAAGTCTTTCCTTGATGAATTTCTTCATGACATCGATGGATTTATGGTAGTCTTCGATGGAGACGTTGTTGGTGCCGCTACCGCCACCGCCCCACATCATGCCGCCACCGCCGCTGCTTGCGGAGTAGCCGACCTTGTTGGCTGTTGCTGACAACTCATTCTCTTTACCTTTTTGGTCGATGTAGGCCATGATGACATCCATGTCTTCCACCATCCAATCGATTCTCTCCTTTACTAAGGCAAGGAATTCTTTCTGTGCGAAGAATTTGAGGAACCAGTTAGTGCCTGTCGCTTGTTCCTTGGCGCCGATGTAGTAATCCTCCGGCTTGTTGTACCAAGCGTAGTCGGTGCCACCGCCACCGCCCCACATCATGCCGCCGCCACCGCCGAACATCGTCTCGAACGGGTTGCCACCGAAGGCGAGGTCGAAGTCCCATACCGGACCCATACGGATGATGCCATCCTTCATGATGTGGCAGTAACAACTGGTGAACATGTTACCATCGTAGTCCTTGCTCAACTCCTTGATGACGTACCAATCGGCGAAGGAAGGAAGGTCGATTAGTTCCTTCACTTTACTCCAATTGTTGCCGTACAAGGCATTCTCCAAATCATTGATTTTGCCTTTTACATATTGCAGCTCTTGGCTATTGTCTGGTACTTCAGGATGCTTGACGTTGAAGACGTTCTTACTCTTCTCACCTTCGAATTGGTAGCCAGCGTTACCGCCGCCGCCACCGCCGCCCCACATGAAGCCGCCACCGCCGGTTGACTTCACTTTATAGTCGGCCTCTACCAGATATTCGCCTGGTACTCTGTTCTTGTTGATCTTGGCTTGCTCGCAGAAGTAGTAGTTGCCCACGTGCTTCCCGTTGAGTACTAATTCTACGTTGAAGCCACTTGGCGACCAGTCTGCCGTGGTGTATCTCTTCGAGAGATAGTTCGCCATCTCGTTCCTCAGGAAGGTTGCGTCGTAGTAGTTGGCGAGCAAGATCCATCTTTTGTGCTCCAGCATGCCCAATACTTCGTCCTCCTTGTTCTGCTTGATGGCGTATGGTCTCTTGTCGCTGCTTGCGTCCCATGTGGAGTTACCACGTCCTTTAATCTGTACCTTGTCCGATCCGGCGTCGTAGTTCACGGTTCCGTCCACGTTGTACATGATCATGTCGGTTCTGTCGATCCATTCCGTCTTGGAAGTGATGGCTTTGTTGTTAGGCGTATTGATGTACAATACTGGGATGCCGCTGTTGTGGACGTTCACGTTGTAGGTGCGCACGTCACCCGAGGAGGAAACCACCTTGAACTGTTTCGTCTTCAAGTAATTAACCTTTGCGCCGCTCTTCACCTCTTCGCCATCCGCATAGACGGTCGCGCCGTTGGATGTTTTGATGGAGGCTTCCAAGTTGAATTCCACCAAGTAAGGAACGAACACGTCTATGTTGTTGCCCGAAATGGTTGCCTTGTAGTCGGAGAGCAATGCGCTGCCGTTGCTGTTCTTCGAGAGGGAGAACTCAGTGATCTCGTTGCTTCCGTTCTTGTCATCCTTAGCGGTCTTCGCATCGTTCTCGAACCTTCCGGCAAGCCAGCTGACCCTTCTCGTCAACCATTGGTTGACGGCAGAAAGCTCTTTTTTCAGTGCGCCTTCTATTTCACCGCCTTCGGCTGTAGCCAGACCGTTGGCGTTCCATAATGCCTCGTTG
>JAGCGM010000063.1 GCA_017649635.1 Paludibacteraceae bacterium | reverse complement strand
GCCACCATGGGTATCAGCAAGAAGAGTATCCTCAACAGCACGCTGACGGAGAAGGTCATCCCGATCTGCGTGGGCATGAAGGTGGGTGTTACCCTCCCGCTCAAGAAGGGTGGCAAGCGCTCGATATTCGACGGATTCTAATTTCTATGAACTCCTAAAACAGGACGTTATGAAGTCACTTTTTTCTTTTCTCAACAAGGGATTCTCTTTCCTCTTTTCCCTCTTTGGCCTGAGTTCCTGCATTTACTGTGCGTACGGTTGCCCTGATACCACGTACCTGTTCATGGGAAATGTGGTGGACGGGGAGAATAACCCGGTCGGTGATGTGGATGTCTACATGAGTGAACCAGCCCCTGATAACGTAACGAATAAGAGGGGTGAGATCGATGTGACGCATGGCACTCTCCATTTCAAAACCATATCCGACTCTATAAAGACTAACGAGGATGGAGATTTCGGTTTCACGGTGAAGAAGGATGGCTGTTCCAAAGGCGTTTTCCTCTTCATCTTCGACAAGCGTGACTACGAATGGAAGGATACGGTGGTGGCGTATAATGGTCCTGAAACGGAGATCGTGAAGAGTAATATTCGTGTCGTGTTGAAGAAAAAAGGTGAGAACTAAGTGCTTGGGGAGTGCATGTTTCCCCTAGTTGTCTCACCATTGACTATGACCATTTACGATCAGCTATTCCATAGAGGCAGAAAGCGACTAAACTTTCTGCCTTTTTTATATGAGCTTTCCTGAGGTTGAAAGTCTTCCTTGTCCCCCGCATCCGAAAGGGAAAACCATGAGGCGTGATGTCCACGTACATACACCACGCCAGAAAACATCCAATGACTAGTGCCGGTTGTTACCTCCTTCTTAGAAGAAGCAGGAGAGCATGATTTCATGCGTGTTGGATGGCAGGTTGTTGTACTTCCCTAAGTTCAGGTCGTACGTGTAGCCAAAACGGAACATATTCCACTCCAAACCAAGTGTGATGGCCATCATCGACATATCCGTCGGTTTGGATAAGTCCGGTTTCCACGTTAGACCTCCCCAAATGAGTTTGTTGTAGAATGCCATGGCGTTGATTTCCAATACGTTTGTTTTGCGTTTGTGCATGTATACCAAGGCGGGTGCGAGGTCGAAATGTTCTGTCAGCGGAAAGAATCCCCTACCATAGAAGTAGAGGTGCCGCCCGGACTGGAATGTGGTGGAACTGTCATGGATCATGTGAGTGCAGGAGGCACCGAGCATCCAATGCATGGAGGTGAACTCCACACCGAAGTTCAGGTCAGGCTTCACCTCCGTTGTCTTCTCCTTGACATAGGTGTCTCCGTTGTTCCGCTCGGCCTCGTCCCGCATGATGTTGTTCTCCGGATTGAAGTACCCGAAATTGGCACCTCCCGACAATCCCAGCGAAAGGATATATTTCTCCGTTATATCCATATGGTAAGAATACACGAGCTGTGCGTTGGTGGTGCTGTGAGCCACACCTAGATTGTCGTAGCTGACGGTCAGACCAAGGCTGGACTTGTACTGCTCGCTATAGCCCGAGAAGTTCAGCAGGCATGTCTTGGGACTGTTCTTCACGCCAGCCCATTGGAAACGTCCCAGTGTGAAGAGGTCAAATTTCTCGTTGTTTCCTGTGCCGGCAGGGTTGACGTTGATCCTGGAGAAAAATTGCTGCGACAACATCAAGTCCTGCTGCGCGTGAAGCGTAGCGACGCAACACAGAGCCAAACCAAGTGCTATAGTTTTTATTCTATTCTTATTCATTGTTCCTAAATATATCGTTTTGTTCTCTGTTTATCAATTCAATTTGGTGATCTCCGCACGGCGGTTCTTTTGGTGGTCCGCTTCTGTCTTGGCATCCTTGACGATAGGGTGGTACTTGCCGTCTCCACGTACTTGAAGCCTCTCTAATTTCACGCCTTTGAGCAGGAGGTTGAACCTTACCCATTCCGCGCGCTTGAGAGACAACTCGTCGTTGTATTCGTACGAGCCTCGCTCATCGGTGTGCCCGACAATCAGGAACTTGCTGTCGGGATAGGCGTTGATGAAGTCCTGCACGACAAGCAGGTCTTTTTCGTATGTCCCGTTAGGAATGTCCGTGTCGAACTCGAAATAGAAGATACGCATGTTATGGGTCGCCTGCACATTCTCGGAGAGCTGGATTACCGAGTCTGGGTTAGCCTTCAGCTTGTCGTCGATCTGCTTTGTGTTTTCTTGTGCGAGACTGTTGACGCGCGCTATTTCATCCATCATCTGCTTGAGTTTCTCTTCGTCGGAGGATGGACGTGGCTCTTCGCTCTGTTTCTCTTCCGTGGCAACTTCTTCCGGAATCTCCGCCACTAAGGTGTCTTTAGTCTCCTCCTCTATCTGCTCAACCTGCTCCGTGTCCGTGGCGGCAAGTTGTTCCAAATCCTTGTCTTTCTCTTCGGCGTATGTGCGGGCAGGGGTTGGCTTGTCTACGTCGGCCACATAGATATTGTATTTCTTTTTCTTGGGTTTGGCGTTGCCCACTTTCTTGTTGGAGGCGAAGACGAGGGACCCGTCTTCCCTTATGTATGGGTAATTCTCATCCGCGTCCGTGTTGATGTTGCTGCCCACTTTGGTGGGAACACCCCATTCTCCGTCCGACTCTTTTTTTACCTTCCAGATGTCCAAGTCCTTTGAGCCCGTCATATTGGAGGCGAAATACATCTCGGTCCCGTCCTCGTTGATTGTCGGATTCAGGATCACTGTGTTATCGTCAGGTTTGTATCTCCAGTTGGCGTAGGCCAAAACCGACCCTGGGTATTTGTCCCTTTCCACCTCCGAACCGGCGATTTTTATGTACTTGTCTTCAACCCATTTCCCCTTCTTGTCTCGTTTCGCGGTGAAGAGTTTGCCTGATTTCGAGTAGTATATCGTCCCCGATTTGTCGCAGTAGGCGATCTGCCCGTCAGGTTTGATGCGGGAGAATTCTTCCGTGTAAGTTAGTGTCTTAATGGATCCATCCTCGTTCAACTCGGCGATGAATGTGCTATCATGGCGCACACAAATTGCGGTACCGTTTTTGTATGGGGAGAGAAGCGACTCTTCTCCCACGTTTTCTCCTTTGGAAAAGTTGAATCGTTGGTCGCAAAACGCGTCTTGGGAAAACATCAGTATTCCCGTAGCCAATAAGGTTAAAATAATCCTTTCCATCTTTATAATCTTTCCCTTATTCATTATTTTCTAAATACTTCAATTGTGCCTTTCACGACACGTCCGTCCTTGAGCGTGATGACATACATGTATACGCCCGGATCTGCTGTGTCGCCTCTATATGTTCCGTCCCATCCATTCTTGGAGTTGCATACGATGTTTCCATAACGGTCGTAGATGATGACCTTATAGCCTGGCATGAAATCATCGTTGAAGCCGTCGGCTGTGTATGGTGTGAATATGGTTGGTATGACGATGTTGTCCGTCAGATGGGCGGAGATCTTACCGCTCGCCATGATCGGACATGCTCCATTCTCGACCAGCACGTAGTAGGAGACATCCCCGTTCGGGAAGTCTATGCAGAAGGCGCTGTCCGTCGTGGCGACTGTCTGCTCGTCTCCGTCGGCATCGATGGCGTACCAGGTGTATGGACCAAGCACAGGGTCGGTGGTCTCTGCCACTAAGTTGATGCTGGAACCATATTCGAAGACTTTCGTGGTGGTTTTGATGCTCGTCTCCGAAGGATGAGCCACGCGTATCTGTACGAAGTCTTTCTCGGAATCCTCGCAGACACTGTCGCGTATCATTACCCAAGGTGAGGCGCTTTTGTCTAACAAAATCGTCCTCTCCGCCGCGTCTGTCTCTGTGCTGTCCCACCAGATGTAATGGTAGTTCGAGCCAGAAAGGGCTTTCGCCGTCAATGTGATGGAGTCTGTGCCTGTCTGGCAGATGTCGTCCTCGTCTGCGGAGAGTTGTACCGAAAGCGCCTGGCGGACCTCCACGGAGGTGCTCCTTTCGATGCGCGGACATCTGTCGTATTGGGAGGATGCCTTCACCGTATAGGCGGTTGTCTGATTTGGCGTGACGCGCAACGTGTCCGCTGTGGATTGGTCGCTCCACGTGAATCCGCCGATGCGGTTGCCCATCTTGTTCACGCGGAGGACGGTCCCTCCCGTTTGTGTCTCGCATATCGTCGCCTGATCAGCGTATACTTGTATGTCGATAGGCTTGTCTATCACAAGGTGGATAGTGTCATGTAGGGCGGGGCATAACCCGTAGAATGATTGGGCGGTTACGCTATAGGAACTGTCTTGCGCGATCACTTTGACCATGGATTGCCCGATTTCGCCCGTGCTCCATATGTAGGAACCGATTTGTCCGTTGTTGACGGTGACAGAGAGAAGGATAGTGTCGTTAAGACATACGGTATCCTTGTTTGATGCCAGTGAGATGGACGGTAACTGCTCCACGAAGACTTTTTGCTCGTATGAAACCAGGATGTTGCTATCCTTCTGGATGGCGATCCGGACAAAGGAGGTGGAGTCGAAGGCGATTTT
The DNA here is from genome assembly GCA_017649635.1 of Paludibacteraceae bacterium. Classification (GTDB taxonomy): domain Bacteria; phylum Bacteroidota; class Bacteroidia; order Bacteroidales; family Paludibacteraceae; genus UBA1181. The sequence continues at coordinate 49,391 of JAGCGM010000063.1, read as the reverse complement.
CAACGTGTCTTTGCCGCTCATACCCGCAAGTTGCGTGTATTCCGCATCTCCTAATTTCTTTGTCGCCCATTCGATTTGGTATCCCTCCGGAAGCTTGTCCAACGCCTGTTTGTTGATGGAGAAATATAAATCACCATGGTTGGAGCAGATGGAATCGACCCAATTGGACGGGGCGAGTTGGTTGTGCCTTAGGATGAGTGAATTGGATATCTTGTCCGCTCCGCAGGTTGAGTTGCCCGTCCCGGCGAAATCGAGCACCGCCTCTCTAGAGGAGGAGACCAGCGCGCGGAGGTATGCGTATTTGCTTATGTTGGCGGTGGATACCGATACAACGGTGTCCGTCGTAGGCTCCGACAGGTTGCTCCAATTGATGGAGTCGGTGGAGATTTGGTATAAGAATACACGCTCGAAGTTGTCTGCCCCGTCAGGTCTTATGCGCAGGTTGATTGTGTCGGAGCTGACCGGCATATCCAAGTCTTCGGTTCCCACGAAGCGGAGGGAGAAGGATGATCCGCAGTCCGCTCCTACGTGATATCTCTTTGAAACGCTCTTTTTGCCCTCGTCGACGGCTTTGGCGGTCAATGTGAAAAATCCTTCCAGTGATATATTGTTGATTATCAGTTTGTTGTCGCTGGTCACCTTGGCCAAGGCTTGGTTGTCAACCTCCCATTCCACCTCTTTCATCGTGGCGTTCTCCGGCAGAATGCGTAGGCTCAAGTCTATCGTGTCGCCATGGCTGACGCATACGCACCCGTTGATGTACATGGAGTCGATGAAGACAGGGTTCTCGAGGTAGATGTAGATGGTGGTGTCCGCCTTCAAGTCATAGTTGCCTTTGTGGCTTTCCCCGTAGTGCAGGAAGTAGGAGTAACTGCCTTTCTCGCAGAAGATCTCCACCATGCCATTTTCGTCCGTATAGGAGGAGTTGTAGAACGTTCCGGCCTTTTCTATGTCTAGTAGCAGGTCGGTGGCCGGTTCTTTGCTTTCCTCATACTGAACGATATATTTGACGTCGTACATCTTGGCACCGGAAACCACATCGAAGTCCAGATCATAGTCTTTGACGATGAAATCCCTGACGATGTCGATGATCCTAAGTTGGTAACGTCCTGGCGTCAGGAGGTCGATGACTTGTCCCTTCGTGTTGGTGCGGATACCTTCGTGCGATGTGTCGTCGAAATAGGTGCTCTTAGACAATACACCGTTCTCGTCGTATTTGTATATGTTGGCATTGACGCCTTGTAACAGATTCAGGTTGGCGTCCTTGACGGTGATGGTGACTGTTCGTTTCACAGGCACCACGATGTATATCGTCGTGTCATTGCGGGACGTGTTCGTTGGTATTTCGAAGGTGCGGGAGTGTACACCTCTGAAATCATAGTCTTTCAATTCATATGTCACGAAATACTTGCCCGTGTCGCAGATGGCTGGTTCACGGAATGCCCACACGTTATTATACCCTTTGTAGGACCCGACGGAGTCTGATTTTAGCCTGCAGTATTTGGTGCTGTCAGCCTTGCTGACGTCCATGTTCATGATTTGAGGGAACACTAATTTCCCGTCGTGTATGAATTGGAAGTATACCTTTTTGTCGAATGGCGCCTTGAAGTAGATGGTCGTGTCGCTTGTGAGCATGAAGGATTGGGTTTGATCGAACGCTCCGAAGGTGTAGTTCCCTTCCAGGAAAGATCCAGTGTATATACCTGTGCTGTCCGTCAAGAGCTCCCTCTTGCTAATGCCGACAATCTGCTGGATGTATTGGCGGGAGTGGAAACTTTCCCCAAAGGCGTCTAATAAAACGACGGTAAGCTTATGGTATGGTGTTAGTTTCGTTGTGGCGCGGACAATCGTGTCAGACTTTTTTATGGTCAGACTCTTGTTGATTCGTTGGTCGTAGCCCTTCTCTGAGAGATAGAAACTGTAGGTGAAGGTGCCTGCGGACATTATGATGGAGTCCCTGATTTTGTATTCTCCTGTCTCTTCCGAGAAAGTGGAAGGGTATCTGAAGTATACGTCGCTGTAGTGGGAGTCCCATATCACGATGTCTTTGATGGAGGTCGGCTCGAATTTTTCATTGCCGTAGAAGAATTCGAAGTAGATCTTCTTGACATTTTTACTGAGGTCCGTATACATGGTGATGATGGTATCCTGCGTTATCTCAAGTCCTTGGATGGTGTCATTCAAAGCATAGAGGTTGATTGTTCCTTTCGTGTTGAATACGGCCTCTCCAATAGCGTTTGTCAGCATACCGATTTTGGCCCCTCCTGTCGGATTCTCCAGAATGATAGGAATCCTTTCTACAGGGGTGACGCTATCCTTTGAGGATAACACTAACACGGTGACGAGGAATATATCTTCGTCTTCTTCTTCCTCATTGCCTCCTTCGTTCGGGTCATCGATGTTTGGGTTTTCGTTCGGGTCATCGATGTTTGTGCTGGATTTATCCTTGATGATGAAGTAGTGGATGTTCCCTGTCAGCGGCATGTTGTCATCCACGACAATCGTGTCGGTCAACCGCCCGTAATCTTTTGTCTCCACGGAGACACGGAAGGTGCCGGCGCATAGGGAGATAGGTGTGCTCGACCTCTTTGCCCTGTAGTACCCGCTGATGTTCATGTCCGTCGGGGAGGAAGCCACGTCCGCGGAACCGTAATGGTAGACGCTGTCTTCCCCGAGGAAAGTCACTTCGAACTCTTTTGTCAGGATGGCGATTTCATTCTGTTCCGTTATTGTGCCCTCGGACGTCTGCTTCTGGGTTTGCTTCATGAATCCGAAGTGGAAGGAGTGGGTGATTTGTCCGCTGGAGACCTCCACCTCTGAATTGACGTTCTCGTCCTCCAAATGGATGATCGAATCCCCCTTGAATGTGCTGAACAAATAGTCCCCCTTGGGTAATAAAAACTGGAGGGAACCGGTTTGGTCTGAATATTTTTCGCCGATGAGCGTTTGTGAATTGTCAGCGTTTATCTTGTATACGGTCGCCCTCTTGTCGCTTAGCGTCTCTCCCAAATCGTCCTTGAAGGATATCTGTAATATTCTGTAATCCAGATTGATCCATCTGTATTTGCTGTCCACGACGCTGAAGGTGTCCTTGTTCAAATCACCGTATTCGAAACTATAGGTGTAGGAACCTGCGGGAAACGAGGAGTCCACTACACGTCCATCGCTGCCCGTGATGTAACTCTTGTACAGTTTTCCCCCTTGGTATACATTGATGGGAAGGTCGGATACTGCTTTGTTATTCGCGTCGGAAATCTCAAAAACCAGTGTGCCTTGCGATCGTATACCGCCAATGGATAGGCAAGAAAACATTGTAAGTAAAAAGATGACCCTAAATAAACACTTCATTTGTCTTGTGAGTTTGAATATATATATGAATAATGTCTTTCAAAAACGCACAAATATAATTGATTTTTCAAAAAGAAAAAATATTGGGATGAATTTGGGGGTGTTGCCTTGTGGAAACATGTATGTGTGGGCGCAATGAATGTGCATAAATATTCCACCTCGCCCAAGATGTTGGCCAAGGCACGTTTGTCGTCTATATATTATATGTTAAAATGCGATTGAACTACTGTCGGAAGGGAAGAGCGCCGGCTTATTTGCCTGCTATCACCTCCACTTCGATCAGGGCTCCTTTGGGCAGTGATTTCACTTCCACGCAGGATCTTGCGGGCGCATTCTCCTTGAAATACTCCCCGTAGATCTGGTTCACCGTGCCGAAACTTGCCATGTCGGTGATGAATACGGTGGTTTTCACGACGTTGGTGTAGGTGAGACCGGCTGCTTTCAGGATCTCCCCGATGTTTTTCATCACCTGTTTCGTCTGCTCCTCGATGGATGGTCCGACGAGGTTGCCCGTGGCGGGATCGATGGCGATTTGCCCGGATGAATATAGTGTGTCGCCAGCCCAGACCGCTTGACTATAAGGCCCGATGGCGGCTGGCGCGTTAGTCGTTGATATTATTTTTCCCATGTCTTAAAAAATGTTTATCGAAATACAAATGTAATCTTTTTTAGGGAGAAATCCATATGAAAGTTGTATTTTTGTGGTTGTCTGTAAGACGGGGACAATCATGATGAACAATAGTGAAATACAAAGTGTGAAAAACAAGTTCGGCATTGTGGGGGCTGACTCCGCATTGAACCGGGCGATTGACGTGGCTGTGCAGGTGGCCTCCACCGACTTGTCCGTGCTGGTCACGGGAGAGAGTGGTGTGGGCAAGGAGAGGTTCCCGCAGATTATCCACCAGTACAGCGCGAGGAAGCATAACAAGTACATCGCGGTGAACTGTGGCGCCATCCCGGAGGGTACGATAGACTCTGAGCTCTTCGGACACGTCAAGGGCTCTTTTACGGGCGCCACGTCAGACAGAAAAGGATATTTCGAGGAGGCGAACGGTGGCACCATCTTCTTGGACGAGGTGGGTGAGTTGCCTCTCTCCACGCAGGTGCGGCTCCTCCGTGTCTTGGAGGCTGGCGAATACATGAAGGTGGGTTCGTCGGAGGTCTACAAGACCAACGTGCGGGTGGTTGCCGCCACTAATCTGGATATGTCCCGCGCCATATCGGAGGGACGATTCCGCGAGGATTTGTATTATAGATTGAACACGGTGCCTATTTCGGTTCCGCCGCTCCGCCAGCGCGGGGACGATATCTATTTGCTGTTCCGCAAGTTCGCGACGGACTTCGCGGAGAAGTACAAGATGCCGGCCGTCTCGTTGTCCGCGGAGGCTAGGATGCTTTTGCTCCATTACCCATGGCCCGGCAATGTCCGCCAGTTGAAGAACGTGACGGAACAGATCTCCGTGCTGGAGACGGACCGTGAGATCTCGAAGGAGACGCTGCTCTCCTATCTGCCTGCCCAGGCGGTGGGCTCTAATTTGCCGATGGTCACTCCCGCGTCGGGCGATAAGTCGTTCAACAGCGAGCGGGAGATCCTCTATCAGGTGTTGTTCGACATGAAGAAGGACATGAACGATTTGAAGAAGTTGGTGAATGATATTATGCGGGGCGCCGGCATGCATGTCGAGGATATGCAGATGGCGCAACCTGAAATGCATGGCTACCGTGATATCCGCCACTCCATCGATGACGTGCAGGGGTTGGAGACCAGTTTCCAGCCTGAACAAGGGGTGCAGACTACCCCTGTTTCCTCTCCTTCGGTGACGCAGATCAAGGCGCATCGCGACATCCAGGACATGGAGGAGTATGTGGAGGAGAATTTCTCCCTGGAGGACGCGGAGAAGGATATGATCAAGAAGGCATTGGAGAAACATAATAATAAAAGGAAATATGCGGCGCAGGATTTGAAGATCTCCGAGCGCACGTTGTATAGAAAGATCAAACAATATGGCTTGGAATAAAAGGAAATATTTTCTCTTGGCGTTGGTGGCCCCGCTCTTGCTGGCGGTCGTCTCCTGCAAGATATCCTATAAGTTCAATGGCTCGTCCATTGATTATACGGTCGTGAAGACGATCAGCATCGACGAGTTCCCGAATAGGGCGCCGCTGGTCTATGCTTCGTTGTCCTCGGACTTCACGGAGAAGTTGAAGGAGGAGTTCTCCTCCAAGACCGCACTCCGTTTCGTGGACCATGACGCGGATTTGCAGATTTCAGGAGACATCACGGGCTATAATGTGGTCTCCAGCGGTGTGAACTCCTCCGGTGAGGCTGTGGACTCCCGTCTGCAGATGTCGGTCTCTGTCCGTTTCGTGAACAGGGTCAATTCCACGGAGAGCTTCGAGAAGACCTTCTCCTCCTACCAAACGTTCTCCAACCAGTACACGATCGACCAGGTGCAGGGTGAACTCAACGGATTGCTGATCGAGGATATCGTCAGCCAAATATTCAATGCGACTGTAGCCAATTGGTAAGAAGATGACCGCAAGTGAACTCATATCGTTAATGGAACATCCCGGACGCGTTTCCGAGCGCCACCTGAAGGACCTTCGGGAGAACATGGAACGTTTCCCGTATGCCCAGACCTTCCGTCTGCTCTATTTGAAGGGCCTCCATAACTTGGGGGATTTCCGCTTCGACCAGGAACTCAGGAAGACGTCCCTTTATGCCGCTGACAGAAACGCACTCTTCCAATTGGTGCTTATTCAGCCCGAGGAGGAAGAACCCGAGGTTGTGGCGAAGCCTGCCGTGGAGCCGGAGCCTCTTCCGGAGCCGGAAAAACAGCCGTCCCGTGTCGTGCCATCTCCTACATATATAACGGACATGACCGAGTTGCTGAACGATCTGAAGCCAATCGAGACGGACGGGAAGGTGAAAGAGATGCGTGGACAGAGCCTGATTGACGAATTTATATGTTCGAGGGAGTCGATTGACGAAAAAAAATATAACGTCAGCGACGCTCCGGTCGAACCAGCGCCGATACTTCCGGAACCGGTTGAAAATCAGCAAGAAGAAACGACTTGCCTTACGGAAACATTAGCCAAAATCTATATCAAACAAAGGAAGTTTGACAAGGCGATAAAAATATTTAGGCAGTTAAGTTTGAAAAATCCAGAAAAAAGCATTTACTTTGCAGACCAAATCAGGTTCTTTGAGAGACTGATAGAAAATTTAAACAAATAAGTTATAAAAAATGTTTACGTTTATTACGATTGTTGTTGTGATTGCTTCCATTATTTTGGTTGGCGCAGTATTGATGCAAAACTCTAAAGGTGGAGGCTTGGTTTCAAGTTTTCAAGCTCAGAATCAAATCATGGGCGTAAAGAAAACTACTGATTTCATGGAGAAAGCGACTTGGTTCTTGGTGTGTGTGGTGGTTGTGTTGAGTATAGCTAGTGCTGCGGTATATCCGAGAGAAGAGGCAGTCGCGAAATCTCAGTTGACAGGACAAGTGGAGTCTGCTACGGCTCCTACTTCTGATTCAGAGGCTGAATAAGAAAAAAAGTAATTAATTTTTAATTTTCAAGGGGCCGGATTTTTCCGACCCCTTTTTTTTATTCGTATATCTGTTGCGAGAATCCTTCTTTTCTCCTATATTTGTATGAAGCATAATGACAAAAAAGGGAATGAAAAAAATTTTATCTACATTCATTGTCTTACTATCCTTTATCGGACTCCATGCGAAGCAGTATGGCGTCGCGAATATTGAGATGGTCCACCTTCAGGACGCGTCCCGTTATGTTTGCAATCCGGAGAATATTTTGTCTTGGGACTCCGTGGCGGTGATGGATGCCTTGTTGGGCCGGTTGGAGGACTCCACGGGCATTGAGGTGGTCGTTGTCGCGGTGGACTCCCTCGCGAACCAGGACTGTTACGAGACCGCTATCCGCCTTGGACAAAAATATGGGGTGGGAAAGTCCTCTCTGAACAATGGGTTGGTCATCCTGCTCTCCACGCAGGAGCGGTGTGTGCAGTTCACAACAGGCTCGGGGCTTGAAGGATACTTGCCTGACGCGATCTGCAAGAGAATACAGAATGAATATATGAAACCTTATTTTGCGGAAGGGAATTGGTCTAAAGGTATGACGATGGGTGTGCGCGCCGTCTATGCCACTTTGCAGGGTTCCATGACCTGGGAGGAGGAATCGGAAGATTTGTCCCTCTTCGAAATCCTGTTATTCCTAGGCAGCATTCTCCTTTTCCCTTTCATCGCCATATATACGTGGTGGAAAAACAAGAAGTGCCCTAATTGCGGCAAGCATTCGCTGAAGCTGACTCTAAGCGAGAAGGTCTACTCCGACAAGACGTTGGTGAAGTATAAGGATACGTATGTGTGCAAAAAGTGCGGCGAGGAGACGACCCGCTTGCGTACTATATATAAATCGACCAGCACCACCCGCAGGTCGGGAGGCTATGGCGGCGGATTCGGCGGTGGATTCGGTGGAGGATTCGGCGGTGGGTCGTCCGGCGGCCATTTCGGTGGTGGCCATTTCGGCGGCGGCGGCGCAGGATCTCGTTTCTAAGCCCCTCTTCCAAGAGAATAATATGTAATCATTTTAGTACAAATTAATAATTACAAGTAACATGAAAAAGAGTACGATAATTTTAATCGCGGTTGTGGCTGTCCTTGCGGTTTGGTGCATCAGTGCCTACAACTCCTTGGTCCAGTTGGACGAGAAGGTGACCGCGGCATGGGGTAATGTGGAGACTCAGTATCAGCGTCGTGCGGATCTTATCCCTAACTTAGTTGAGGTGGTGAAGGGTTATGCGAAGCATGAGCAGGAAACATTCACGGCTGTAATCGAGGCGAGAAGCAAGGCTACTTCCATCACGATCGATCCTTCAAACATCACACCGGAGGATTTGGCGAAGTTCCAGGAGGCACAGCAGGGCGTTTCGAGCGCATTGGGTAAATTGTTGGCTGTGGCGGAGTCCTATCCTGATTTGAAGGCAGTGACTCGTTTCGGCGAATTGCAGGCGCAGTTGGAAGGTACCGAGAACCGCATTGCGGAGTCCCGCCGTGTGTTCAATGAGACGGCTAAAGAGTACAACATGAAACTTCGCACGTTCCCGAATAATATTTTGGGCGGAATCTTTGGATTGAGCACACGCTCATACTTCGAGTCGGAGTATGGTGCTAATAAGGCGCCAAAGGTGGAGTTCTGATAACGGTTCCATTTCCGTGTCCATATAGAGGAGGGGTCGGGTAAAATCCTGGCGCCTCCTCTTCTTTTTTGCCCTATTATTCCGCATCTTGTGGCGAGTTGGAAGGCGGAAAGCTCGCTCAACTCAATTTTTTTTCGAAAAATCCGTTTATTTTTGGCGTGTGAAATAAAACAAAAATAACTATATTTGCGCTCCGATTGAAAGTGGGTTTGCTTTTGGCCCAATGATTCAGTCCGTTAATGTGAAAAATAAATTTAAAATTAAGTATAATTAACTGTTATTAAAATGCAAAACAAAGGATTTGTAAAGTTGATTGCGGTGCTTTTCGCATTCGCGTGCCTCTTCTACCTTTCGTTTAGCCTTGTGACTACTCATTATGAGCATAAGGCGGCCAAGATGTATGGCGAAGGTACAGAAGAATACAACGGATATCTCGACTCTCTTGCGGGTCAGAAGGTTTGGTTGGGCTACACGTTGAAGGAGTGCCGCGAGAATGAGTTGAACTTGGGTTTGGACTTGAAGGGCGGTATGAACGTGGTGATGGAGGTGTCCGTTGCCGACATCATCAAGTCTTTGGCAGGAAGCCAGGCCAACACCGAAGAGTTTGACAAAGCGATGAAGTTGGCGAAAGAGAAACAACTCAACACACAGAAGGATTTTGTGGACCTTTTCGCAGAGGCTTATAAAGAGGCGAACCCAGGTAAACCGTTGTTCTACCTGTTCTCATACGAGTTTAAGGACAAGTTCACCTCCACTCCGGAGGATCGTGAGGTGGTTTCCGCTCTTAAGGAGCAAGTGAAGGCGGCCGTTGACAACTCGTTCAATGTGCTCCGTTCCCGTATCGACCGTTTCGGTGTGGTTCAACCTAATATCCAGCAGTTGGATATCGCCGGACGTATCTTGATCGAGATGCCGGGTGTGAAGGAGCCAGAGCGTGTGCGTAAACTGTTGCAGGGAACTGCGGATCTTGAATTCTGGGAGACTTTCGACTATTCTGAGGTTTATGAGTATCTCCAAGCTGTGAACAACATGGCTAAGGATATGGAAGCTTCAGCATCCAAGAAGTCTGAGAATGAGAGCGCACAGGAGAAAACGGCTGAGAACACCACGAAGGATACTGTCGCCATGTCTATTGCGGATAGCCTTATCGCTGCCGCCGCTGCTTCGGATTCGCTTGACGCGAGTGCGGAGAATATGAGCCTCGAGGAGTTCAAGAAACAGAATCCGCTCTTTGCCATCTTGAAGCAAATCCAACGTCCTGACGGCAGAGGCCCGGTTATCGGTGTCGCTGAGGTGAAGGATACCGCGAAGGTGATGAGCTACTTCAGATTGGCGCGTGAAAAACGCCTCATTCCTGCTAGCTTGCGTCCGGTTTGGACGGTTAAGGCAATCGACGAGGCGGGTCTCAATGTCCAGTTGATCGCCATCAATAGCGCTAGAAGGGACGGTAAGGCTCCGTTGAACGGTTCCGTCATCACTGACGCCCGCGCGGATATTAGTCAATATGGTTCTTCCGCTGAGGTTAGCATGGAGATGAATCAGGAAGGCGCTAAGAAATGGGCTGACTTGACGAAGAAAAATATCAACAAGAGCGTCGCTATCGTATTGGATGGTTACGCTTACTCTTTCCCGAACGTTAACTGTGAGATCACGGGCGGTCGTTCCCAAATCACTGGTAACTTCACCATGGAGGAGGCGAAGGACTTGGCCAATGTGTTGAAGTCTGGTAAGATGCCTGCTCCTGCACATATCGTTCAAGAGGATGTCGTTGGTCCTTCTTTGGGTCAAGAGGCTATCAATGCGGGTCTCATCTCCTTCATCGTGGCTTTCATCCTCGTGTTGATCTACATGATCTTCTACTACGGTTTGATCCCTGGCCTTGTGGCTGACTTCGCATTGTTGTGCAATGTATTCTTCATATTCAGTGTCCTGGCCTCCTTCAAGGCTGTCTTGACGTTGCCTGGTATCGCCGGTATCGTCTTGACGCTCGGTATGGCTGTCGACGCGAACGTGTTGATCTATGAGCGCATACGTGAGGAGAAGAAAAACGGTAGTCCTATCAAGAAGGCTTTGGCTGATGGTTACGGCAATGCGTTGAGCGCGATCATCGACTCCAACATCACTACGGTGTTGACGGGTATCATCCTCTTCGCGTTCGGTACGGGTCCGATCAAGGGATTCGCCACGACGTTGATCATCGGTGTGCTTTGCTCTTTGTTCACTGCCGTGTTCATCTCCCGTCTGATCTTCGATTTCTTGAGTAGCAAGAAACCTGAGGTGATGGAGTCTTTGCCGTTCTGCACTTCTTTCACGAAGGATTTCTTGCAGAATGTGAACTTCGATTTCATCGGAAAGGCGAAGAAGTTCATGATCGGCTCCGCAATCATTTTGGTCGTTGGTTTGGTTTCGCTCCTTACTTCCGGATTGAAATCGGGTATCGATTTCTCTGGTGGACGTAACTACATCGTCCGTTTCGAGCAACCGATCAATACGGCGGAGATGGCTTCCCAATTGAGGGATGTGTTCGATAATGTGAGCGTGATCACCATCGGTGAAAGCAACAAGGTGAGAATCTCCACGAACTACAAGATCATGGAGACTTCCGATAATATCGACGATGAGATTGAATCAATGGTTTACGAGGGCGTTAAGTCTTATTTGGCTGACGGTGTGACGAAGGATATGTTCTTGAGCAGATATGTCCGTACGGCTGAAGGCGGATTCGCTGCGGACAATGAGGACGGCTCTGTTACATATGGTTTGCAGAGCTCCCAGAAGGTGGGCCCTACAATGGCAGACGATATCAAGACTTCCGCTATCTTCGCGGTGTTGATCGCTGTGTTGGTTATCGGTCTCTACATCTTGATTCGTTTCCGTAACCTGTCGTTCAGCTTGGGTGCGGTTGCGGCTTTGGTTCACGATACGTTGTTCATCATGGGTATATTCTCCTTGTTGAAGAATATCATGCCATTCTCCATGGAGGTGGATCAGTCGTTCATCGCCGCTATCTTGACGGTCATCGGTTACTCCATCAACGATAAGGTGGTCATCTTCGACCGTATCCGTGAGTTCCGTAGAAACTTCGCGACCCGTGAAAGCCATAAGTTGTTCAACGATGCCTTGAACTCCACCTTGAGCCGTACGTTCAGTACGTCTATGAGTACGTTGGTGGTGTTGTTGATCATCTTTGTATTCGGCGGTGACACGATCCGTGGCTTTATCTTCGCCATGTTGGTCGGTGTGATTGTGGGAACCTACTCTTCATGGTTCATCGCGGCTCCTATCGCTCATCGTTTCTTGCCTAAGAATGACAAGAAAGAGGGACATGCTCCTGCAGACGGGAAGTCTAGCTCGAAAGATGTGGCTAAGGTGGCTGAATGAAAAAGGGATTAGTAACGAATAATTCTGTTTTTCGGATTTTATAATAGGATTTCACACATTTCCGTCTTAGAAATGTGTGAAATCTTTTTTTCATTGGTGCTTATGGAATATTTGGAATCTGACGATTTGTTCAACTATAGGAGACGACGCTCTTCTGTCGTGCACATAGGCGGACTGGAGTTGGGTGGTTCGAACCCGATACGTGTCCAGTCTATGGCCAATACCAACACGAACGACATAGAAAACAGTGTGGACCAGGCGTTGCGCATCGTGGCCGCAGGTGGCGAGTTGGTGCGGTTTACCGCCCAAGGCGTCAAGGAGGCGGAGAGTCTGAAACTTATCCGTCGCTCTTTGTCCGAAAAGGGTTGCGACACTCCTTTGGTGGCCGATATCCACTTCAACCCGGCAGCCGCCGAGGTGGCCGCCCAATATGTTGAGAAGGTACGAATCAACCCAGGAAACTTTGTCGATAGGGTACATACGCTTCAGCATTTCGATTATACGGACGAAGAGTACCAACAGGAGTTGGAGAAGATAAAGAACCGCTTGCTCCCTTTGTTGCGTATATGCAGGGAACATCACACCGCTTTGAGGATCGGGGTGAACCACGGCTCGTTGTCCGATAGGATCTTGTCTCGGTACGGTGACACGCCTCGGGGCATGGTGGAGTCGTGCATGGAGTTCCTCCGTATCTGTAGGGAGGATGGCTTTAGCGATGTGGTGATCTCCATCAAGGCCTCCAATACGGTGGTCATGGTGCAGACGGTTCGTTTGCTCACGGCCGCGATGCGTGCCGAGAACCTCGCTTTCCCCTTGCATTTGGGTGTTACCGAGGCGGGCGATGGCGAGGATGGCAGGGTGAAGTCCGCTCTAGGCATTGGCGCTTTGTTGGCGGATGGTATCGGTGATACGGTACGTGTCTCGTTGAGCGAGGCGCCTGAGCATGAGATTCCTGTGGCCCGCAAGTTGGTGGATTATATCTCAGGCAGGACTGGCCATGCGAAGATTTCGGCGAAGGATTCCGGCAAGGTCAATCCGTTCCAATATGCCCGCAGAGCGACGTTTGGTGTGGGGAATATCGGCGGGGAGTCGCTTCCTGTCGTGATGATGTCCTCCTCCGTCTCTTCGAACGGGTTGGCTCCTGATTTTTGCTTGGATGGCGACCGTATGGGAGGCGGAACGATTTATGACGTGAACCAACTTTCGGCTTTGCGCTCCGACGCCTCTCCATTGAAGTTCCTGCAGCTCTCGTACACGGATTATTCCAAGGAGGTCAGGGATGCGGTGGATGAGCGTACGGTGTTTATTTTGACGACTAACCACCGGAACGGGGTGGGAGAGCAACGCGCTTTCTTCCATGCCTTGCTTGCCGATGGGGTGCGTAATCCGGTCGTGCTGAAACGTACGTATGATGACGCCAACCTAGAGGATTTGCAGATTAAGGCGGCGGCTGACCTTGGCGTCTTTTTTATCGATGGATTGGGAGACGGTTTGTGGATTGAGGCGCCGAATGTGCCTCAGACGCAGGTGCTTTCCCTCTCGTTTGGTATTCTTCAGGGTTCGCGCGTGCGGGTTAGCAAGACGGAGTACATCTCCTGTCCGAGCTGCGGACGTACGTTGTTCGACCTGCAATCCACCATCGCGCAGATCAAAGCCAAGACTTCCCATCTGAAAGGATTGAAGATTGGCATCATGGGCTGCATTGTGAACGGTCCGGGCGAAATGGCCGATGCCGACTACGGGTATGTGGGGTCCTCGAAGGGTAAGGTGAACCTTTACAAGGGGCAGACCTGCGTGGAGAAACTCATCCCGGAGGAGGAAGCGGTCGATAGGCTGATTGATTTGATTAAGCGAAATGGAGATTGGAAATAAATTCATATCTTTGCGATAGATTAATAACTAAAAAATATAATTATGGGATTGTTAAATGGAAAGACTGCTCTTATCACTGGAGCGGCCAGAGGTATTGGAAAGGCAATCGCGCTGAAGTTTGCCAGTGAGGGTGCCAATATAGCATTCACAGATTTGAAGATAGATGAGCTTGGGAAAGCGACTGAGGCTGAAATCGCCGCTTTGGGCGTGAAGGCTAAGGGATATGCTTCCAATGCCGCTGATTTCGAGGAGACACATAAGGTGGTGGAGCAGATCCAGAAGGATTTCGGAAGCATCGATATCTTGGTGAACAACGCAGGTATCACGAAGGATACATTGTTGTTGCGTATGACGGAGGCTCAATGGGACGCTGTCTTGACGGTGAACCTGAAGTCCGCGTTCAACTTCATCCATGCGTGTGCGCCTATCATGATGCGTCAGCGTGGTGGTAGCATCATCAATATGAGTTCTGTGGTGGGTGTTTCCGGCAATGCTGGACAATGCAACTATTCCGCTTCGAAGGCCGGTATGATCGGCTTGGCTAAGTCCACCGCGAAGGAGTTGGGTTCCCGTGGTATCCGCGCGAACTGTATCGCTCCAGGTTTCATCCTGACGGATATGACGATGCAGTTGTCTGAGGAAGTGCGCAAGCAATGGACGGATACTATTCCGTTGAGAAGAGGTGGTACACCTGAGGATGTGGCTAACGTCGCTGTTTTCTTGGCGTCAGACCTCTCTTCGTATGTTTCTGGCCAAGTTATCCACTGCTGTGGAGGTATGAACATGTAGGATTTACAATCTATTCATATAGTAGGGGATGCGCTTCCATAAGCTCATCCCCTTTTTCTTCCTTCGTTCCCCAACACGATTTCAACCTGTTTTTAACTTTTTCCTGACAATTTTTCAACACCGTGTTCTCCTTGTTTCCGTGGCATCCGCAGGCTCGCCTTAAAAAAATGTTAATAAATGTTGGTGTATTGTAGATTTTTTTCCATCTTTGAGGTTATTTAGATTAAATCGTTGTGTTGCTGATGTCGGATTTCTTCATAAATTTGTGATTTGGAACGTCGGTGAATGACGCGAAATATGAAAAGTGATTATGAAAACAAAGGGATTAAAAATATTTTTAGGGATAGTTGCGTGCATTTTGTGGTCTATCTCTCCTTCGTATGGTCGTACGATAACAGTCGGTACGTCGGGCTCTGGTGCTACGTATACTGACATTACCGGTGCGGTGAATGCCGCACAGCGGGGGGATACGGTGCTGCTGCTCAGTGATGTGACCCTGAATGAAGATCTTAGTTTCTCGCGGAGCGTGGTGGTGATGTCCAGGAACGGTTATGCCATAAAGAGGAAAGCCTCCATTATAAATTTCATTTTCTTTGAATTCCACATTTCGAACACAAGCATTTATGTCAATGGGAACACTGAGGTCGAGTTCCTGAATGTCGTGTTGGATTGTGATAATATTAGTTCCACTACATACAACTCATACTATAGCCACTATGTCTCCGTCAATAGCGGTGCGGTGTTGAAACTGAACGGTTCTGTCATCCGGAACAGTTCGGATGCCGCTCCTATAGCGGTTTCGGGTACTTTGATCGGTGGTTTGATCACGAAGAATACCTCGTCGGAGCCTTCTATCGGCGTGGTGTTGGTAAACTCAGGCGGACGTCTGGTTAATGTGGTGGTCGCCTCGAATGTGTTGGATGATTCGAACGTTTCGGCGGTGAACCTGAATGGTGGCGACATGATCAACTGTACGGTGGTGGGGAACAACGCCCGCTCGGGTTCTTCGAATAACCGTTATGCGGTCAATTCCTCCAACAACAATTGTAAGATCACCAATTGCATCATATACGGAAACGGCGGATCCATATTCAACAAAGCCAATGTGACCTATTCCTGCGTGCAGGGTGGTTACTCGGGTAGGGGTAATATCTCCGCCAATCCGCTGTTGAATTCAGACTATTCCCTGCGGAAGGAGTCTCCGTGTGTGGATGCGGGTAATACCTCTGCCATCTCCAGCATCACGGATGTGGACTATTTCGGGAGAGTCCGCGTGTCTGGTCCGGCGGTAGACATGGGCGCTACCGAGGTGATACAGGATTATTGCGAGAAGACGGATACCCGCATCTCTTGCGGCGAACCGTTTGTGTGGATTGACGGCAAGACTTACACGGAAAGCAACCACACCGCTAAGGACACGATAAAGGGAAACGGGAAGTGCGATACGATCGTCACGCTTGACCTTACGGTTTATCCTCCTGTCGACAAATCTTCCTTGACGGAGGAGATACAGAATAAAATTGATTGCACGGGTGAGGAGGTGACCTTCTCGTTCGACCCGAGCGCTACCGGACGCACCTCCTTCAAATGGCAGAGCTTTTCGGGCGCTTTGCTGGGCACGTCGAATACGTATACCGCGGTGGTAGGCGATTATGACATGGAATATTATTTCATCGCCTCGACTCCGGATGGCCTATGTCCTGACACGACAGTCTTCGGCGCTTTGGTCAACTATGATTTTTACATCGATAATGTTGTGGATCGCATGGAGGATAGTGTGCCGAATAATGGCTGCTTCCTGAAATCCTTGGATCTGACGCCTTATCGCCCTATCATTTCATACTGTTCTAAGCAGGGTAGGGATACTACCTACTCGTATCGCTTGAATGATGGCCCTTGGGTGGACTTCGCCACGACGCCTGTCTTGTCGGATGTTGCCCCTGGGGATAAGGTATATTGGCGTGTCGTGGTACGCACGAATGCGGGAAGTGTGCTTCGGGACGATACGGATAGCCCTATGGTCATTGTGCTTCAGGACGACCAGAATCCTGTGCTCTCTTGCAGTGACATCTCCAAGGGCAAACAGGTTATCCCTGTGTCCGATTCTGTCAATGGAATCGTTCCTTTCTCCGTCCCTGTTGATGATGTGCTCTCTGCCGCTTCCGACAACTGCTCCTCTTCCTTGAAGGTGCTTGCCAGTTTGGATGGTGTCACCTTCATCGATTTCCAAGATTATACGGGTGTGTTGAATGTCTTCGATGCTCCTTCTTTTTCCGCTTATTTGAAGGTGGAGGACAACAGCGGACTCCAATCCGATGTCTGCCCGGTTAAGTATGAGGTGGAACGTGCCACGGAGGTGAACGGCAAGATGTATGCGATCGTGCGTGACACGATGGTCTGCTCGTTGCCTCTCTCTTGGCATGGACATACGTTCACCTATGACGGTGAGCAGGCTGAGGTGGGTGCCGCATTGCTTTCCGTGAAAGTGGACAGCTCCTTCTTCGTTACGGAGAGGGTGGTGAATTTCGGACCGTACACTTGGCGTGACGGCGTCACGTATACGGAGAGTGTTGTGGTGGAGGATTACCATCAGCCGAATGCGAATGCTTGCGATAGCGTCTTCACGCTGCGCCTGACGATAAAGAACCCTAGCAACCTGAGCGTGGACGACCCTGTTTCGCCTATCGATAGCGCCATGAATGAACAGTGCGCTTTGTCCGTGCTGGATCTCTCCACGTTGATGCCAGGCTATGTTTATAGTTCGGATAACGCTGTGGATACGACCGTTTACTACAAAGTGAATGGCGGGGAATGGGTAGAGCTCGCCTCCGCACCGTTCCTTTCTCACGTGACGAACGGCACATCCCTTTACTGGCGTGTGGATATCACCACGGACGATCATAGCTTTGTCTCGGACGAGACCGCTTTGCCTCAGGTGATTCGCTTGAGTGACGCGGTCGCACCGACCTTTGATTGTGAGCGTATCGCCGCGAATGGTTTATTGGCGCCTGTCTCGGACTCCGTGATGGGTAGGGTGACGTTCAGTGTCGCTCCTGACGTTGTGAAGGCGGCGGCTTCCGACAATTGTTCCTCAGACTTCACCCTCTATGCCAGCACAGATGGGCTATCCTTCTCGGAATACAATGGAGAGGCGTTCCCTTTGAATGTCTTCACACAACCTACGTCTACGGTATATTGGAGAGTCGCTGACCTTGCGGGTAATGAGTCTTCTATCTGTGAGGTCGAGTATGGTGTGGAGCGTAATACGGAGGTCTCTTCGAAGAAATACGCGATTGTCCGTGACACGTTGCTTTGTGCGGGCGATTTGCCTTTCGTATGGCATGGACACACTTTCACCTATGCGGACGAACGTGCCGAGGTGGGTGCTGCTTTGCTTACCGTGCGCATCGACAGTTCCTACTATGTGGAGGAGACGATCGTGTCGACGGAGCCGTATACATGGAGAAACGGGGTCACCTATGACAAAAGTGTACGTGTGGAGGGATTCCACCAGCCGAATGCGAATGGGTGCGATAGCGTCTACGCCTTGAACCTTGTGGTGAAAAGCAATAATTCATTGATGGTCTATGAGGCCGTCTCCCCTATTGATAGTGCCGCCAATGACGGATGTGCTTTGCGGACGTTGGATTTGACCTCGTTGGTCCCTCAGTATGTCTACAATGCCACCAATGCGGTCGATACGGTCGTTTACTATCGGGTGGACGGTGGCGAATGGGTGAACCTTGCGGACCAACCGTCGCTTAGCGGTGTCGTTGACAAGACGCAGTTGCATTGGAGGGTGGTGGTCAATGCGCCGGATACCACTTTGGCGGATGAGACGGTCAATCCTCAGATTATCAGAGTGAAGAATCTTACTCCTCCTACGTTGGTATGTGACAGTATATCTGTCGACAGTCGTTTTGTGGCGGTGGCGGATTCCGTGAATGGCGAGGTGCGTTTCTCCGTTCCTCTGGCGGATGTGAAGGGCGCCGCTTCCAGCGAATGCGAGTCTGAGTTTGATGTCTTATTCAGCAATGATGGCTTGAATTTTAGTCCATACAATGGTTTGACCTTCAATCTGAATGTGTTCACGCAAACGGATAGGACGTTGTACTGGAAGGTGAAAGATCTCTCCGGCAATGAGTCGGATGCTTGCTCCGTTGATTATTCAGTGGAACGTGCCTCGGAGGTGGAAGGCAAGATGTATGCGATTGTTCGAGACACGTTTGTCTGCGCGAAATACTTCCCTGTCGTATGGCATGGACATACATTCTCGGCGCCTGGCGAGTCTGCCGAGGTGGGCGCCGCATTGCTTACGGTCAAGGAGGATAATTCCTTCTTCAGGTATGACACGGTGGTGGTCTGTGGTGTCAGTCAGTACACGTGGAGTGACGGTAACACCTATGCGAGTGGTTCTTCCTACGATTTGTCCCGCACCATTGACAATGGAGCGGGGGAGTGCGATTCGGTGGTCTATACCCATTTGGTCGTGCACTCCAGGATGACAGGCAAGAAGACGGGCGATACGGTGCGTTATTGGGGCTGCTACGGAGTTGATTCCAAGTATATTGGCTTCACGGTTAGGCCTACGAATGAGTATAACAAATACCGTTGGTTTGAGCAGGGTAACCCTATGCTGGATGAGTTCGGGAATGTCGTTGAGGGCGTGAGCCGTTTCGAGATGGTCTTTAACGGTTTGGACAACTACGAGTATAAACTGATCATCTCCGCTTCGGATGGATATTGCCCTGACACGACCGTTTACATCACGAACTCAACCCACTTCCTCGAGACGGATTCCTTGCGCTTGATGGATTTGGATGCGGATGAGAATTGCAAGGCTAATGTGCGTTTGTGGGATTACATACCTGCGTTCAAGGATATGTGCTCCTTCTCGTTCATCGATACTGTTTGCTACTATAACGTGAATAGTACGGGTGAGCGCTCGCTTTCCAGGGATGATTACTATGAGTTCACGGACGGCGACATCATTTTCTGGCGGGTGGGTTATAAGACCGCTGAAGACTCGATCTATACCATCTCCAGTGATAATTTCTTCCAGAGAGTCTCTGTCGTGGACCGCACCGCACCTAAGGTGGATACCTTGGGTATCTCTTACGGCAACTTGGTACACCCAGTGGCGGATTCCGTCGTGGGGGATGTGCGCTTCATGGTGCCGCTATCGGATGTGACGGATCATCTTTCCGACAACTGCGATTCGGTTGCCGATTTGACGCTCAAGTATAGCTACGATGGTGTCACATATGAGGAATTCACGGGCATGGAGGTGTCCATGAACGTCTATGACGCACCGACTGTGACGGTTTATTACAGTGCGACGGATAGGGCCGGAAATACGATGATTGACTCTGTCATCTATAGCATTGAACGTAATACTCCGCATGGAGATGATTCCTTCGCGGTGGTGCGTGACACGATGCTTTGCCCGGCCGAGCTGCCGTTCGTATGGCATGGACACTCCTTCGCTCAGGACGGTGATTCGGGCGTCGTGGGTGCTGCCCATCTGACGGTGCATACGTGGAACGAATATGTGAAGTATGATACGGTGGTCGCTTGCCACTCGTATGTATGGAGAGATGGTGTGGAGTATTTCGAGACCACCACGGAACCTGTCACCTATGTGCAGAACGGGGAGGGCGTTTGTGATTCAGTGGTTCATTTGAATCTGACCATCCTGAGCCCATCCTATGGAGAGGATACAGTCGTGATTTGCGTGAAGGATTTGCCGTATGATTGGAACGGATACCAATTGGGCGGTGATTCAATCGTGAAGATGAACAACAAGTTGGGATGCGACTCCATGGTGAACGTGAAGGTAATCGTGTTGCCGGTATCCTATGCGGAGATCTACGACACCGCCTGTGGCTCCTATACGCTGAACGATTCGGTGTATACCCAAAGCGGAGATTATCAACAGGTGTTCACTTCCGCCGTGACGGGTTGTGATTCCATCCTCACGTTGCATTTGGTGGTGAACCCTATCCCTGTCACCCATCAGTATGAGACTGTTTGCGGCTCATTCACTCTGAACGACTCCGTCTACACGAAGAGCGGGGTGTATGAGCAACGCCTTGTTTCCAAGGTGACGGGCTGCGATTCGATATTGACCCTCCATCTGACAGTGCTTGAACACACGTACGGAAAGGATACCATCACGGTTTGCCAGGGCATGTTGCCTTATATGTGGCATGATATGGCGGTTTATGGAGATACGGTGATGCGCTTGAGAAACTATGTGGACTGCGACTCGTTCGTCTCCATCAAGCTCATTGAAAGGCCTATCGCGGTGACGGAACTTTACGACACCGCCTGTGGATCCTATGCTTTGAACGGATTCGAGTACATCAAGTCTGGAACGTACGAACAACGTCTGACCGGTTCATGGGGCTGTGATTCTGTGGTGAGACTCAATCTGACCTTGTTGGATGAAAGCGTGAACACGATTTATGTGGATGCGTGCGGTTCGTATACGTTGAACGATTCGACATACACGGAAAGCGGTGTGTATGAACAACATCTGACGGCCGCGAATGGTTGCGACTCCGTGCTCACTCTGGTGCTCGAACTCAAGCCTGCGGGTGACACGCTCATTAAGGAGATCACTACAGGCTCGTATGTGCTGAACGACTCTGTCTATACGAAGTCTGGCCTTTATACGCAATATATCCCTACCTCGAATGGTTGCGACAGCATCGTCCGTTTGGATTTGACCATCGTTGAAGGCGTGGTGTACGAGTGGTGGGATACGGTATGTAGTGCTGGAATCTTCTGGGATAACACGTTGATCAAGGATCCTGGTACATACTCCAAACATTATGTGACCGAGCGTGGCGAGGATTCCACATCGATCCTCCATTTGACGGTTATGCCGACAAAGTACGAGACGATTGTCGACACCGCATATTCATACTATATTTTGAACGATTCGGTCTATACGAAGAGTGGTATCTATATGCAAACCCTTTCCTCTTCCTTAGGATGTGACTCCATCATAACGCTGAACCTGAAGATCCTGAACCTCGTGAACGGTGTGGTTAAGGATACGGTTTGTTCGTCCTTCACCCTGAACGACTCCGTCTATACAGAGAGTGGCACGTATGAACAGCATCTCGTCACGCCTGACGGAAGGGATTCCTTATTGGTGTTGGAGTTGGTCATCAATCCATCCTATGAAGTGCATTTGGAGGAAACCTCATGTGGCGCATACACGTTGAACGATTCGGTCTATGAGACGAGTGGAGAGTATGAACAACGTTTCCAGACCGCTGCGGGCTGTGACTCAGTGATCAAGTTGAAACTGACCGTGTTGGATGTTCCGGTGCGTGTCATCACGGATACGGTCTGTGACGCCTATGTGCTGAACGACTCTGTTTACCGTGCGAGTGGAACGTATGAGCAACACGTCGTGTCCGCTGATGGTTGCGACTCCTTGATCAAGCTGAACCTCACGGTGCTAAAATCCCCTCTCACGCAACTCTTCGATACGGTATGTGTCTCCTATCGTCTGAATGATTCGGTCTATACGGAGTCGGGTATTTATGAGCAGCGTTTCCCTGCTATGAATGGTTGCGATTCCATTGTCCAATTGAACTTGATTGTGCTTTCTTCTCCATATCTTGTCGTATATGATACGGCTTGCGTTTCATATACGGCGAACGGCGAGGTCTACACGGAGGATGCGGTGCTGCAGAAGAGAGTGAATTCGCCTTCAGGCTGTGACTCTATCATCACGGTTCATCTGACCATTTTGCCGATCAAGAGGGATACCATCTATCGTACGTCATGTGATTCGCTTGTCTTGAATGATTCCGTCTATACGGAGAGCGGCGTCTATAACCAGACTCTCATCTCCTCATTGGGCTGCGACTCCATCTTGACGGTGTATCTGACGATCCTGAGACCTACGTATGGGAAGGATACCGTGGATATTTGCGAGAATGCGCCATTCGTGGATTGGCATGGCTATGAGGTCTCTTCCGATACCACCTTGGCCATCAAGAACTCGTCGGGCTGCGATTCCATTGTGGCCATCCATCTGAACCGCTTGCCGGTGTTGAGGTCTGAGTTCGCCGACACGTCTTGTGCTCCGTATGTCTGGAATGATGCGGAATACAATGTCTCGGGCGATTACGATTATCGGTTGACCTCCTCCATAGGGTGCGACTCTATCATCACCCTCCATCTGACCATCCTGCCTTCGTATGACATCTACGTGTTGGATAGTGCGGTCTCTTATTATGAATGGAATGGTGAACGTTACGATTCGTCCGGTATTTATACCCAACATCTTGTCTCCTCTGCGGGTTGCGACTCCGTCGTGACGATTGGTGTTACGATATTGCCTCCGCCAGAGAAGATGCCGGAGAAGGTTAACGCTTGTATCTCGTATGAATGGCAGGGCAGGACGCTGACCCAAAGCGGCATCTACTATGATCTGTTGAAGACAGCGGCGGGCGAGGATAGTATTGTCTCCATTGACCTGACGATCAATTATCCGAAGTATAATAAAGATACGATTCATTACACGGTTTGCCGGAATGAATTGCCGGTGGTTTGGAATGATTATGAGATATCCACTGATACTGCGAGGGTCGTCCTCACTACGGTGGAGGGCTGTGATTCGTTCATTGTCTTTAGATTGAACATATTGCCTACGTTTGATACTACCACGTATGTCACAACTTGTGACTCGTTCGAGTGGCATGGCAGGTATTTGTATGACACCGGTCTCTATACCGATACGTTGCAGTCCATCATCGGTTGTGATAGTATCACGAGGTTGGCATTGACCGTAAAGAAATCTTCTGTCACGAAGATCAGGAGAACGCTTTGCGAGAGCGAATTGCCTGTTCGTTGGAACGAATACGAGTTCTATCGTGACACCCTCATCGTCTTCCCGAGCGCGAATGGTTGCGACTCCATCATCGATGTGAAACTCACGGTCAACAAAGAGTACAATCTTGTCTATGATGAGGTTACATGTGGTAATTTCTACTGGCAAGGAAAATTGCTGAAGAATTCCGGTGTCTATGTGGATTCGTTCACTACCGCCTCTGGTTGCGACTCTGTCGTGACGTTGAATTTGATCGTCTCACATCCTTATCGTGTGAATTTGGTCGATACTACTAAGGCCGGTACCATCTATGAGAAGAATGGTTTCACCGTGGATGCGAACCATATAGGAAATCATGAATATGAGGTGAACTTGCTCTCCCAATATGGTTGTGACAGTGTGGTTCATCTGTCGCTCTACGTGGATGGCCGTGACATCAAGATCAAATGGACGAGTGTGTCCGGAGGCGCTTCGGTCGATTACGGGGATAAGACTATGAACCGTAAGTTCTGTGCGGGCGACGAGTATTATTTGAATTACCAAATTCTGAATGGTGTGCCAGACACGTTTAAGTTCTTCTTCGACTCGGATGGAATCGCACAAGGCTTCCGTAATGTGGTGGGAACAGTGGAGGATGGAGAAGTCGGTTCCATCAAGTTCACGGTTCCTGAGGGAATCGCTCCTGGAACGTATAATGTGCATGCCCAGATGTTTGGCGAGGGTAAGTCCAGCAAAGTGGTGACTGTGCCGATACGTATTGGTTATGATGCCCGATATGTGATGCGGATGTGGAATGATGTCGTGGTCTGTGATAACTCCAAGAATGAGTTCGTCTCATATCAATGGAAAAAGAATGACAGGGATATCCCTGGGGCTACTGGCCAATATTATTGTGAGAAGACAGGCCTTGACGGCTATTATTCTTTGCATGCCATCACGGCGAAAAATGACACGATGTATGTGTGTGGTAAGTATTTCGAGGCGTTGGATGTTCCGTTCAGCATCTCCACTTACCCTGTCTACTCGAATTATGGCAAGGTTACGGTATATGTCCATGGCCTGAAGGAGGAGGACCTCGTGGGGGCGCGGATGTATGTCTATACGATGGAGGGTGTCCTGAAATACTGGACGGATATCGTGAGGAAGGAGAACGAAGTTTGGGTGACGCAGGGACGATATGTTTGTGTCGTTATCCTTTCGGATGATAGGAGAGCGTCATGTAAGTTCGTCTCCAATGCTGTTGAACTGATTAAATAATTTAGATTGTTGAGATGCTGGTTATGAAAAGGATTTTGTTTATCGCGGCCTTGTTCCTTTCTTCGAACTTGTTCGGACAGGGTGAATTGCTTACGTTTGGAGTGGGTGGCGGATTGAATACTTTTTTCTTCAATCCAAGCCTTGACCGTCCCCTCGACTCTGGCGAGGAGAATGCGGAGTCGGTTCTCTCATGGGGCTTCACCGTTAGTTCCAGGTATATCTTTTTCTTCCAGAACTCGAACCTTGGTTTGGGTAGTGGCGTGGATTTCCTGCAGTATCGTTCAAAAGCCAAGCTCGATGGGTGTGTCGTTACGCCCTCGTACGATCATGAGAATGGTCAGGCGTTTGACCTGATTGAGTCTTTTGTCGGATGGGAGGAGAAAGAGCGGATGTACACTTTCGAGTTCCCTTTGGGCTTGTATTACAAGGTTCCTTTCTCCGACAAGGCCAATATGGTTGTCGGATTGGGAGGTAAGCTTGTGGTACCGGTACTTTCTCGTTACGAAGTCTCTGAAGGAACGTATGCGGTCAGTGGATATTACCCTCAAACGAATGTCATCATAAAGGATTTGCCTCATCATGGTTTCGTCAACAGCGAACCTTATGCCAGCGGTGCCATCAAGACGAAACTCGCCTTCTCTGTCTATGGCGAACTGGGATTCAACTTCTCCGTTTCTGAAAAGGTGATGTTCCATAGTGGGTTCTATTGCAATTATGGACTGTCTAATGTCCTGAATGATAAGCGGAAGAAGGAACCTGACCTGTGGGACGATTTCTTCGTGGATACCGAAAGCTTGTTCGCTACCCGTATCGTTGACAAGGTGCAACTATTTTCCGCGGGACTCAAATTCGGAATTACGTTGCCATCCAATAATAGGGATCAGATCGCTGCGGGAACTAAGTCTGAGGTGAAAACGCCTTCCCGTCAGCCGGTAGTGGAATAGTAAGGTTTTGTTGGCTGATTGCGAGAAATTTAGCGTGCGCCGACGATAAAAAAGTCTTTTTCGATTTGCGCGTTTGACGAAAATTCTTAATTTTGTATATATAGAGGGGGATATCATTGGTTTCCTCCTTCTTGATTGTCGGATTGGATATTAGTAATAAATAATAAATTCACCATGAAAAGAAAATTTGTGTTTATATTATCGTTGGCTATCGCTGGATGTCTGGCTAGCTGCGGCAATGGGGGAGGTTCTGTTTCGCAGAACGGTGGGTCATGTACAAATGAGCCAGTGATGGAAAGAATGTTGTGTGAATATGTCCCTGATGGTCAGACTGCGGTCATTTATGGTAGCAATCTGAAGAATTGTGAGATTATGTTCCCAGGCGCTGATTTCCCTGCAAAGGTGTTGGAGTCCTCCAATGATAAGATTTCTGTTGTCGTTCCGGAGGGTTCCGAGGATGGACAATTGAAGATCAAGTGCGGAGACAAGGTGATTCTTTCCAAGTTCTTCTTCCGTGATAACCGAAACATTATCGTGAACTTCGATTATAGACTTGCGACATGGGGCGGTTACAACCCTTTCGACGAGAACGGTGAGTTGATCACGGGTACGTTGGAGATGGGTACGGAAATCTCTCCTTTCGTGAATGGCGCCAAGTTGCCTCAGCCTTGTAGCGGCAACTACGGTTTGCTTTATGGCAAGTACGACCACCCTTGGATGATGAACCAATGTATGTACATCCAATATGTGGCTAACCCGCAGGAGGGTGGACGTGGTCCTATCTCTGTCGCTACGAAGGCTTTCGAGTCTTACGATCTGAGCTCATTGGCCCTCAAGTTTGAGGTGTATGTGCCTAAAGAGGTGGCTTACAAGGGCATTAAGACTGAGATCTTCTTCGGTCCTATCGATTCTCCGGACAAGCATGGTCGTGAGGTTTCTCCAATCTGTTTCTGGGAGCCTTACAAGGATTGCTCGGATGGGTTCTATACGGATTCATGGACTACCATCACGATTCCTTTGACTGAGTTCTGGCATGGAGTAAAGAGCGATACGGATCCGTTTGATGGCAACTTCGATTTGAAGAAGGCTACGAACTTGAGCTTCCTGCAGTTCGGTCAACCTGAGGGAGAGCCTCAAATCATGATGTGTGTGGATAACTTCCGCGTAGTTCCTATTATCCATTGATTATAGTCGAATCTAATATGAAAAAGGCTGGCGGGTTTCCGTCAGCCTTTTTTGTTCGTCGCTTGTGGAGCGGGACTTCCTCCCTTATAGGTCGCGGAAGTGCTCCTCCGCCTCTTTGAGACTCTCTAATTTCCCCACATCTATCATCTTTAACTGGTTGTTCACGTGGCATCGGATCTCCGCCCTCCCCGCATTCTCTATGTAGAAATCCATGATGGGGAATTTCTCGGGGTAGTGTTCCATTAACGTGAATATTTTTGGGGATATCACGTGTATGCCTGAAAAGGCGAACTTGTTGTTGTGCGCCGGGTTGAAGTCGCTGAACGGGGACTTCTCCTCTCCTGTCTTAAGGTTCTTCCACCCTTTTAGGCGGTTCCCTTCGTCGAAATAGAGGTAACGGGAGGTCTCCCTCTCCTTGACGAGCAGGGTGGCGTCGCTTCCGTGCTCCTTGTGGGTCTCGTATAAACCCCTTAGGTCGGCGTCCGATAGGATGTCCACGTTATGCACTAGGAAGGGCTCTCCATCGTTGAAGAAATGCGCCGCCTTGCGGATTCCGCCTCCGGTGTCGAGCAACATCTCCCGCTCGTCCGATATCTCTATCCTAATGCCGAAATTCTTCTTTTCCCGCAGGAACTCGATGATTTGATCCGCATGATGGTGCACATTGATGATTTGCTCGTCGAATCCTTGTTCCGCAAGCCTCGTGACCACATGTTCCAGTAGTGTGCGTCCTCCGACAGGCACCAAAGCCTTGGGCAACGTGTCGGTTATGGGTTTAAGCCGCGTGCCTAGGCCTGCGGCGAATATCATCGCTTTCATAGGTTTCTCGCATTATTTCTTTTCGTCTATCTCTCCCGACAAGATCTTCTTGTATCGCTCCGAGTCATTCAGCAGTTTGATGGCTTCGTTCTTGCACTCGTCGAATTTGAGGGACTCGATAATCGTTCCCTTCTGATAGTAGTAACGTTTGGCGATCTCTATGCTGATAGTCTTGATGATCTCCTTCTTGAAGAGGTTGAGGTCTGTGTCTATGTCATGCTTCAGTTTCGCCTCTAGGGCCTTGATTTCCGCCTCCGCGTATTCCGCATAGCCTTCCTCCTTCAGGGATTCCTTGAGGGTCGACAGGAAGGTCTCGGAGAATGATTCGTACGTGAAGTTTTTGCTCTTCACGAAGGCCCTGAACTCCTCGTAATCCTCGTCCGTATAGGTGAAATCCTTGAGGTCCGGGATGGTTGGATGTTTCTTCTGGTACTCCGTCACATAGTCGAAGATGATATTCTTCTCATAGAGGTAATACTCCGCAGTGGAAGAGACGGTGTCCGCCGCGAAGACGTCCGGGTTGATGCCTCCGCCATCCCTGACCGTTCTTCCGTGGATGGTCTTGAACTCGTGCGTGAGGCTGTCCGGTATCCTTTGCGAGTACTCTTTGCCGTTCTTCTTTGAATAATCGATCGCTTGGATGCATCGTCCGCTGGGGATGTAATATTTCGAGATGGTCACCTTGATGCTTCCGCCGTAAGGCAACTCCCTGGTGGTTTGCACCAAACCCTTTCCGAAAGAGCGTTCGCCGACGATGACCGCCCTGTCCATGTCCTGCAGCGCACCCGCCACGATTTCCGCTGCGGAGGCGGAGTTGCGGTTTACGAGCACGGCGATGGGCATCTCCTTGTCGATAGGATCGCGCAACGCCTTGTAGGTCTTGTTCAGGTTCGGGTTCTTGCCCTTCGTGTATACGACGGTTGATTTCCTGTCCACGAATAGGTTAATGATGTCGACCGCCTCGTCCAGAATGCCGCCGGGATTCTCCCTGACGTCGATGATCAGTTTGCTGATTTTCTTGTTCTCCTTCAGGTCGAGAAATGCGTTTTTGAATTGGCTCGCAGCCTTTTCGGTGAATCCGTTGATATAGATATAACCAACGCCTGGCTCAATCTCCGTATAGAATGGGATGGCGGGTATGGCTATTTTCTCCCTGGTGATGGTGACCTTTGTCTTCTTGCCGTCCGTGTGTTTGACGGTGACTACCACCTGGGTGTTCGACTCTCCCCTCAGCTGTTCGCTGGCATTCGTCACGTTGAGGCCCGCCGCCGATTTCCCGTCGATCTCCAAGATGACATCGCCCGTGCGGATGCCCGCGCGCTGGGCTGGCATTCCTTCATACACGTCGGTGACAAGTATGCCCTCCTTTTTTTGCGCGATCACGCAACCTACGCCCGCATACTCGCCTGTGGTCATCATCTTGAGCTTGTCCATGTCGTCTTGCGGGATGTAATTGGTGTAGGGGTCCAATGACGACAACATCTCGTCGATGCCTTTCTTGATGGTCTTCTGAGGCACAATGGTGTCCACGTATAGTAAATCCAGCTCTTTGTAGACCGCATTGAAGATGTCCAGATGTTTCGCGATCTCCACGTTCCTGTTGGTGGTTCCTTCCGCCCAAATGCTGAAAGAGCAGCAGATGGCGAGGATTGTGAGTATTGGGTGTTTCATGACCATATGAGTTACATGTTGTTATAGTTCTTTTTATCGCCCCATAGGCGTTTCATGTTGTCCGCCAGCCTATTCTCCGCCGCATTGTCCTGCGGTGTCCAGAACTGTGTGCCGGATATCTTGCTCGGGAGGAATTCCTGCACGACGAAGTGCCCCTTGTAGTCGTGGGAATATTTGTAATCCTTTCCGTAGTCCAGATTCTTCATGAGCTTCGTCGGAGCGTTCCGCAAATGGAGCGGTACGGGTTGGTTCCCGTTTTGTCTGACGAATTCCAGGGCCTTGTCTATGGAGAGGTAGGCGGAGTTGCTCTTTGCGCTGGTGGCGAGGTATATGGTGGTCTCCGCCAATACGATCCTGCCCTCTGGCCATCCGATTTTATGGATGGTGTCGAAGCAGGCGTTGGCCAGTAGGAGTGCGTTCGGGTTGGCTAAGCCGATATCCTCCGCCGCTGATATGACAAGCCTCCTCGCGATGAACTTGGGGTCCTCTCCTCCGTCCACCATCCTGGCCAGCCAATAGATGGCGGCGTCTGGGTCGCTCCCACGGATGGACTTGATGAAGGCGGAGACGATGTCGTAGTGCATCTCCCCGTTCTTGTCGTATGCGTTGGGGTTCTCCTGCAGGCGCTCCGTCACTTTGTCGTTGGTGAAGTGCACCTCCTCGTCGTCCGGCTCCGCGCTGACGACTAGGTCGATGATGTTGAGCAGTTTCCTCGCGTCGCCACCTGCGAACCGTAGCAGGGAGTCGGTCTCGTCGAAGAAGATCTTCTTGCGCTTCAGCTCCTCGTCTTTTTCCACCACGCGGTGGGCTAGCGCAAGCAGGTCCTCGTCGGTCTGGGGCTTGAGCACATAGACTTGGCAACGGGAGAGCAAAGGGGTGATGACTTCGAACGAGGGGTTCTCCGTCGTGGCGCCTATGAGCGTGACGACACCCTGTTCCACCGCCGCCAAGAGGGAGTCTTGCTGCGCCTTGGAGAAACGGTGTATCTCGTCGATGAAGAGGATAGGGGGCTCCGAATTGAAGAACCTGGAGTTCTTGGCTTTGTCTATCACGTCACGGACATCCTTGACGCCCGAGCTGATGGCGCTCAATGTGAAGAAGGAACGCTCCATCTGGTTGGCGATGATGCGGGCCAGCGTGGTTTTCCCCACGCCGGGAGGTCCCCATAGGATGAACGAAGGAATGTGTTTCAGCTCCATCATCCTACGAAGCACACCATTCTCACCGACCAAATGTTTTTGGCCGACGTACTCGTCTAACGTCTTCGGACGCATTCTTTCTGCCAATGGTTGTGCCATGCTTCTTCTCCGTTGGTTTGTATTGCGAAATTAATAAAAAACAGTTCCCGTTTTCCTTCTTACTCTTCCCGCTACTCTTTTCTCCTACGTTTTTTTAGAATTATTAGGATAGCTCTTTTGCCTTATTCGCTCTCTTCGTATTTCTTCAGTTCAAGTTGCTCTCCGTCCCACACCGCATAGGTGAAATTGGTGATCCAGTCTCCTAAGATCACCACCTTCCTCCCTTGCCCGATGCTTAGGTCCAAGGCTATGTGACGGTGTCCGAAGACGTAGAAATCTATGTCGTGCGTCTCGCTATGCTTCTTGGCGAACTGCACCAGGTACTCCCTCTCTTCTCCCAAGTAGGACTCCGCCTCGTTCCCTTGTTTCTTCTTCCTGTTGAAGTGCGACCAGGTTAGCCCGAAAGGCATGGTCAGGTCTGGATGGATCCATTTGTAGAAGAATTGGCAGACCTTGTTGCGGAAGAATCCTCTCATGAAACGGAAGGAGAGGCTGGGGTCGCCCAACCCGTCGCCATGGGCAACGTAGAACTTCTTCCCGTCGAGGGTTAGTGTGGTCTCTTGGGTGTATATGGTGGCACCTATCTCCTGTTGGAAATAACCGAACATCCACACGTCGTGGTTGCCCGTGTATAGGTAGACGGGTATGCCGTCGTCGATGAACTCCGCCATCTTGCCTATGAAGCGGACGAAGCCTTTGGGCACGACGTATTTGTATTCGAACCAATAGTCGAACATGTCCCCTACGAAGTACAAGGCTTTGCAGGTCGGTTTGATGCTATCCATCCAGCGGATCAGCCTTTTCTCCGCCGTGAACCTGTCCTCGTAGACCGTCAGCCCGAGGTGGGCGTCGGACGCGAAGTATATTTTTTTCTCAGATGCTTCCATGTCTGCTTATAGATAACCCAACTCCAGTAGCGCCTCCTCGGACATCCTCTCCTTGGTCCACTCTGGCTCAAAGACAATGTTCACATTGCATTGCTTCACTCCCTCTATGCCATTGATTTTCATCTGTATATCCTCCACAAGGTATTCTCCTGCGGGACAACTAGGGGCGGTGAGCGTCATCTCTATATCCACCACACCATCCTCCTTCACGTCAATGTTGTAGATGAGTCCGAGATCATAAACGTTCACTGGTATTTCCGGGTCATACACTGTCTTCAGTGCGGAAACGATCTTTTCTTCTATTTCTAAAAATTCGTTCATTTTGCTTTAAGTAATTTACTGTTTAGAGAAGCGGACTGAATAGCCTAGCCAATGATTCCTTGATCTTTTGGCTGAAGCGGCGTGTCGCCCATTCTTCTTTTTTGACTTCAACGGATGATCGTAGGTCATCGTGGTATATATCGATCATTCTCTGCGCTATCGATGCATCATACATGATCGCATTGAGCTCGAAATTCTGTTCGAAGCTGCGGAAATCCATGTTGGCGCTTCCGATGATGGCGATGTCGTCGGCCACCACAATCTTGCTGTGGATAAAGCCCGGCTGGTACAAGTACACCTTTATGCCTGCCTTCAACATCTGGTCGAGGTAGGAGTAGGTGCTGTAGAGCGTCACCCTCGCGTCTGATTTCATCGGCAGGATGATGCGCACGTCCACGCCACACAAGGCTGCGGTCTGCAGGGCGGTGATCAGGCTTTCCGGCGGCAGGAAGTAAGGGGTTTCGATGTAGATGCGCTCCTTGGCTTCCATGAAGGCTTTCGCGAATATCTGCATCACGCTCTCCCACACCATGTCTGGTCCGCTGATGACGATCTGGGCCAAGCAGTCGCCTCGCTTCTCTTGGGCTGGATAGTAGGCTGTGTCCTCTATCAACTCCCTTTTCACGAAGAACCAGTCCATGAGGAAATTCTTCTGAAGGCCAAGCACCGCGCTGCCTTCTATCCTGATGTGCGTGTCCCGCCAAGGACCCCAACTCAACCCCTCCACGTAACGGTCCGCTATGTTGAAACCGCCCGTGTAGCCCACCACACCGTCTATGACGATGATTTTGCGGTGGTTTCTATAGTTCACACGGCTGTTGATGTAAGGCAAACCCACCTCGAGGAAACTCTGTACCTCGATGCCTGCCTCACGCAACTCGTTGATTTTCTTTTTCTTCAATTGCCAACTGCCCACGTCGTCGATGATCACCCTCACCGCAACGCCCTCCTTCGCCTTCTCCTTCAGCACGTTCATCACCTTCGAACCTATCTTGTCCGCCAGGAAAATGTAGTACTCCATGTGGATGTGGTGCTTGGCCGCATGTAGGTCGGCTATGATGGATTCATACAACTGGTCCGCCTTCGTGATGATATCCACCTTGTTGTTCTCGTGGATGGGTGCGTCACTGTTCTTGTAGGCCAATGTGGCGATGCTTCTCTGCGTGTCGGTCAGATTGAGCTTGGGGAGCTCCGTCAAATCGGATGTGTTGCTCTTCTTGTTGATGAGCAGGCTTCGCTTGGAGATCACATGCCTCTTCCTGAACTTCCTGCCCACAAGGATGTAGAAGAGGAACCCAATCACCGGCAGGAATATCAAGACCAATATCCATGCGATGGACTTGACAGGGTTGCGATTCTCCACCAGCATGAAGATGATGGTGGTGAATATCGTGTAGATGTAAACTACAAAGAGTATTATGTAGGCTATGTCCCAAATCATTTTTCCCCAATTCTTTTGTAAAATTAAGGAAAATTTGAATAATAAACATCAAATTGATGGCTCAAATATATGCGTGAGTGGTTTCTTTCAGGCAAAAATGTGTGTTTTTCTTGTGGATGGGCGTTTTTTATGCCTAAAACGATGATTCATTGTGCGTTCTAAAGGGATTATTGACGCTCCTTTCCCGCTTTGATATCCTCCAATAGTTTCTCCATGTCGCGGATGGTGAATCCGCACTCCTTGAACTTGTTCACGATGTCGATGGACTCCTTCTGCTCTTTCGTCAAGCCCTTCAAATCGTCCGAAATCTTTATGCCTAGGAAGAAGAATATATCGTTGCTGGCGATGCTGTAGAGTGGGGAGAGTTGGCTGGTTTCCCCGATCTCACCGGGAGTACGGGCTTCCCCTGCCTTGTCATACACCCACTTGGCTTCGGAGATGACCTTTCGGGCGGTTGTGTGGGCGATGCGTTGCTGGGTCCTGGTCTGTTTCCCCTTCTCCACGTAGCTGTAGTCCCCCATGAGCGACTGCGCGAAAAGGAAGGAGGTTGTCCGTTGGATCTCCTCGCTGAGCAGGCGGAAGAAGGCTGCGGAACGCTTCGGACTGAGATGCTGGATGAAGTGATTCCACCCGCAGATCTCCTTGTCTGTGATCTCCTGCGCTCCCTTGTCGTATTGCCTTAGGCTCACCGGGTTCAGGTCTAATCCTAACCGTCCCGCCTCCAAGGGGGTACGTGCCACGTCACGGATCGTCAGATGGGTTTGCACCCCTAATTGTAGGAGGAATTCGTAGAATGTGCTTCTGTTTTCAGGAAGGATGGCGTCCGCAATCGTTTGGTTCTCAAGAAAGTATATATCTGTGCATCCTTCCCAATAATCATTGAGCAGGGAAGTGCGTAGGACCGTCTGATGGGCCCTGCTGAAGCATCGGTTGCCCGCTTGGTCTACTGTTGGAAGGAAAGGTATCTCCCTAAGGTGGCTGACGAATCTTTCACGTTCGCCTCCCTGTGCGGACAAGGACTGGTAGCAGTCTGTGATGCGCCTGAGGTGGTGGAGCACCTCCGCTTCACCTAAAAGGTGGGTTCTCCCTTCCCGGTAGAGGGGTAGTATCTGTTGCTCCACCTCGGCTTGCGGACCAGGCTCTTTTATCCCTAGGGAAGAGAGTGAACGTCTGCATTTCTCGTCCTCCCATAGGGCAGGATGGACGGATTGGGAGGAGTCGGTCTCTCCTGCGAACGCCTGCGACGGGGCATTCCCTCCGCACACGAGACCGAGCGCCCTTGCCTTGCCGTCGGCGCAGAGGATGACAGGCTCTTCCTTCAGGCATACCCTGTTCTTGGCCAAGCATTGGTAGAATTTCTTCAGCCATTCCATGCTTTGCCGCTCGATGTCGAAGGCGGTGATGGTGCCCAATATATCCTCTATACTGACTATGTTGGCTACTAATTGGTTCTCCTTTAGATAATTATGGATGATGGAGCGTTGAGGCTCCTCTCTTCTGTATAATTCTTTGAAGCACCATTCCCTTTGTGATCCGTCGGGAAGGATTTCCTCCTGCGCTCCGCTGAAGAGGTCGCGTAGCAATCTATCCTCCGTGTGTCGGGTGCGGGTGGCATCCACGTATTCTCCATTGTCCGTGAAAAACAGGGGTTGTGTGCGCAATGTTTGGACGATGGACGTATAGATGGGCGCTAGGAAATGTGGCCCTGCCTTCTTGATGAATATATTTTTCTCCAAGGGGATGATGTCGAAGAGCGTATCCTTCAACAGATTGCTTTGCGCGAGGTGGCGCAAGGCTTTCCCCGCCAATTCGCCTAAGGCCTGCACCTGCTGGATGTTCCATGCCTCATGGTTTTTGATGCTCTCCCTGTTGTCGGTCAGCAGGAAGGGCGCATGGATCACGAAGGGGAGCGGACAAGACTCCTTGGTCGGGAAGAAGCAGTAGATGTTCTCCTCCTGTTCCAAGGGTTGGGGCGCACGTAGCGCATTGGATTCGAAGGCGATGGCGCATCCGTCCGTGTAGCGGTGGAAGTGCTTCGTCTGGCGATTCTCCCCGTCGTCTTGCGACATGGTGAGGAACGCATAGGTGATGGCGCCGATTTTTGTCTCGCCTTCCGTGCTTAGCTGGTACACTCCGTGGGCGCCGTTGTCCGTGTCCCAAACTATCTTTTTCAGGTGTGATAGGAAAAAGAGGGGGTGGTGTAGCGTCCGAAGCTTCTGTAATATGTCTTGGTAATCCTTCTCCGCATCCTTTAAGGGGAACTGGAAGTAGGTCTCGCCGGCTTTTCTTCCCTCCTTGGTGCGGGGGGCGGGCACGGGTACGATATAGTCTTGGATGTCGAACGAGAGCGTGTCGTCCTCGATGTGAGGGCGGTCGGTATAGCGGAAGATGGATTTGAACCCGATGCCGAACTTGCCTATCGAGTTGCCGCTCTGTTTGTTGCTGGCGCCGATGGAGGTCAGCGCGTTCAGGTGGCCGATCGTCCCCTTGTCATCCTCCCGGTTGGGGTCTGTCAGGGTGAACCGTACCGAGCCGTTGTGGATATACTCCAGACTCTCTTTGTGCAAGTGGATGTGGACTTCCGTCGCTTGCGCGTCGTCGGAGTTTTGCAGCAGTTCGTAGAGGAAGTGCGCCTCGTCGGAATATTTGTCCACGACGGAGTTCCAGAAGCCAGCCGCCGCCGGGTCCTTCAGTTGCTCCGCCAGCGAGGCTCTCTTGCCGGACAGTAGCCGGAACCATTCCCTCTCTTCCTTGCTTATCTCCATGGCGCTATAGGCTTGCGTATTTGTTGGACTCCTCTTCTCCCCACGGGTGCCCCTCCTCTATGGCGGTCAGCACTTCGTCGGCGCGGTTGACGACGGTCCATGTCTTCTTTAGCTTCTCCGACATGAATTTCTCCCCCACGCATTTGTCTAGCATGGCGAGGAGGGGGTCGAAGAAATGGTTGACGTTGACGATGACGATAGGCTTAAGGAAGAGACCCAATTGTTTCCACGTGATGATCTCCATCAGTTCCTCCAGGGTGCCGCAACCACCAGGCAAGGCGATGGCGGCGTCCACGTCCTTGGTCATCCGCTCCTTCCTCGTGTGCATGGAGGAGGTCTCCACCTCCGTCACCTTAGGGTTGTCCCATCCTCTCTCCACCATGAAGCGGGGAATGATGCCCGTGATCTCTCCTCCGTGGTCGAGCATGGACTGCGCCAGTTCCCCCATCAGACCGACCGCTCCGCCCCCGTAGTTGCAGGCGATGCCGTTCTTTGAGAGTACCTCACCCAATCTCCTCGCTTCCCGCTTGTACGCTTCATCCACTTGTGTGCTGGATGCGCAGTAGACACAAACCCGTTTCGTCATATTCAATCCTTTCGTTTTCTTTCCACAAAGGTACATAAATTTGTGGGAATGGAGAGATGTTCCTTCACTACATCTCCGACCTCTTCGATGATTTTCGTGCAACGGTTGCGGGATATGCGGATTTGAGT
Organism: Paludibacteraceae bacterium; assembly: GCA_017649635.1. Taxonomy (GTDB): domain Bacteria; phylum Bacteroidota; class Bacteroidia; order Bacteroidales; family Paludibacteraceae; genus UBA1181. The sequence continues at coordinate 12,624 of JAGCGM010000063.1, read as the reverse complement.
GCCGACCGTGATCATGTCCTCCACGGAAGGCTGGCCATTGTTGTTCGCCGATGTGGCATGTTCCCCGTTATATCCGGCCACGCAATGGGTTAGGTCGTATGCGGGTGACAATGACCATTTGCCTTCCCGACAAATGAAGGAGAAGTTCTTCGGATGATCGTCTTTGTTTTCCGCTAAGACATTGAACACCATTCTTCGGAACATCTCTTCCACCTGCAGAGGATCTTGCGTCAAGTAGCCAGTTAGGCTGAGCAGATTCTTATAGTCAAGTGTGGGCATTTGGATGGAGACCCCAAGCAATGCCCCGGCTGTGGCTATGTGCAGACGATGCCCATCCTCCATGTCGAATCGACGGCTGGCGAAGTATTTGCCGTCAATCAGGCGGAAGTCCGGCACGTTGATTCCACAACGTCGAGCCGCTTCATGGTAGCGGTATTCCTCTTGGCCCATATCCACTGGGTCGTAGGTGTGGCGGAATTTCACCAACCATTCACCTTCGTCGTCCTTCATCAGACATTTCGGGCGGCAGCCACCCGAATTGCCGCTGTTGAAATAGAGCACATCCTCGTCCTTGTCCGTTTTTTCGGAGAGCACGTCCAGCGCCATCTGCTGCAGTCGGTCGAGGGCGGGGAGTGATTTCTCCTCACCCACCAATGTTTCCGGCACATAGCATAAGGCGCCCATGCCCGAACTGCCCACTATGCTTAGCCGTTGTATTGGTGTTAGCCCCAGCTCGTCTATCCCCTGCTTTTTGAGCATCCTGTTCAGTAGATAACGGCCGTAACCGTCTGGCAAACTGTCCTCGAAGATGCCGAAATTTCCGCTGAAGGGTGTTGGTTGGGCGATGAACAATCCTGTGCGCAAGGGCAATTCGATGGGTGAGATGGAGAACCCTGTCGCGATCCATTCCTTGTCGTATTCAAATACACAACGACGTCCGTCTGGGGCCATCGTCAATAATCCCACACGTCGTTCGCCCATCTGCACGCTTAGTTTATCTACCGATTTCATTCCTGCCTCGCTTCCTGTTTTTATTTCTGTTGATGGTCTCCAACTCCTCCATTGTGGAGAAGTGCGGTTCGGAAAGGAGTTGCTTGATGTCGGTCGTATAGCCTAAAGCCTGTGCCAATGCCACAAAGGAGGTGAGCGCGATGATGTGTTGCTGCTCAAACTTGGCGATGGTCGGTGTGGGAACACCGCTCATCATGGAAAGCGCACTTCGGGAAAGGCCCTTCTCCAACCGCCTCTTTTGCAGATTACCTGCCAATAATTTCGTCAAATCATCGACGGAATCCTGATCCAGTGTATAAATATATGGCATATTATCGTATCTATTAAATGTTAAAATACACATTAAGGAATACTATTGTATTTGCTTGTAAAGATAGTAAATTAATGAATAGAAACAAAATCTGTGGTGTAATGGGCCTCGGCAACTCTTAACTCATAATTCTTAATTCATAATTCTTAATTCTTAATTATTACTACCTTTGTGGTATGGCAGAGGATTTGAAAAAAGAGACCACCCGCTCCATTTTGTGGAATGCGATTGACAAGGTAGGGTTCCAAGTCGTGGCGTTTGTCGTAGGCTTGGTGACGCTTCGTCTGTTGTCGCCTGGCGATTTCGGACTGATAGGCGCATTGGCGATATTCACCGCACTCTCCAACATCCTGACGGAGAGCGGATTCACCTCCGCCATGGTGCGGCGCAAGCACAATACGGATGCGGAGTATGTGGCGGTTCTCTGCTTCAATGTGTTCTTGGGGTTGGCCTTCTACCTTTTGCTGTTCCTTTGTTCGGGATGGATCGCCGAATACTATCGTATGCCGGAGCTGGCGTCGTTGGCTCCCTTCCTCTTCCTTTCCATCGTCTTCAATTCGTTCGGTGTGGTGCAGAGCATTGTGCTGACCCGCAACTTGGCGTTCAAGAAGATGTCCGTCGCCAGCCTTATCAGTGCGGTCGTTTCGGGCATCGTGACGATCGCGATGATCTACATGGGCTATGGCTATTGGTCGCTGGCGTGGCAAGTCGTGTTGCAGCCTGCCATCCGGGTGGTCCTTCTGTGGGTCTTCAGTGATTGGTGGCCTAGGTGCAAACCTGACTTCTCTGTGATACGTGAGCTCTTCACGTTCAGTTTTTCCCTAATCGCTTCAAGCCTGATGAACACCTTTGTGCGGTATGTCTACAACCCTATCATCGGACGTTATTTCGGGGACGAGCGTTTGGGCTACTATTCGGAGTCTTACAAGTTTTACTTCCTGCCGGTCAATATCGTCGCTTCCACCTTTTCGGGAGTGGCCTATCCGGTGCTTTCGAAACTGAACGATGACGAGCCTCGCCAACTCAACTATCTGCGCAAGATGATGCGCATGGTGGCGTTCTGCATCTTCCCTATCATGTTGGGGGCCATGGCTTGCTTCGACAACGTGGTGGAGGTGGTGCTCACGGAGAAGTGGATGCCTATTGTCCCATATTTCCGGGTGCTGGCGATCGCAGGTCTTGTGGCGCCGATGCACTCCATGTACTTGAACCTTATGGTGGTGAAGGGCTTCCCAAAGAAGAATTTTGAGTTGGAGGTGATCCGCAATGCCTTGACGTTGCTGCTCCTTTTGCTGTTCCATGATACGATAGAGCAGATGTTGTGGGGCTTTGTGGCGGCCAACCTGCTGTCGTACGTGGTGGATTTGTTCTTCGTGCGAAAGGTGGTGCGTTATTCCATCCGGGAGCAGTTGTGGGACGTGTTCCCTTACCTGTTTATCTCCTGTTTCATGGCGGCGACTGTATTCTTAGTCGGTTGCCTGGATTGGAGTGCGATGGCGAAGCTGATTGTTCAATTGCTGGTCGGGGTGACCGCCTATATTTTGCCTGCTAAGGTGTTGGGATCTAATGTATTGAATGATGTCATAGCGGTGTTGACTAAGAAGAATTCGTAGACCGCAATTCCTGTTGATGATAAAAAAGAGGGGAAAATCTATATGCTGAAAAAACCAAAAGCAAGCCTTGAATGACTTGCTTTTAGAAAACCATAAACCTTACATCTATAAAGAATCATGTTTCACAACATTACACCGCAAATATAAAGGTTATTTTTATGATTGAAAACATTTAGGTGTTTTTTTTTGAAAAAATTTGTCGTTGCCCCTTGAATATCCATCAAAAAAATATCCGCAACGCCCATGAACAGACGTTGCGGATAGGAATGATTCTGTCTCGGGAGTAGAACCCGAAACGGTTGCTTAAGTCATTTTGTTGTTATTTATTTCAAGATGACTTTTCGTGTCTCTGTCATTTCATTCGTACTGATGCGCACGAAGTAGACGCCGCTTGACTGACCTTCCAGACTGACTTTTTGGTCATGTCCTATGCCGCTTGTGGTATAAACCGTTTTGCCGGTCACGTCAGTGACGGTGATGAGGAAGTTCACATCTTCAGCGGCGAAGGAGATGAAGAATTCTCCGTCTGTCGGGTTAGGGTAGAGAACAAGGCCTGATGAGATAGGTTCATCTGATGACTCTTCATAGAACTCGTTGAACTCATCCTCGTCTATGGACAAATGCCTGAATTCTCCTCCGTAAATTCCGTTCTTTTCATCTTCGCAGTCGATCTTCTTTGTCTTGAATTTCGCACCTTTCACCACATGGAATCCTTTTTTCAGTCGAATGTATTTGCCACTGCTATATGTGACATTGGCATTGTTCTTGATCGTGTTCCTGGCGTTCAGCAGGTACATGGCTATCACGTTTGTGCTCTTAGTGATAGTCTCATTTTGGTTAAGTACACCTTTTTCTAACTCTCTGCAATAGCGGAAGTCGGATGTGGATGACCAGAAACGAGGTATTTCATACCATTTTTCGTCTTTTGCAGATGGATCTGTACTCCCATCGTGATCTCTTGCGTACACAAAAGCCTCTTCCCAAGAGATTTTGCCGTCGTTGTCAATGTCGATACTGTCAGATTTAATCTTTTTTGCAGTATCAGTGTCGTAACCTGCTGCGGCTGGAAAGAATTGACATAGGAACATGCCCCCTAATGGTCCAGCATTTGCAGTTTTCTCGGCAGATGTACTTGTGATGATTGTTCTATTCCCATCACCGACTTTCAAATGCTCAATCATGGCTCCACCGTGGCATGATCCCGATAGTACGAAGATGTGTTTTGCCTTTATTTTGTTTAACTCATTCTTGAAAAAATTGGCATAATCTAACGTACATGGTGATGACTGATCTATGCAGGCGGCATTATTACCTCCGTGGGTTGCTATGAAAAGGACAAAATCGTCGTTCTTTGTGATTTTGGAAGCAATTTTGTTGAATATTGAACTTACCGTGTCTTTGTCCAGTTCATATAGAATATCCTTTTGCCCGTCAAAGTCCAAATCCAATGGGACTTTGTATTGCCCATCAAGTAAGTCTTTGGTGTCATACGCTACATATATGTGGTTTTTTTGAAACCCTTTCTCGTACACAAAGAATTGATAAGCTTGAGCACACTCGTTCCATAGGAAGGTGTTGTTCCCTCCTCCGAGAATCACTACGTAACCAGAGTTCTTCACGTTGTCTTCGTTCGTGAAGATTCCTATTCTGCCGTTAATGCGCCAAGTGATGTCGTCTTTCGGATAGATATCCGCAGCAAATGAACTCAGGCATGTGAGCAGAAAGGTTAATATTGATATTGTGAATTTGTTCATTTCCCTAAACTTTATTTTTTCAACATTTCCATTTCAGCCTTCAAAGCCTTGTTCTCTTTCTCCAACTCGATCATGTGGAGGGTGAGTTCCTCTACCTTTTCGAGCAGCAAGTTGCTCATTTGTGATACGCTCATGCCGTTCTCTGAGATCTCGGCAGCGGATGGTACGCCTGGCAAGTGTTTGTTCTCCTTCACGTAGCTCTCCACTTCGCTGAGCGGACGTAAGTTGTAGTTATCTTCAAAGACATAATCGGCAGCGTTGTTCAACTCCACATTGATGTCCTGCGCCTTGATTTGATTAGCCTTTAGCACCTCAGCCACCTCAATCTCATTGTGGCAGGTGATCTTGCCCCAAACGTCCAGTGCCGCATCGAGTTTTGCGCCGTTGTAGTTCAACTTTAGGAAAGTCCTGCCTTGTGGACCATAAAGGGTGTAGTCTGTGGCGATTGCTTCAAATGCTCCGTATTCTCTTCCTCCGTAGACGGTCATCTTTGCGCAGTTGTTGGTTCCAGGACCAATATTTATACCTTGACGCATGGAACTTGTCGTTGAATAGATGGTCAAGCCATTTTGGAATGAGTTGCTGCTTCCTGTAGCCGTGAATGAGCCACTGACGGAGGTTGCGGCTAATGTGGATTTCCCTGAAACGGTAAGACTGCTGTTCACTTTGGCGGTTGAATTGATGGTCACCGCTCCGTTCAGATAGGTTGCCCCTTTTACGTACAATTTGTAATTCGCTGTGCTTGAGGTTGGTGTGATACCAATCGCCACGTTGCTTGCACTTCCGCTTGCTGGACCATTGTACAATCCATAATTACTCGTGCTCCACCAACATTGTGCGTTCGCTGCGCATACTGACATTGCAACTCCCATGGTTGCCATAAGGATTTTCTTCAATTCCATTTTTCTTTAGTTTAAAAAGTTAATAAAAATTTTTAGGTGGGGCCAGTTCATCGTTGTTCTGCTCATTTGATAGATATACTGATAGCGTCTGATGCCCCTTTGCAATCGGCCTTTTGCATTATCAAAATTAGTTTTAATGAATGAACCGTGTTGTGGCGAAAGTCTACAATTTTGTATTTTTTATCATTTTTATGTTCCACACTTTTCTTCCTATTGCAATATTTATTGCTTGTCGTCGTTCTTGTTTTTGATATGTATGTATTTGTTTTATAAAAGTTTAATGGTTATTTGTGCGATGAATATGGATTGTCAAAATATTGCGTTTATGGTTCTGTTTGGCCTGTTTGAAAATGCAAAAACTATGCCACTTCGATGTGACACTTTGCTTTCCACATCTTTTCTTGACGTTTATTAAAAATATCGGCGGTGTGGATTTCTATCGCCTTTTTGAGGTGTTTCGACGCTTGGATTTTATTGGGCGATGATGCTCATTTCGCATTTGTGGCAGTCGAATGAGAGGCGATACTCCTTCCCGTTGTTGGCGATGAGGGTTAATGGCTCTTGGATGTCGTTCGCCGCTTTGTCTTGCTTCTTGCAGTAGCCTAATGTGTGGCGCAGGCAGTGCTTGCAGGTCATGACGGGTACGTTTTGGGGTGGTCGGCTCTCGAAGGATGGTGCGATTTTCTCCACTCCGTGTTGTTGGTAGAAGCGTCTTGCCGATTCGTTGTGCACGTTTCCTGTGTAGTCCAACTCTTTCAGCGGGAAGGCATGTGCGGTCTTCGGGAAGATTAGGCGTGACTTCTCTCGCTTCGCTTCCCGCTCTGTTTCTAACTTTTGCAGCAGCTCTCGCCTCCATTGGGTGATTTTTCCTGCGGGTATGAAATAGATGCCGCAGTTGAGCTCCACGTTTGTGACGTGGAAGATGGTGTTGCCGCTCTTCGTGAAGATGTTGCGCAGGTTGTCCCTTTGCCGCTCCTCGTTTTCGCATGGGGTCTTCCCCTCATGGAGGGGCAGGGTGGCGGATATGCCGTCCTCGTTTGTGGCGGTGGCTTCGAAGCCTTCCTTTGTCTCTGTGAGGGTGATCCGCACGTCGATCTTCCTCTCGGCTGACTCTTTGGCGAGTAGTCGCTCGAAGGCTTGGTCGAAGTTGCGGAAGAGCGTAGTGCGTGGCGGCAGGGCGATCTTTTCCGCCGGTACGATGACATCACCATGGACGGTGTTGGCCCTGAAACCATGGAACTCTCCGTTGTGGTCGATGAAACAGAATCCGTCTCCGTTGGATAGCGTCTTGTCCGTGCGGACGATGATCTCACCCCTCTGTGAGTAGGCGGTCCCGATCTTCTCGCCGATGGATTTGGGCGTGTCGGGTTGGATGATGTCCCGCTGCCTGCCGTGCAGGAAATAGTTGGTCGAGCCTCTGTGGAAGCTTTTGTCCGTGTTGGGGGTGAAGGTGTAGGTGCAGTGTCCTGAGCTGGCGGGTGCGTACTCCTTCCCCTCTAATATCTTGTCTAAGACTTGACGGTAGTAGGCTGTCACGTTCTTCACGTAGGGAATATCTTTCAGTCTACCCTCTATTTTCAGGGAGCTGACGCCTGCGTCCAGTAGTTCCTTCAGATGATTGGATAGGTTGAGGTCCTTCAGTGAGAGTAGGTGTTTCTCCTTGGCGAGGATGCGTCCGGAGGCGTCTGCCAGCGTGTAGGGTAGTCGGCAGAACTGTGCGCAATTGCCACGGTTGGCGCTTCGGCCGCACCCGTTCTGGCTCATGTAGCAGACGCCGCTGTAGCTCACGCAGAGGGCTCCATGGATGAATGCCTCCAGTTTGACGTCTGTGCTTTGGCTGATCTGCCGAATCTGTTCGATGGATAGTTCCCTTGCCAAAACCACTTGCTCGAAGCCTGCCTCTGCCAGGAACTTCACCTTTTCAGGGGTACGGTTGTCCATTTGGGTGCTGGCGTGGAGTGGAATAGGGGGCAGGTCTAATTGGGTGATGCCCATGTCTTGTACGATGAGGGCGTCTGTTCCGGCCTCGTATAATTGGTGGATGAGGTGTCCTGCCTGCTCCAGTTCTTGGTCGGTGAGGATGGTGTTGAGCGCCACGTAGACTTTCGCGTAGTACTGATGGGCGAACCGTGCGAGGCGTTCGATCTCCTCTATGCTGTTGCCGGCCGCTGCCCTTGCGCTAAACTGGGGCGCACCGATGTAGACAGCGTCCGCGCCGTGTTTCACGGCCTCGATGCCATGGTCCGCCGTCCGTGCGGGTGCGAGCAGTTCGATCTTGCGCATTACCGTATACGACTGATGTTGTAGGGCGTTTTTTGGTAGACGAAGTAGTTCAACCAGTTGGTGAACAGAAGGTTGCCGTGGCTTCTCCAGCGCACGATCGGCTTCTTGTTAGGGTCGTCGTCCTCGAAATAGTTGCAAGGAATCTCAATCTCCAATCCCTTCTCCTTGTCCCTGAAATACTCGTCGCGTAGGGTGTTGGGAGCATATTCCGAGTGCCCGGTGACGAAGAACTCACGTCCGTTCCTGCCTTGCACGATGTAGACGCCCGCCTCGTCGGACTCTGACAAGATTTTTAGTCCAGGGATCTTCTCTATGTCTGCTCTCCTTATTTCGGAGTGGCGGCTGTGAGGCGCATAGAACAGATCGTCGAACCCTCTGAATATAGGGTTCTTGGCGTCTAGGATCTTATGCTTGAAGATGCCGAATTTTTTCTTGTCCAAAGGATATTTAGGGATGTTATAGTAGTGATATAGCCCAGCCTGCGCCGCCCAACAGATGAAGAGGGTGGAGGTGACGTGGGTTTTGGCCCAGTCGAATATCTCCACGATTTCGTCCCAATAGGTGACCTCTTCGAAGTCGAGGTTCTCCACGGGCGCTCCCGTGATGATCATGCCGTCATACCGTTGCTTTTTGATCGTCTCGAAGTCCTTGTAGAAGGTCAGCATGTGTTCCACAGGCGTGTTCTTGGAGGTGTGGCTCTTGACCTTCAACAGATCCAGCTCGATTTGTAGCGGCGTGTTGGAAAGCAGGCGGATGAGGTCGGTCTCCGTGGTGATCTTCAGGGGCATGAGGTTGAGGACGATGATCTTCAGTGGACGTATGTCTTGTGTGGATGCGGATTCCGAATCCTTCACGAAGATGTTCTCTCGCTTCAATGCCTCGACGGCTGGTAAATTTGATGGTATGTTTAATGGCATATTTCCTCCTCTTCCCTTTTTCATGCAAAGATATACATTGTTTGGGTGATTAATGTGGTGGAATTGGATGAATTTTTAGTTTAGAATTAATAAATGTGAATGAAGGTGTGTTAAATCTTCCTGCTGTAGAGGAAAAAGCATGCGGTTTATCATCTATTTATACGAAAAAGAATGTATTTTTGTCAAAAAAACATATAATAAGTTTTGTTAAGTATGGAAGTGAATTGTTTTAGGTTTTTGAATCTGTTATTGACGTTGATGTTGTCCGCATTGGGCTTCGTTTCTTGTTTAGGGGATGATGAATATGTGGAATATGGAACTCCAAGCGCGGTCTATATTTTCAGAGGGACGGTGACGGATGGGAATGGAAATGGACTCCCGAATGTGAAGGTCTCTTATGTGAATGAATATAATTCCGGGGGACAATCCAATCGTCAGGTTGATTCTTTAACCATTACGAATGAGGAGGGAAAGTATGAGGCTAAGTGGCATGCCTATTCGTTTTGGGATGAGAAAGAAGGCCTGCTTTTCTCAGACGAGGATGGTAACTCTGTGGATACTTTCCTGAAATATTCGGACCTTTCCAAACCAAAGGGAGGAGATGGTAAATGGTTCGAAGGTTATTCGGAGAACACGTTGGATATTAAGATGGATATATTGTCAGATAAATAATTTCCAGTATGATGAAAAATACGTTTAGATTGTTGAATAAAATCTTAGCGTTCTTTTTGACGCTATTGGGTGTTCAAGCCTGCGATCCTGGTGCAGACGAGTATGGATGTCCCTCTGCGGACTACATCTTTCACGGGAAAGTGACGGATGAAGCGGGGAATGCTCTGTCCGGTGTGAGGGTATGCGCGCTGAAAAATTATGAGGAATATAGGGGCATCATCAATAGCATGGAAGGTTACGATGAAATTTATAATGACGATGATTTCAATAAGAGATTCTTTGACTCTCTCTCTGTGACCAAAGCTGATGGTTCCTACTCCGTGTTGTTGCGGAATGATTGCGGTTGGAACAATGTGTACGGATTGCATTTTGACAACAAGGAGGGAATGCATACTGACACACTCTTGAAGGATATTGCGATTGAACCATTTAGGGGTGGAAATGATTGGAAGCAGGGCGTTTCGGACAATACGTTGAACATCACTTTGAAGGAAAAGTAATTGGGCATGGAACGTCCTGACAAATTGTCTTTAAGGAAACGGCTGGCGCTCCGATTGTATGATAGCTACAGACACAATGCCGCAAAGATCCACGAGCTAACGTATCTCTTTTGGGAGGCTACCTTGCGTTGCCCGTTGAACTGCCAGCATTGCGGAAGCGATTGCAGGCAAGAGTCCAACGTGAAGGATATGCCTGTTCAGGATTTTCTGAAAGCGGTGCGGCAAATCGTTCCGATTGTGAACCCTCACCGCACGATGGTGGTCTTCACGGGCGGAGAAGTGCTTGTCCGTCACGACCTTGAGGAGGCGGGACGTGCCTTGTATGAGATGGAGTTCCCTTGGGGCATCGTCACGAATGGTTACTTGCTGACACCCAAACGGTTACAATCTTTGCTCAATGCGGGTATGCGGGCGTGCACGGTCAGTTTGGATGGCCTGGAAGCGTCACATAACTGGTTGCGGCAGAACCCGGACTCGTTCCGACGGGCGGTTGGGGCGATTCGTCTCCTGCCGAATACGAACCTGCGTCATGACGTGGTCACCTGTGTCAATAATAGGAATTTTGACGAATTGCCGCAGATTAAGCAACTCCTGATCGACTGTGGCATCAAGGAGTGGCGCATCTTTACCATATTCCCTGTCGGTAGGGCGGCCGATAACCCGGACTTGCAACTGCCGGACGATAAGTTCAAGGCGGTTTTCGACCTTATTGAGGCGACCCGCAAGGAGGGGAAAATTAAGGCCAGTTATGGTTGTGAAGGCTTCTTGGGTGATTACGAGACGAAGGTGCGGGATAATTTCTTCTTCTGCAGGGCGGGTATCAATGTGGCCTCTATCCTGGTGGACGGAAGCATATCCGCATGCCCTGATCTGCGGGGAAGGTTTATTCAGGGCAATATATACAAGGACGATTTCGCCGACGTCTGGCAAAACCGCTACCAAATCATGAGGGATAGGTCTTGGACCAAGGTGGGGATCTGCAAGGACTGTGAATTCTTCAACCATTGCGAAGGAAATGGATTGCACCTCCGGAACGAGGAGAAAAACGAGCTCTCCTTCTGTCACTTGAAACGTATCATGGGGGGCGTCGCCGGGAGGTAAACGTCTCCTTTTCTCCGTTTGAACGACCAATGCATGGGTAGAATAGGGGAGATGGACGCTAATAGCGCATTTCTCCCTAGTTTTTTCCGCACAAATATCACGCTACAACACAAAACTTCTATTTGTTTTCACTAACTTTGCACCCTAAAATATTCGGAATTAATTTGTAACATACAATATGGAAGAACTGGCAAGCAAGTACAACCCTGCCGACGTGGAGTCGAAGTGGTACCAATACTGGTTGGATAACGGCTTCTTCAAATCGAAGCCTGATGGTCGCGAACCCTATACAATCGTTATTCCTCCGCCGAACGTGACGGGCGTGTTGCACATGGGTCACATGCTGAACAACACCATCCAAGATATCCTTGTACGCCGTGCCCGCATGATGGGCAAGAACGCTTGCTGGGTGCCTGGTACCGACCACGCATCCATCGCCACGGAGGCTAAGGTGGTGAACAAACTGGCGCAGGAGGGCATCAAGAAGACGGACCTCACCCGCGAACAGTTCCTGGAGCACGCTTGGGAGTGGACCCGCAAACACGGAGGTATCATCCTCGAGCAACTGAAGAAACTAGGCGCTTCCTGCGATTGGGACCGTACGGGCTTCACCATGGACGAGAAACGTAGCGAGAGCGTCATCAAGGTTTTCTGCGACCTCTACAACAAAGGCCTCATCTATCGTGGCGTGCGCATGGTCAACTGGGACCCGAAGGCTCTGACCGCCCTTTCGGACGAGGAGGTGATCTACAAAGAGGAGCACAGCAAACTCTACTATCTGAAATATTACGTCGCAGACGATGACCTGAAGGGTGAAACCGGTGCGGAAGGCGAAGTCGTACACCGTGACGCGAAAGGACGCTATGCGGTGGTGGCTACCACCCGTCCTGAGACCATCATGGGTGATACCGCTATGTGCATCAACCCGAAAGACCCGAAGAACCGTTGGCTCTCCGGTAAGAAGGTGATCGTGCCGTTGGTGAACCGTGTCATCCCTGTCATCGAGGACGAATACGTGGACATCGAGTTCGGTACGGGTTGCTTGAAGGTGACGCCTGCCCACGACGTGAACGACTACATGTTGGGCGAGAAATATAACCTCCAAACGATAGATATCTTCAACGACAACGGTACCCTCAGCGAGGCGGCCGGCATGTACATCGGACAAGACCGTTTCGACGTCAGGAAGCAGATCGAGAAGGATCTGGCCGCAGCAGGTCTGTTGGAGAAGACCGAAGACTACACCAATAAGGTGGGCTACTCGGAAAGGACCAACGTGGTCATCGAGCCTAAGCTCTCCATGCAGTGGTTCCTCAAGATGGAGCACCTGGCGAAGATAGCCTTGGAGCCAGTGATGAAGGACGAACTGAAGTTCTACCCTGCCAAATACAAGAACACTTACCGCAACTGGTTGGAGAACATCAAGGACTGGTGCATCAGCCGCCAGCTGTGGTGGGGTCATCAGATTCCGGCCTACTACCTGCCTGAAGGCGGTTTCGTGGTTGCCGAGACACCCGAAGAAGCCCTGAAACTCGCCATCGAGAAGACGGGCAACAAGAAT
>JAGCGM010000062.1 GCA_017649635.1 Paludibacteraceae bacterium | reverse complement strand
GATCAATAATATGGATACCATTACGAGTCATGAAGATATAAGGTTCCATTGCTGGGTTCCACTTTCTTTTCAAGTGACCGAAGTGACATCCAGCCTCTAATAACTCATCAAAATTAGTTCTTGACATTTTCTTAAATTTTTAATCGTTTACATTCTTGATTTAAACAACCGACCGGTAGTCCGACAACCGAAGTCCGACCGGTTTAGATACTAAACGTACTCTCTTACGAAGCCATGCCAAACAAGTGGTAAGCCCCGTCCAAGCACTAACGTTTACTGAATTGGAATCTCTTTCTTGCTTTTGGACGACCTGGTTTCTTACGCTCAACCTCACGGGAATCGCGAGTCAAGAAGCCCTCACCCTTCAAAGCAGGTTTGTTCTCAGCGTCCACCTTGACCAAAGCGCGGGCGATAGCCAAACGCAAAGCCTCAGCTTGACCCTTGAAACCACCACCATCCAAGATCGCCTTCACATCAAACTTGCCAGCGACATTGATAGCGTTCAACGGTTGCTTTACAACATATTGCAAAATCCCTGAAGGGAAGTACACAGTAACATCTTTATTGTTGATGGTGATCTTGCCATCACCCTCTGAAAGGTATACGCGTGCTACAGCAGCTTTTCTTCTACCTACGGCATTAACTACTTCCATGTTATTACTTGATTGAGTTTAAATCGATATTTTTAGGTTGTTGAGCAGTTTGGTTGTGCTCGCTTCCAGCATAAACGTAAAGGTTGCCGAGGATGGCGCTGCCAAGACGGTTCTTAGGCAACATACCCTTAACGACTTTTCTGATAAGCTTTTCCGGACTCTTGTTCAAGAGGTCGCCAGGAGTATACTCCCTTTGTCCACCCGGATAACCCGTAAATCTCAAATAAATACGGTCAGTAGCCTTGTTACCAGTGATTTTTACTTTAGCCGCGTTGATGACAATCACATTGTCTCCGCAGTCTACATGTGGGGTAAAGTTTGGCTTGTACTTTCCTCTCAGAAGTTTCGCTACTTTTGACCCCAAACGTCCCAATGCTTGGTCCGTCGCGTCTACGACAACCCACTCTTTCTTCACGGTTGCCTTGTTAGCAGAAATTGTTTTAAAACTTAAAGTATCCACTTTAATTTGTTTTTAATTAGTTAATTAATCTTTCACGTTGCCTTCAGCTTCGGGCAAGCCTACGGCATTTGACTATTTTGGATAATAAATCGACCGCGAATTTACCCTTAATTTTTTAAACTACAAAATCTTTCAGGCTCGATTTTTCCCTATTCCATAATTATATACGGCGGAGACATTTGCCAGTTTCCGTTTTTCTCAATCATTTACTATTTAACCATTTACGATTTACTCACTCTGAGAGGCAGAAAGGTTATTCGTATTCTTCCTCGACTAAATCACATTTACGTGGCAAATATATAAACACGAAAGTGGAGGCATGGAAACCCATACCTCCACAATCATGAATTATTTCCGGCAAGTCCTGAAATCAACCGATTTAACTAAATATTCCTCGGAACCGATTTGTCAGACCCGCATTCAGTATCAAAGCGCAATCAGGTTCTTACCTGTCATCTCAGCCGGTTGTTGGATACCCAACAGGGCGCAGATGGAAGGAGCGACGTCCGCCAACTTACCGTCCGTCACCTTCGCGTTCTTGTCACCGACATAGACGAAAGGAACAGGGTTGAGCGAGTGGGCGGTGTTAGGCGTGCCGTCCGGATTGATCGCGTTGTCGCAGTTACCGTGGTCGGCGATGATGATGACATCGTAACCGTTCGCCTTGCAAGCCTCGACAGTATCCTTCACGCAGTTGTCGATAGCGACCACCGCCTTCTCGATAGCGGAATAGATACCAGTGTGGCCCACCATGTCACCATTAGCATAGTTGACAACAATCCAATCGTACTTCTTGGTGCCGATAGCCTCGACCAACTTATCCTTCACCTCATAGGCGCTCATCTCAGGCTTCAGGTCGTAGGTGGCCACTTTTGGAGAAGGGACCAGGATTCTATCCTCGTTCTCGTAAGGGGTCTCCCTTCCACCGTTGAAGAAGAAGGTCACGTGCGCATACTTCTCTGTCTCGGCGATATGCAACTGTTTCATGCCTTGCTTAGCGACCACCTCGCCGAGGGTGTTCATCACATTCTCCTTGTTGAAGAGGATATGCACACCCGTAAAGGAAGCGTCGTATGGGGTCATGCAGTAGTATTGCAAATCCTTGATGGTCTTCATGCCAGCCTCAGGCATATCTTTTTGGGTCAACACGATGGTCAACTCCTTCGCGCGGTCGTTACGGTAGTTGAAGAAGATTACGACATCACCCTCCTGGATCGTTCCGACAGGCTTGCCGTTCTCCACCCTAGCGATAGGCTTGATGAACTCGTCGGTCACGCCCTCCGCGTAAGACTCCTCCATCGCCTTCACCATATCGGTGCAAGGTTTACCCTTCCCTTCGATCAGCAGGTCATAAGCCTCCTTGATGCGTTCCCAACGTTTATCACGGTCCATCGCATAGAAACGTCCGACGATGGAAGCGATCTTACCCGTGTTCTTCGCCAATTGGGCCTCCAATTGCTCGATGAAGCCCTTGCCGCTCTTAGGGTCAGTGTCACGGCCATCCATGAAACAGTGCACAAAAGTCTTATCCAAGCCGTAAGCCTTAGATATCTCAATCAACTTGAACAAGTGGTCCAAAGAAGAGTGCACGCCACCGTTGGAAACCAGGCCCATGAAGTGGATTTGCTTGCCCTTCTCCTTCGCGTAGGAGAATGCGCTTTTCACCTCAGGGTTCTCCATGATGGTACCCTCCTTGCAAGCCATGTTGATCTTCACCAAGTCTTGGTATACGACACGGCCGGCACCGATATTCAAGTGGCCCACCTCCGAGTTACCCATCTGTCCGTCAGGCAAACCAACGAATTCGCCGGATGCCTGCAACTGAGAGTTTGGATAATTCTTCATCAACGAATCCCAATAAGGAGTTGGCGTAGAAGAGATCACGTCAGACTTTGTCTTGTTTCCGATTCCCCAACCATCGAGGATCATCAATAATACTTTCTTATTCATCTTATATTTAATTAATAAATTATTTATTCATCATTTCTTCACGCACAGGCTGATCCATCTCCACCTTTTCGTCGGCAGACTCCTCGTAGGAAGTATCCTCCGCCCACGACTTGAACCGTTTCATCCTCCGAACGGCGGTCTCAGTCTGTGCGCCACGGTTATCTTCCGAAACATAATCATCGGAAGACCGTCCGCCACCATCATTCGAAACGAGCCCTTTGAAGATATTGAAAACACCCCCCAACAATCTTCCCGCGATTCCCAAGAAACCGAAGAAGAGGAAGAGCCCCATCATCAATATGAACAAAATTAAAGTACCCATTTCGATTCAACTATCAAAAGACACGTTTCGCTATTTCCTTAACACTTCTTGGATTAGACATCGTATAGAAGTGGATGCTAGG
>JAGCGM010000061.1 GCA_017649635.1 Paludibacteraceae bacterium | reverse complement strand
GGGTAATGCGCCTTCAGGTAACCGGTTTGGTAGGCCACCCAGGCGTAACATGCGGCGTGCGATTTGTTGAAGGCATAGGAGGCGAACTTCTCCCAGTCCTTCCATATCTTTTCCAGAATCTCAGGGTCATGCCCGTTCTTCTTACCGCCCTCAATGAACTTAGGCTTCAGAATGGCCAGCATGGCGAAGATCTTCTTACCCATCGCCTTACGCAAGGTATCCGCCTCACCACGGGTGAAGTTGGCCAACAAACGGCTCAGCAGCATCACCTGCTCTTGGTAGACAGTGACGCCATAGGTATCCTTGAGGTACTTCTCCATCACTGGGATATCGTACTCGATAGGCTCCAAACCATTCTTACGACGGATGAACGTAGGGATGTACTCGATAGGTCCCGGACGATACAATGCGTTCATGGCGATCAGGTCCGTGATCTGCGTAGGCTTCAGCTCGCGAAGGTATTTCTGCATACCGGGCGACTCGAACTGGAACGTACCGATGGTACGGCCCTCACTATAGAGTTGGTAAGTCAATTCGTCATCAATAGGAATGTTGGAGATGTCCACCTCTATGCCGCGCGCCTTCTTCACGTTGGCGAGCGCCTCCTTGATCAACGTCAGGGTACTGAGTCCGAGGAAGTCCATCTTGATCAAACCGACCGACTCGACCACATGTCCGTCATATTGGGTCACCACCACATCCTTGTCCAATTTTTTATCATGGATGGTGCAGACAGGGGCGAAATTCGTCAGGTCGTCCGCACCGATGATCACACCACAAGCATGGATACCCACTTGGCGGTTGGTATCCTCCAACTCCTGCGCATAGGTCAGCATCGTGGAGATGTTCTCATCCGGACCGTTCTTCATGTCTCGCAGCTGCGGGATATACTTGAAGCAGTTCTTGAGATTCACCTTCGGCATCTTCTTAGGCAGAGTACCCTCCACCGCCTTCACCGCCTCCTCGTCGAATCCACGGTCGGGGATCAACGCCTTGATAGCGTTCACCGTAGGGAGGGGCACCTTCTGCACACGACCCACATCCGCCACGGAGGACTTCGTCGCCATGGTTCCGTAGGTGATGATATGCGCCACCTTCTCCTCGCCATAACGCTTGCGCACCCAGGTGAGCACCTTGCTACGACCGTCATCATCGAAGTCGACGTCGATATCGGGCAAGGAGATACGGTCAGGGTTCAGGAAACGCTCGAACAGCAAATCATACTTCAGCGGATCGAGGTCCGTGATCCATAGGCAGTACGCCACCACCGAGCCTGCGGCGGATCCACGGCCCGGTCCCACGCTCACGCCCAACTCCTCGCGGGCGGCGCGGATATAGTCCTGCACGATCAGGAAGTAACCCGGGAATCCCATGGTCTTCATGATATGCAGCTCGAAGGTGATACGTTCTATCTGCTCCTCCGTCAGGTGGTCGCCGTAGCGTTTCTTCGCTCCGTCCCAGGCCAACTTGTTGAGGTAATCCGCCTCCAACTTGATACGGTACAGTTTCTCGTATCCACCCAGTTTCTTAATCTTCTTCTCAGCATCCTCCTGGCTCAGCACCACCTCATGCCTCTCGTTCTGCGTGAACTCATCGAAGAGGTCCTTTTCCGTGAACTTCTTACGGTACTCCTCCTCCGTGCCGAAGTCAGCAGGGATATCGAACTTAGGCATAATAGGGTCCGAATCGATGTCGTACACCTCCACCTTGTCCGCGATCTCCAACGTGTTCGTCAATGCCTCGGGGATGTCTTCGAATATGCTGTACATCTCGTCTGGCGTCTTCAGCCACTCCTGTTTCGTGTAGTGCAGGCGGTTCGGGTCGTCGTAATCCTTGCCCGTACTCAAGCAAATGAGACGGTCATGCGCCTCGCCGTGCTCCTCCTCGACGAAGTGCACATCGTTCGTGGCGATGATCTTCGTGTTGGTCTTGCGGGCCAATTCGATCAGCACTTTGTTCACCTCCTGCTGACGCTCGTAGGTATCTGTGGCGGCGTTCGGCTTGTCCGTTTTATGCCGCTGCAACTCCAAGTAATAATCGTCTCCGAAGATCTCCTTGAACCACATGATAGACTTCTCCGCCTCATCGATCTTACCAGCGATAATCAGTTGAGGGATCTCGCCTCCCAAGCAGGCGGAGCAGACGATGAGCCCCTCGTGGTACTGCTTCAGTACGTTCTTATCGATACGAGGGTTGTCATAATAACCCTCCGTGTAGGCGATGGAAGCCAGTTTACAGAGGCTTTTGTACCCTGCCATGTTCTTTGCCAAAAGGATAAGGTGGTGACCGCTACGGTCGACGATACGTTCCTTACCCGTCTCCGCGGATATCTCCTTCACCGTCTTGTCCTTGTCATGCAACGTACGACGAGCGCAGTATGCTTCGGTACCAATAATAGGCTTGAAAGGGATGAAAGCGTCAGCCTTCTCCTTCAGCTTCACCAGTTCAGCCTCCAATTCAGCCTTCT
The DNA here is from genome assembly GCA_017649635.1 of Paludibacteraceae bacterium. Classification (GTDB taxonomy): domain Bacteria; phylum Bacteroidota; class Bacteroidia; order Bacteroidales; family Paludibacteraceae; genus UBA1181. The sequence continues at coordinate 1,217 of JAGCGM010000061.1, read as the reverse complement.
TGGCGGGATCAGTCTCCTTCTCGATGTTCTCCTCGCACTCCTTCACCTTCTTTTTAGGAGCGCCATTCACCTTCTTGACGTAGTCCTTCAGGTCTTTGATGCCGAACATATTACCGTGGTCCGTCAGCGCCATCGCGCGCATACCGGTCCGCATACACTTGTCCACCAAGTCCGGCACCTTCGACATTCCGTCAAGGATGGAGTAGTGTGAGTGGACATGCAAATGAACAAATTCCGCCATTTTATTAGGGTCTATGATTGAATGCTAACAAAGGCAAAAATATAATGAAAAAAAGTAGGAAAAGAAATTTTGGGGCAAAAGTTATTAACTAAAAGTAACCAGATGAAAATTAAGGCTTTAGCCTTTAGACATTAGCTCTCCGACCTTAAAGACTTTAGAATCCAACCGTTAGGCCTCCGACCTTAAAGACCTTATGCTCCCCCAGCCGTTAGGCCACCGACCTTAAAAACCTTAGGCTCCCCCAGCCGTTAGGCCGCCGACCTTAAAGACCTTAGGCCCTATCTCCCAGAAGACAAAAAAAGAGAGCCGTCACCGACTCTCTCTGCTCTCCCTCTTGGACTTGAACCAAGGACCCCCTGATTAACAGTCAGGTGCTCTAACCGACTGAGCTAAGGAAGAATTTCCACACCCGAGTATTTCCCTCAAATGCGGTGCAAATTTAGGTTGTTTTCTCGAATAAAAAAAATATATTTGCATATAAATTTCACAAAAAAGAGAAAAAGATATGGTGACAATAGGATTAGGAAACGCACTAGTGGACGTCTTGTCTGTACTGAAGTCTGACGACACGTTGGAGAAGCTCTCTCTTCCGAAAGGGAGTATGCAATTGATAGACAAGGAATTGTCCGCAAAGATACAAGACGAAATCAAAGACGGCGACCGCCATTTCGTCACGGGAGGATCCGCCTCCAACACTATTTCGGGACTTGCCGCATTGGGAGCGCCTTGCCACTTCATCGGGAAGACGGGCGAGGACGAGGCTGGTGAATTTTTCAAGTCGGACATGGAGAAACACGGCGTGACCACCCACATCGTCAAGAGCGATTTGCCGACTGGCGTATGCGTCTCCCTGATCTCACCCGACAGCGAGCGGACCATGGCCACCTGCCTAGGAGCGGCCAGCACACTGACGGAGAATGACTTCGACCCTAACTGGTTCAAGGGTGTGGACCTCTGCCACATCGAGGGGTACTTG
>JAGCGM010000060.1 GCA_017649635.1 Paludibacteraceae bacterium | reverse complement strand
CGTATTTTTGGTAGTCTTGCCTCCGCTTTACCACAGATACGATTTTTATATTACCTTTGCAAAGATAATTCTTAATGTTTGAAATGCGATGGAATCAACAAGAAAAAATAAGATAGACAGACTCGTCCAGAAGGAATTGGGCGATATTTTCCAGAAGTTCACGAAGTCCCAGGGTGGGGTGCTGATCTCCGTGACGTCGGTTTCCGTGTCGCCGGACCTTAGCGTCGCCAAGGTTTACTTGAGCATTTTCCCTAGCGAGAAGCAGACGGAGTTCCTGGAGATGATACAGGGGGCCACGAAGTCGATCCGGTATGATCTTTCCCAACGTACCCGTTACCAACTGCGTCAGGTGCCTGAATTGCATTTCTTCCTGGATGATTCGCTCGACTATCTGGAGAATATAGACCGCCTTTTAGGCTTGGATAAGAAATGAGGCTACAGTTATTCATAGCTTTAAGGTATCTTTTTTCACGCAAAGACCATAATGCCATCAATGTCATCTCCTCCATTTGTGCGGGTGGCATATGTGTGGCGACGATGGCCCTGATTTGTGTGCTCTCCGGCTACAATGGCTTCCAGGAGCTGATTCAGGACTTGTTCAATGCCTTCGACCCTGATGTTAAGATCACTGCGGCGGAGGGGAAGAGTTTCAGCGCTTTGGACGAGCGTGTCCAGAAGGTGAAATCCCTCGGTTTCGTGGAGGTCGCTTGCGATGTCATGGAGGAGAATGCCTTGATTCGGAATGATGAACGGCAGACGATGGTCACGGTGAAGGGCGTTTCCGACTCGTACGCCCGGCTGACGAATGTGAACGAGGTGATGCAGGTGGGGCAGTTTGTCCTGCGGGAGGATGATGACTACAGCATGGTCATCGGGGGAGCGTTGGCCAACCAGATTGATGTGGCGTTGGGCTTCACCCGTCCCGTCTCCTTGTATGTGCCTAAACATAATGTGCAGATCAACTTGGCGAATCCGGAGAAGGGGTTCGAGGAACAGCGGTTGTTCGTCGTGGGTATCTATGGGACCAATCAGTTGGAGATCGACTCCAAATATGCTTTCGTGGACCTCTCTTTCGCCCGCAGATTGTTGGGGTATGCGGAGGATGAGGTGACATCGTTGGAACTCAAGTTGAGTCCGAATGTTGATGTGGACGAGGCATTGCGTGTGGTGTCCGAGACAATGGGCCCGTCGTTCAATGTGCAGGGAAAGAAGCAACAACATGAGGATTTCTATCGGATGATGAAGATTGAGAAATGGATTTCTTTCCTCATCCTGGTCTTTATCCTGCTGATAGCGGTGTTCAATCTGGTGGGCTCGCTCACCATGCTGATCCTGGAGAAGAAGGAGGATATCGACACCTTGCGTAATATGGGAGCCACCAACGGATTCGTCCGTCGGGTCTTCTTGTTGGAGGGATGGCTGATATCCGTGTTCGGAACGTTTATAGGTGTTTCTATAGGATTGATTCTTTGCGGTTTGCAGAAGTGGTTGGGGATCATCAAACTTAGTAACGGTGATGAGGGCGGTTTCGTCGTGGACGCATATCCGATCAGCATCAGGTTCTCTGACGTCTTGATCGTTTTGCTCTCTTCCCTGCTGATAGGTTTGCTCATCTCATGGTTCCCGACAAAGTACATGGGACGGAAAGCCGCTTAGTTTCTTTAAATGGAGTGCTGGTAGTAAGATGAAAAAAAAGGTTTTTGGCGTTCTCCTTTTGATGGAGGCCATGTTCATGGCGATTTCCACTATCGTCTCGCTCTGTTACGGTGAGGCGGATTTGTTTGCTTTGCTGGTACCTACGTGCATAGCTGGCGCATGCGGCGGATTCCTCTTTTGGTCCGATAGAAAGAATAAGGGGTCTCTGACCAGAAAGGATTGTTATGTCATTATTTCCGGGGCATGGGTGGTCTTTTCCCTTTTCGGTATGCTCCCTTTCCTGATTTATGGGACGACGGAGAACGTGGCGGACGCCTTCTTCGAGACGATGTCCGGCTTCACGACGACAGGTGCCTCGGTCTTGAATAACATCGAGGAGCAACCCCACGGCATCCTTTTCTGGCGCAGTGTGCAGCAATGGATGGGTGGCTTGGGCATCATGTTGTTCTCCATCGCTTTGCTTCCCTCGTATAACCGAAACAACACGCAGTTGTTCTCTACGGAGGCGACCAGCGTCGCCATGCGTAAGTTGCGCCCGAAGACACAAGAGACCGCAAGGGGTATTTTCCTGATATATGCTATCCTGACCGCAGTCTGTGTGCTCTTCTACTTCATCGGTCCGATGTCCTTCTATGATGCGGTGTGCCATGCCATGACGACGGTCGGCACGGGCGGTTTCAGCACGCACCAGGCCAATTTCGCCTACTTCAATTCTCCCTATCTGGAGTATGTGGCGTCCATCTTTATGTTCTTGGCTGGTGTTAACTTCGCTTTGTATTTTATGGCGAGCGTGGGGGAGTGGAAGGTCTTCCGTCTCAATGAGGAGTTCCATTGGTATGGTATCCTCACGGTGGTGCTTGTCTTTATCTTCTATCTTATGTTGGTGAAGAATCCTAGCCACGTGTTGACGGCGCAGATGCCATCCTCCTACGAGGGCGCTTTCAGGGCGGCTCTGTTCCATGTGACGAGCATCTTCTCCTCTTGTGGCTATCAAGGTAGCTATTGCGACTATGTCGGTTGGGGCGCTCCTTTCTGGATCCCTACAGCCATTATGATGTTCAGTGGCGCATGTGCGGGTTCCTCCAGTGGAGGTGTTAAACTGATCCGCCTCATCATCGCCGTGAAGAATGCGGGGAACGAGTTGCGTCTGCACTCGCATCCTAACGCGGTATTGCCTTTGAAGGTCTCTTCCCGCTTGATGTCGATGGAATTGGTGGTGCGCGTGCTGGCATTCTTTTTCATATTCGCCTTGCTGTTCTTGGCGGGTACTTTCGCCTTGACGTTGACTGGCATGGATTTCGATTCTGCGTTCGGCTCTTGCCTGTCCGCCATCTCAAATAATGGTCCTGGTTTCGGTATCACAGGTCCTGCGGTCAATTATGCTGATGTGCCTATCACTGGCAAATGGATCCTCTCCGTATTGATGCTGATTGGGCGTTTGGAGATTTATACTATTTTGTTGCTCTTCACCTCCCACTTCTGGAAGCTAAGATGAGGAGAATTATGAAACGATAGTTCGACGAAGTCAATTGTGAATTTTGAATTATGAATTAGTTGAGGGGGGGGGCTGGACCAACCCGTCTCCGCGCACGTGCACACACAACAAACAACTCTTAATCCTTAATTTTTAATTCTTAACTAATAATGAATGGCGCTTGTATGGAAGGAAGGCGCGATACTTCGCCATTGCGTATAAAAAAAGCGGGAAAGCTATTGAGCCTTCCCGCTTTCGTATGTTATTATCTCAGAGATTATTCCTTGATGAACTTGCCAGTGATATTCTTGTTGACGATGATGACATACTCACCAGCTGCCAAGTTAGAAACGTTCACTTTGTTGTCCACAACCTTGCAAGCGTTAACCGTACCGTTCAAGGAAACGATCTCCACGCTTTGGATATCCTCGATACCTGCGAATTCGATAGCCTCGCTTACTGGGTTAGGGTATACTGTCAAAGTCTTGCTTTCACCGTTAACAGTAGCGACACCTACTTCGCCTTTGTAAGAAATCACGAACTTGTCCACAAGGTAAGAAACCTTCTCGTTCTGGCGGAACTCCACGAATACGCTCTTTGCGCCTGCAGGCACTTTGATTTCGCCCACTTCTTTGGTCCAAGTTCCGTTGATGATGGAATCCTTGAATGCAGGGACAGCCGTTTCGCTGTTGTCGAATGAGATGTAGATAGGGAGAAGCTCGTCTTCGTTGATTCCGTTCACGTTTCCTACCAAGGTATATGATACCTCTTTTCCGTAGTGTTTTGCAAGACATTCTACTTTAATTTTTCCTGCTTTTACAGCCTCTTCTGGCAACGGAATGGTGTCGAACCAGATTGAATAAGGATAACCCTCTCTGTATTGTGATGCAGGGGACAAAATAACCAAAGTCGCGTTGACCTCAGAAGCAGGGACTCCTGAACCATCATCGAGGGCACCTTCGTAAGAGATGAACAATTGAGCATCCTTTCTCTCGATTGGCAATACGGTTCTGTCCCAACGTAATGCGAGGCCGTCTTGGTAGATCAACTTAGTGATAGACTCGTCAGTGATACCTGCCAATGGTTGATATTCCTCGTACAAGTTACCACCCAAGAATTGACAACCGTAAATAGGGTAGTTGTCAGCATCGGTCTCGAAGTAGAAATTCTTGATTTTCAACACACTCTCAGATACTTTTGCTACCTCCCTCTTGTATGCGATGAGAATATTCTTCACATCTGCGTTTCTACAAGGGTAAGAATACTCATTGAATGTTTGCCATTTTGTGTCGCATCCTTCAGCTTTTCCGTCGATGGATATTTTGTTGAGGAAATGTTCCTTTGAGTCGCTTGCGTCACTGAACTTGTCCAACCATGACATGCCCTCTTCGTCGAAGCACTCGACGATGATTGTTGGCTTTGAGACAGCCTCGCAAGTGTTTCCACCGTCGATACCGTTCTCGTTGTTGTAGATGTCCATGGCATCAACCATATACTCGATAACCATGTTCTTTCCACCGATCTTCAAACCCTCAGGCACTGCTATTCTTACTTCAAGGGCTTTCGTGTAATCTCCTTTGTGTGTGATGGTGGCAAATCCGTCTCCTTCCGCGATTTCGGTGTCTGTTTTTTCTGCATCCTCATAAGGCGAGAATTGGACCCCGTTCTGGAACTTTCCATCTTTAATGATGTAGAATGCGTCACCCGCGAACGCACCTGCGCAGCATGAAGCGAGCGCAAAAAAGAGTAAACCTACTTTTTTCATATAGTAAAATCTATAAAAATAAAAGGCGGGTTCTAAAAAACTCTCCCTCCTCATCGGAAGAACCCATTACCCGACTTCGGAGAGGTCGTTCGTGCGGAACGATTCCCCAAATTTAGTGCTTGTTCATTTCTGCGACAAATTTTTTCTGTCAGCTTTTTGTTTATAGCGTATATTTCTTGATTTTTTTTAATCTTTTATTCTGTGCCGCGGCATGTGTATTCCCTTGGCGGTGCTGCGTTTCCCCATGGTTCCCCAAAATTTTGCATTTATTGACGAATGGGACAAAACGAGTATGTATATAATTTTTTTAAGGCAAAAGTTTTCGTACTTTCGCGCTAAATCGATTTATTTTATGTTAAATAACATATATCACATAGGCTTGGATGCCGGTTCTACCACTTTGAAGGTGGTGGTGACGGATGGAAACGGTGAGATTGTTTACACGGATTATGCTAGGCATCACGCTGATATACAGGGGACTCTGCTTTCCTCATTGTCTTCCTTGATGAAAAGTTTGTCGGATGTGCCTGTCCGTATCCAAGTGACTGGCTCCGCCGGAATGGGGCTGTCTGAACGATTTGGTTTGCCTTTCATTCAGGAGGTTGTCGCGGCGACCCAAGTGATTGAGAAGAGATACCCTGATACCCGTACGTTGGTGGACATCGGAGGAGAGGATAGTAAGATGATCTTCTTCAACAAGAATATGCAGCCTGACATCCGTATGAACGGTAACTGTGCGGGCGGTACGGGCGCCTTCATCGACCAGATGGCGGTGATCTTGGGCGTCGAGGTGGGTGAGCTGAGCGATATGGCGCTCAACGCCGATTCGGTCTATCCGATCGCCTCCCGTTGCGGTGTCTTCTCTAAAACGGATATTCAGAACCTTATCGCCCTCAATGTGAGGCGCGAGAATATAGCCGCCTCTATTTTCAACGCGGTGGCGACGCAGGTGGTCTCCGCACTCTCCCGTGGGTGCGATATCCTGCCTAAGGTCTTCTTGTGTGGCGGCCCGTTCGCCCATATCCCCGCTTTGCGGAAAATCATGCAGGAGCGTCTCGGACTCGCTTCCGAGGATATCATCCTGACTGAACACGCTTCCGTGGTGCCGGCTTGGGGCGCTAGCCTCTCCATGAACGAAAAGGCTGAGGCGCGCAAACTGAGCGAGTTCATCACCCTGTTCCAGACGAAGAGCAAGAATGCGGGTGTTCCGGCTTCTTCCCTCTCCCCTCTGTTCGAGAGCAAGGAGGCTTTCGAGGCATGGAAACAGGGCAAGGAAAAGAATAAGATCGAGAAGGTGGCAATGGCTGACATCGCCTCCGACAATTGTTACATCGGTATCGACTCCGGCTCTACGACCACGAAGGTGGTGGCGATGGATGAGCAGGAGCGTATCTTCTTCACCTTCTATAAGAAGAATGGCGGTAGACCGCTGGAGACGGTGAAGGAGGGCCTCTCCCTCTTGCAGGAGGAGGCGCAGAAGTGTGGACGTGACCTCAAGGTGGTGGGTAGCTGCTCGACGGGTTACGGTGAGGAACTGATCAAGACGGCTTTCGGACTGAACTTCGGTATGGTCGAGACCATCGCCCACTATACGGCAGCCTATAAACTGAACCCTAAGGTGTCGTTCATCTTGGACATCGGCGGACAGGACATGAAGGCGATCTTCGTGGAGAAGGGCGCCATCAACCGTTTGGAAATCAACGAGGCTTGCTCGTCCGGTTGCGGCTCTTTCATCGATAGTTTCGCACAGTCGTTGCAGTGCCCGATCACGGATTTCGTCCGCAGGGCTTGTGAGAGCCAACATCCATGCGATTTGGGTACGCGTTGCACCGTCTTCATGAATTCTAAGGTGAAACAGTGCCTGCGTGAGGGTTCACCGTTGGACGATATCTCCGCTGGTCTTGCCTATTCGGTGATCAAGAACTGCCTCTATAAAGTATTGAAACTGAAGGACACGAAGGATTTGGGTGACCATATCGTGCTGCAGGGCGGTACGATGCGGAACCTGGCGGTGGTCCGCGCTTTCGAATTGTCCGTGGATAAGGAGGTCATCGTCTCCAACTATCCTGAGTTGATGGGTGCGTATGGTGCCGCCCTCTTCTCCAAGAAACGGATCGGTGCGGGAACAGAGCCTGTGGCTCTCGCACAGTTGGTGGACCTGAAAGAGTATACATCCGAGCCTCTCCGTTGCGTGGGGTGTGAGAATAATTGCCAGATCCTGAAGAATGTCTTCGCCAACGGCAAGGTCTATTATTCAGGCAATAAGTGCGAGAAAGTCTACACCAACAAGGGAGAGAAGGGTAGGACCGCCTTCAACATGAGTTTCTACAAGAATGAGTTGGCCTTCAAGAAGGATAAGGCCGGCATGTTGGAGAAGCCTTATTTCACGATGGGTATCCCGCGTGCGCTGAACATGTACGAGAACTTCCCGTTCTGGTATACGCTCTTCACGCGTTGCAATATAGCTGTCAAATCCTCCGCCCGTTCCACTTTCTCGCTCTACGAGAAGGGGTTGAACACGGTGATGGCGGACAACATCTGTTTCCCGGCCAAGTTGTTGCACGGTCATGTGTTCGATTTGGCGGAGAAGAAGGTGGACCGTATCTTTTATCCGTATGTCATCTACGAGCGCATGGAGCCTAACTCCAACAATAGCTACAACTGCCCTGTGGTGGCGGGCTATTCGGATGTGCTGAAGAGCTCCATCAATGTGGAGGCCCGTTTTAATATTCCGCTCGACTCGCCGGTCATCAATTTCAAGGATGACGCTTTGCTGAAGAAGTCGTGCGCAACCTACATGAAGAGTATCCTCAAGGATAAATATGAGAAGAAACGTTTTGAGGCGGCCTTCGCCGAGGCGCTGAAGGCGCGTGACACCTTCTCGGAGACGGTGCGCAAAAAGGCGGTGAGTCTGCTTGCGAAGGCGAGGGAGGAGAACCGTTTGGTGATTATCCTCGCAGGCAGACCGTATCACAACGATCCGCTCGTGCAGCATAAGGTTTCCGAGATCATCACCTCGTTCGGGGTGGATGTGGTCACGGAGGACTTGGTGCGTGGCATGGACTCTGACCTGAAGGATTCCCACATCATCCCGCAGTGGTCTTACATGAATAGGATCATGAAAGTGGCTAAATGGGTTGCTCAAACGAATGAGAACGTGCACTATGTGCAGCTGACCTCCTTCGGTTGCGGACCTGATGCGTTCATTGTGGATGAGATCATCGATATGATGAAGCGTTACGGCAAGAACGTTACCTTGCTGAAGGTGGACGACGTGAACAATGCGGGGTCGCTCCGCTTGCGTATCCGTTCGCTCATCGAGTCGCTGAAGTACAAGAGCGAGGAGGCGGAGCCGGTTGCCCATGCGTTCCAAAGCACGCCTGAGTTCTTGAAGAAGGATGCGGGGAAGAAGATCCTCGTGCCGTTCTTCTCGGATTTCCATTCGCCTTTCGTGCCAGCCTTGTTCGAACTGATGGGCTATGAGTTCGAGAACATGCCACCGAGTGACGAGGCTTCGGTTCAGTACGGTTTGAAGTACGCGAACAACGAGATCTGTTACCCTGCCACATTGGTGGTCGGAGATTGCATACGGGCCTTGGAGTCCGGCAAATATGACTTGAATAACATTGTCTTCGCCATCACCCAGACGGGAGGGCAGTGTCGTGCGACGAACTACATCGCCTTGATCAAGAAGGCCCTCTTGGCGGCGGGTTACGGGAATATCCCTGTCATCTCCGTCTCCATCATGGATACGATCAATGAACAGTCCGGTTTTACGCCTAATGTGAAGAAGATCATCAAGATAACCATGTACCTCCTCTACTTCTCCGATGCGATGTCCAAGATGTATTACTCGGCTGTGGTCAGGGAGAAGGTGCCGGGTGCCGCCCGTCAGATCCTGGACAAGTACATCGCTTTGGGCGTTGAGGCGGTCCGTCAGAAGAAGTCTAAGTTGATGGTCAGCTATCTTTCCGAGGCCGCGAAGAAGTTCGAGGAGATAACGGAGACGAAGGATGTGCCTCGTGTCGGTATCGTGGGAGAGATTTTCATCAAATATAATTCCTTCGGACACCAGCACGTTGTGGATTGGTTGGTGAAGGAGGGCATCGAGCCTGTGATTCCTTCTCTGAACGAGTTCTTCGTGCAGTATTTCCCGAACGCCAAGTTCAACGAGGCGCATTATCTGGAGAAGAAACGTAAGTTCGTGGTCAGGTTGCTTTCCAGCCTAGGAGAGAAGTATTTGAACCACGTGGCGAAGAAGATAGACAAGGCGGCTTCCGCTTTCCGTTATTATGAGAAGATCGTGAACATTCACGATGAGGCGAAACGTGCGGAAAAGATCACCAGTTTGGCCGCCCAATTTGGCGAAGGGTGGTTGATTCCTGCTGAATTTGCATCATTCGCTGAGCATGGCATCAATGCCGCCATCAGTTTACAGCCTTTTGGATGTATCGCCAACCACGTCATTTCCAAGGGTATAGAGAAGAAGGTGAAGGATATCTATCCGGACATGAACCTTCTGTTCCTGGACTTTGACGGAGGTGTGAGCGAGGTGAATGTGTTGAACCGTCTCCACTTCATCGCGCGGGCAGCGAAGCATGTCAAGTGATGAGTTTGGATTCGTGCCAATGACCCATAAAAAAAGAGGAATCTTCCACAGGTTCCTCTTTTTTGTTATTCACGTGCTTGGCCTTATTTCATCTTCAGCGGAGCAGTGTTGTTTTTAGCGAATTCGTTCTCCAAATCGTGCACTCTGTTCTCAGCGTTGATGACAGCTTGTTTGGCCTTTTCCAAATCCGCCTTAGCCTTTTCGATGGCAGCCAAATCTCTTTGGTAATCTGAGCGGATCTCCTTGATTTGCTCATCGGATGTGATGCGCGTCGCATACATGAAGTTGCCGTTGAAGCCAGGGTCGGTGCTGCTGGCGATGAGGACACCCCTGTCTGGGAAAACGCAGACGAAGTTGAATGTGCCGTCCTCGTTGATGTGTTGCACGATACCCACGTGGTAAACCTCTTTCGGGTTCAATGAGTTGGAGAAGAAGACCACGTCTCCTCTTCTCATCTTCTTAGGCACGGTGATCTTCCGACCTTGTGTGCTGATGGCGGTCAGGTCTGCGGGAATGTCGAGTCCCAATTGACGGTAAGCGAAGCTGACCAATCCAGGGTTGTCGAATGCGTCGTTTCCGCTCGCACCTGGTGCGAAAGGTTTCTGTTGTTGGCGCAACACGATGGCCATCATGGCATCTATCGTGGTGCATGGAGCGTTCACTATGTCTGCCCGCGTGCCTGCGAAGACGGATGTGCTGGCCAATAGGGCCACAGCAAGTAATACTTTGTATTTCATCTCTTTCTATTTAGGTTACTAAACTTGCGCGAAGTTAGTCTTTTATGTGAGATATTTAATTAATTCTTAAAGAATCCGTTAGAACTCGAGACGGAATTGGTGGTTAGTCTTCATCTCTTCGTATTTCTGCAGGATGAATCTCCACTTCTTGTTCTTGGATCTTCCCTTCTTGTTCTTTTTCTTCACGTTGTTCTTGGACTCCTCCAATAGACCCAACTGGAGCATCTTCTTTTGGAAGTTCCTTCGGTCGAAATGGGCGTTGAGGATGCCCTCGTAGAGGCGTTGAAGCTCCGGTATGGAGAATTCCTCCTCCAACAGATCGAATCCGATAGGCTCGAAATGGATTTTTTGTTTCAGGGCGATCAATGCCTTCCTGAAGATGTAGTCGTGGTCGAACGCCAATTGCGGGAGGTCTTTCACCTTGAACCATTGGGCGTCGGAGGCGTCATCTCCGCCTGTCACTTCAGACTTCTTGATCAATGCGAAGTAGGCGATTGTGATCACGCGTTCCCTTGGGTCCCTGTCCACATCCGTGAAGGTGTAGAATTGTTCAATGTGTCCTGGGGTGAGGTTAGTCTCCTCCTTGAGCTCTCTTAGTGCACACTCTTCAGCGGATTCGTTCATGCGTAGAAAACCACCAGGGAATGCCCATGCGTCCTTGAATGGCTCCACACCCCTTTTGATAAGAAGGACGTTCAAGTCTTTTTTGTCAAAACAGAAAATCACGCAGTCTGTCGTCACTGAAGGGTGAGGATGTTTATAGCAATAGTTTAGCGTCTCCTCCGCTTCATTCTCCGTCGTGTTATTCACAACTGTTTTTTCTTTTTTTCCTTGCATTTTATATCGTATTTTATTGTTATAGATTGGTTATTTCTTTCCCTAATAGGCTGAACCATAAGTTCTGAAGCTGATGCACATAGAAGAAACTCTTCCCGAGCTTCTCCCCCTTGATGTAGAGGCAGATGCCCTCCGACGAGTGGATTTGTAGATTTATTCCTTCTTTGGAGTAGACTCTGTTGGAAACGTTTTCGAACTCGTAAGCGAACCCTAATGTTTTGAGCGTCTCCTCCGTCACTCTGACGGGAGTCGCCTCGCAGTTGATGCCTAGGAGTTGGCATTTCGCCAAGAAGGCGATGTCATCCGAACTGACCGCTGTTTTCTTGCCGTTCAGGTAAATGACGTTTCCGATTCGAAGTTCTTTAGTGTCTATCATAATAATGCCTGTTATAATGATGTTTCCTTTTTGTTGTCCCCCTCAATTGCCTTGGCTATTTTCTCGATGTTCAGGCTACGCGCGGAGGCATCCACGATGTCTTTGTAGATACCGCCCTGTTTGTACACCTCGTCCGGGTCACCTCCCTGCTCCACACGTCCGTTCTGCAGCGCATAAATCGTGTCGCTGTCGATGATTTGGGAAATGCTGTGCGATATGATGATGACCGTTCTGTTTTTCTTGATGGCGTCGATGCTGTTCTTGATCTGCTCCGTCGCGATGGCGTCCAGGCTGGCCGTCGGCTCATCCAGGAAGATGATGGGCGGATTCTTCAGGAACATACGCGCGATGGCGATGCGTTGTTGCTGGCCTCCGGAGAGGAGGGTCGCCTTGCTGTCGAACTTGTCCGGGAGCGCCATCACCTGGTCGTAGAGGTAAGCCTTCTTGGCCGCTTCGTACACCTCATCTATGCTGGCGTTCGGGTTGCCGTATAGTATGTTCTCGGCGATGGTTCCGTCGAAGATATGGTTCTTCTGCAGCACCAGACCGATGTTGTCTCTCAGGAATTTCGTGTCATACTCCTTCAGGTCTACGCCATCCAGCTTGATGCTTCCGCAGTCTGGCTCGTAGAATTTGTCGAGGAGGTTGACGATCGTGCTCTTGCCCGCACCGGAGAGCCCGACGAAGGCGGTTATCTTCCCGCTCTCGATCTTCATGTTGATGTTATGCAGCGCCTTCGTCCCGTTCGGGTAGGTGAAGTCCACTCCGGAGATTTCGAAATTGCCATGCACTTTCTCTGGCTTGTAAGTGCCTGTCGGCTCGATTTCCTGGTCGGAGTCCAGGATGCCGAAGAAGCCTTCCGCGTAGATGAGAGCGTCGTTCATGTCGTCGAAGATGCGTTGCAACTGGTTGATCGGCGCCGCCACGTTGTTGAAGAGCATGACGTGGTACATGATCTTACCGATGCTCATGCCCGGGTAATCGTCCAACACCAAGTAGGCGGTGAGGATGATGATGAGCACGGTGCCTATCTGTTGCATGAAGCTTTTCAATCCGTCGAAGAAGAAGCTCACCTTGCGTGTCTCCATCTGGTTGTTCGTCACCCGGTTTTGGATGTCGAGCTGTTTGTCTCCCTCGATTCTTTCTCTGTTGAAGGATTTGATGACATTGATGGATTCGATGATGTTCATGATGCCATGGCTCTTCAACTCCCTGAAGTGCCGCATGTCGCGTCGCCACCCCTTCAGTTTCACCGCTTGGCGGTAGGTGATGTAGAAGTAGATCGGCACGATGCATAGGGCGGTGAGTCCGACCCACACGTTGGCTTTGAACATGAGGATCAATGCTAGAATGGCGCTGGTGAAGAGCGGCAACAGGTCTATGAAGAAGTTCTGCACAGTCCTGGATAGACTGCTCACTCCTTGGTCGATACGTGTCTGTAGCTTGCCCGCCTCGTTGTCGTTGGCCGAGAAGAACGCCACCCTGAAGGTGAGGACTTTCTCGATGACGGCTTGCGCCAAGTCCTTGGATACGAATATTCGCATCTTTTCTCCGAAATATCTTTGGGCGAAGGTGATGATGGCGGAGAGGGCCTCCTTGCCCAAAAGGACAATGGCGATGAAGGAGACGATTTCGATCGCTTCCTTGCCCCATTTCCCGCCCGCTTGGATGTGGTCGTTGATGGAGTCCACCGTCCAGTCCAGGACAATTGCGTTGACCTGCGCCATGAAGGACCCTATGAGTGTCAGTGTTAAGGTTGCTAAAACTAACCACTTGTAGGGCATCACAAACGGTTTGATGCTTTTGAATAATTGTATCAAATTCATAATACCGCAAATTTACATTTTTTTTTTACCTTTGCAAAACATTTGTGCCGTCGGATTCCCTGATTTCGGGTTATGGTGACACAAAATGTTTAATCATTTGATTACTAAATTGTAAAATTGTTGTTTAGAAGGTATGGATAAGAATACTATTACGGGTTTCTTGTTGATTGGCGCTGTGTTTATTGGTTTTTCTATCTGGAATAGACCCACTCCAGAGCAGATTGAAGCCCGCAATCGTTATCAGGACTCAATCGCGCAAGTCCAAAAAATGAAGGAACAGGAGGCGCTTGAGCGAGAGAAATCACATGAGAATCCTGTGTTCCAGGGTGTGGAGGGCGATTCCGCGAAGATGGCCAAGGCTTCCCTCGCATACGGAGAGTTCGCTACGGGCGCACTCGGGGAAGAGACGACCGTGACGTTGGAGAACGAGCTGGTCAAGGTGGATTTCTCCTCCCGTGGCGCGCGGGTTTCCAGCGCGGTCCTGAAGCAATACCTCGACAAGGACAAACAGATATTGACATTGTTCCGCCCGCAGGATGGCGATTTCGGATTTGTGTTGAATACGGTGAGCAACCGTAAGTTGACGACGAGCGACATGAACTTCAAGGTCGCCGCCAAGACCGACACCTCCGTCGTATTCTCCTTGTCTGGCGTAAACGGAGGCGCTTTGCTCTTCTCCTATGTCCTGCCGAAGAACAGCTATATGCTCCAATTCAACGTGGAGGCAAAGGATAAAAACCTGCTGCTGGCTCCGGACATGAAGGAGCTCCGTGCATCATGGTCTCTGCGTATCCCGCAGCAGGAGGTGGGTCGTGAGTTTGAGGACCGCTATGCGCAGATGTATTACTATGATCCGGATGAGGGTCGTGATTACTTGAGCGAACATTCCAACGACGAATGCAACGTGAAGGGCAAATTACGCTGGGTGGCCTTTAAAGACCAATATTTCTCCAGTATCTTCATCGTGGACAATGCCCTGATGGAGAAGAGCTTCCTGAGGTCTACCCAGTTGACGGACTCCACCTATCTGAAGAGATATGAAATGGAAACCTCCATTCCTTTCGAGGAGGGCAAGGCGAACTTCCGCTTCTTCTTCGGTCCGAATAGCTATAAACTGCTGAAGTCTTTCAATGAGGGAACGAGTGGAAGTGACAAATTGAATCTGAACCGTCTCCTGACGCTTGGTTTCTCCCTGATCCGTTGGGTGAATCAGATCTTCATCATCCCGTTGTTCGATTTCTTCGGGTCCATCTTCAGCAACTACGGACTTGTGATCTTGTTCCTGACCCTTGCGGTGAAGTTGATCCTTACACCGTTGACGTATAAGTCTTACCTCTCTTCCGCTAAGATGCGTGTCTTGAAGCCGCAATTGGATGCTCTCAACGAGAAATACGCTTCCTTGTCGCCGATGGAACGTCAGCAGAAGACGCAGGAATTCTACAAGGACGCGGGTGTGAACCCTGCGGGAGGATGTCTGCCGATGTTGCTCTCCTTCCCGTTCCTGACGGCCGTGTACTTCTTTATCCCTGTCGCCATAGAGTTGAGGCATGTGCCTTTCTTGTGGGCGAAGGACCTCTCCTCTTACGATGCCATCGTTTCGTGGAACGCGGACCTTCCGTTGATTGGTGACCATATCAGTTTGTTCTGCTTGTTGATGACGGTCGTGAACATCGTATACACGAAGTACAACATGCAGATGAACAGCAATTCGGCTCAGATGGATCAGATGAAGTTCATGAAGTACATGATGTACGGTATGCCGATTTATTTCTTCTTCTGGTTCAACAAGATAGCCTCCGGATTGTGCTACTATTATTTCCTTTCATTGTTCATCACAATCCTTCAAACATACCTTATCCGCAAATCCATTAATGAGGAGAAATTGTTGGCGGGTATCGAGGAACACCGCAAGAAGCGTTCTGAACTGAAGCAGCAACAAGACAAGGCGGACCGCATGAGGAAGTCTGTCGGCGGTGACGTGATCGGCGCCATCAATGACATCTCTGTTTCGGACAATAACGGAGGTGGCGGTTTGTTCGGCTCGTTCCGGAAGAAGATGGCCGATTTCCAGGCGCAGATGGCGGAGGCTCAAAAGCAGATGGCGGAAGAGCAGAAGAAACGCGTCGGACAAGGGAATGACTCCTCCAATTCGAAGGATAAGAAGGATTAGCCCGAATGCTCATTTTACTTCTTGTATTGTATTTTTGTTTGCTTACGTACGTCTCTCACCGTACGGGCAAAAACGATAGTGGTGCCGATTTCTTTCTGGGGAATCGGCGCTCTCCTTGGTGGGCGGTCGCTATCGGCATGGTGGGGGCTTCGGTGTCGGGCGTCTCGTTCGTCTCCGTGCCGGGTTGGGTACCGGCGTCCTCCTTCTCTTACATGCAGATGGTGCTTGGCTTTTTGGTGGGCTACGTTGTCGTCGCATATCTCTTGCTACCCATTTATTACAACTCCGGGAATGTGTCCATCTATTCGTACCTAACCTCCCGTTTGGGAGAGTCGGGACGGAAGACGGGGGCGCTCTTTTTCTTGCTGAACAAGCTGATGGGCGCCGCTGTGAAGTTCTATGTCGCGGCGTACGTGCTGTACCAACTGTCGGACATCGATTTCCTGCCTTTCCCCGTGTTTGCCTTGCTATGCGTGTCGTTCGTATATTTCTACACTTATAAGGGCGGCATCCGGTCTATTGTGTGGACGGACCTCCTGCAGACGTTCCTGATGGTCTTGTCCTTGGTGCTTTTGCTCCATAAGGCGCTATCCCTCATGGATTTGGATTGGCGGTCAGGATTGAGTTTCATCGCAGACTCCGATCTGTCCCGAATCTTTTATTTTGACGATTGGAGCACACGTACTTACTTCTGGAAACATTTTGTGAGTGGAGCCTTCGTGGTTGTTGTGATGACGGGTTTGGATCAAGATATGATCCAAAAGAATCTCTCATGCCGTTCGTTGAAGGAGGCGCGGCGTAACATGTTGTCGTATGGCGTACTCTTTATCCCTGTGAATCTGTTGTTCCTATCCTTAGGTCTTTTGGTGGCCAACTACTACGGAGTGGATGCTTTGCCGGCGACGGGGGATGCTCTTTTGCCCTATTTCGTGAAGGAGGCTGGTCCGGCGGTGTTGATGTGCTTTGCCGTGGGAATGCTGGCCTCTTCGTTCTCGAGTGTCGATTCGGCGATGGCGGCCATGACCACCTCCCTTCTTTCCGATCTCTTGGGCGAGGATGCGGAGCGGGTATCCCCGAAGCTTCGCCATCGTGTCCATTTAGGCGTGGCGGCAGCGGTTTGTCTGGCGGTCGTGTTGCTGGATTTTGTCAGGAGCGACCATGCCATTGACGTGATATACCAGTTGGTTTCCTATCTGTATGGCCCTTTGTTGGGAATGTTCGCCTATTGCATCTTCCGTCGTGGAGGAGGTGTGGTGGATTCCGTGTGGGTAGTGGTGGTGGCGGTTCTCTCCCCGTTGCTCTCTTATGGCACGTCGAAAGCGCTCCATGTCTTTTGTGGCTATGACATGGGGTACGAATTATTGTTGTTAAACGGTTTGATTACCTATCTGGGTATTGTTTGTATTCGTCGGCTTACTTCAGCTGGAAGGAGTTGATGATGTGCTCCACCGTGTCCTTTTGGTCGCTGTTTTCGTATGCGCAGGTTACTCCGTATAGTTTGTTGCCTCTTCTGCCAATCTTCATCAACGTTTCCAGATGGTAGTTCGGGTCGTCCTCGTCCTCGTTCGAGTAGCGTATGAGGGCGTATTTACTGTCCACGTCTAAACTGATTAGTTTGAAACCGATCTGCTCCTCCTCGAAGGCTTTGATACGCAGTTTGGCGAAATCCTCGATGGAGACGTCGCTGCTGTCTTTGGTGCTGACCATGGCGGTCTGGTACTCGCTGAAGGCTACGAACGGCATGACAGGGAACATGTTGATCTCTTTCTCCCAGCTCTTAGGGTATTCAATGGTGAACTCGTTGTTCGAATATTTCTCGTAGGCGCTTTTACAGCCGGACAGCAGCAGACCGAATGCCGCTATCGTAAGTATGAATAAATAATTCCTTTTCATCTGTTTCGTTTTTCTTTGCCACAAATATAATCAAATTATTTCATGTTATGCAACAATTCGCGAATATGCGCTCTTCGCGTGTGGCTGTGTCGTGTACTTTCCCTCCGTGAATAAAAAAGATTCGCCCGTTTGGTGGGCGAATCTCCTTTCGTGTGTCGTTTTATGCTTGGTTATACTCCAATATAGGCGACTGATTACTTCTTCGTATAAAGCGTTTCATTGCTTTATCAGTGAGTGAAATGCCTCTTTGGTGTCGTGGGCAATTTCCTCTGCTAGTCTGACTTGCTCGTCTTGATAGCGTTCGTATGACTCTTTCTCTTGTCTCCTTTGTTCTACGGCGAGTTGGTGCAGGTCGACGGTATGCTCTGTCATGTTCTGTTTTCTGTACTGGGCAATCTCGTCCGCATCGTTCGCGTGTCCTCTTGAGAACAATAGGATAGTGAATAAGAGCAGTAGGGTCAGAAGAAGGTGCAGCATGTGCTTTTGGTTACCTGTCATCTCCCTCTCTCCACGTACTTTTTCCTTCCCCGTTTCAACAGAGAGTGACTCCATTCGCTCAATCTTGAATCCTTCTTCAGGAATCTCCATGTCCGTCCGAGGTTCCTCCGCTTCGATGCCGAGCTTCTCCGCCCATGCCTTCAGCTTCGAGTAATCCTCGTCTGTCCATTGTACAACCATTTCAATTCTCTTGCCGTCCGCTAAGGTGAGTATGCCTAAGCCCGGCTCTTTTGTTCCGCATGAGACCATACCATTTGTCTCTGCCGCGTCTCTGAAAATCCTGCCACCTTCCAGGGTAGCGTTCAATTCGTTCGGGAACACTTCGTTCAATTCGTCTAACGTAGCGTTGGGATGCGACGCCATGTAGGCGTTGGCGATCCCAAGAACAACGCGGTCACGGACTCTTCCGTAAACTTTTAACTTTGCCATCCTTTGGATTTCGCAACTTTGTATTTCCAATATATGTTTTTTTGACCGTAAAAAAAAGTTTTTCAACGCCTTTTTTCGCATTTGACCGCACTTTCCGCATCTCCATTTTGCCTTTTGTCATATTTTTTCGCTTTGTTGCTTTATGCGAAAATTATTGTCTATGCAACATTTTTTAAGACTCGTTAAGAATATCTTGTTGTCTAAACAACTATATTTGTGGTGTTAATTTATAAGGAAATGGAAGAGTTCATTCAGGACATAGAGTTGGCCTTTGCTGTGATAAGCGGTAAAGTGTCGAATGCTATCAATCGTAATTTGTCTCGCAGTTTCAAGAAGTCGGGTTTGGATATCACGCCCGAGCAGTGGTCGATCCTGATGTGTCTATGGTTGAAGATGGGAGGGGAGAGCCCTACCCAGAATGCGTTGGCGGAAGCTACGTTCAGGGATCGTCCGAGTGTAACCCGCCTTATCCATAACATGGAGAAACAAGACCTGGTGACCCGCGAGATGAGGGATTCGGATAGACGGTCGAATCGTATCCGGTTGACGGAGAAGGGACTTGCCTGCCATAAGATTGTCAAGGATGCCACGTTGAACGCGATGAAGACGTGTTTCAAGGGCATGAGCGAGGCGGATGTGAAGACCGCCATTGAGATGCTGGGCCGCGTGTTCCGCAATTTGCGTGAGGTCGAGCAAGCTGAAAGTGAAAAAATAAATAAACTATCGATATGAAAAAGAGATTATTGCTTGTGGCAATGTTGTGCCTGACTGCCTCTTCCGTGTGGTCCGAGCAGAAGGTGTACACATTGGAGGAGTGCCGGGAGTTGGCGCTGAGGAATAACAAGGAACAGAAAATCGCCCGTGAGGAGGTGGAAAAAGCGACCTATGAGCGCAAGGCGGCTCGCACGAAGTACTTCCCTGACCTGAACCTACGGGGCGCCTATGTGCGCAGTGGCGACCAATTGTCGTTGGTCTCCGAGGATATGTACCTCCCTATCGGTACATTGCTCAACGGCAGTTTCGGATTTGAACTGCCTACGCTCCAGGCGGACGGTACCATCGCCAGCCGTCAACTGAACAACAAATGGACGTTCTACAATGGTTCGGTCGTGCCGCTCGACAAGGAGGGAAAACCGTTCGACCCAAGGAAGAACCCTGAGAAATTGCAGTGGAAGGAATATACCATCATCCCTAAAGACGAGTTGGAATTCGATACGAGGAACATCTTCCTGGCCTCTTTGAATCTAACGCAGCCGGTTTTCATGGGAGGTAAGATCGTCGCATATAATAAAATCACTGAATTGAAGAAGGAACTTGCGCAAAGCAAGTTGCGTACGCTGAATGAGGATGTCATCCTTGAGGTGGATGGCGCTTACTGGCAGATCATATCGCTTAACAACAAACGGAAGGCGGTCGAGGCTCTTGTGGCGTTGCTGGAGAAGATGCAGAAGGATGTGGAGGCCTTGATCGAGTCGGGTGTGGCTACAAAAGCGGACGAGCTCTCCGTCTCCGTGAAGAAGAATGAGGCGGAGATGACGCTCTTCAAGGTGGACAATGGTATCCGTCTTTCCAAGATGTTGCTGGCGCAGTATTGTGGTCTGCCGCTGGAGGAGGAATATTCTTTGCAGGATGAGACAAATGATGAGATCGCCATCGCGGATCCTGAACTTTACGATATCAATGAAGTCTACTCGAATCGTAATGAGGTGAAGAGCTTGGAGATCGCTAAATCCATATATGACCAGAAAGTGAAGGTGGAACGTGCCGGCTTGATGCCTAATGTGGCGTTGTTCGGAACCTACGCGGGTACCAACCCTTCGACGAAGTATGGATTTGAGAAGGAGTTCGGTTTCGATTGGCATGTGGGCGTGTTGGTGAATGTCCCGCTGTTGCATTGGGGCGAGAATATCTACACCATGAAGGCCGCCAAGTGCGAGGCTAACATCGCCCAATACAAGGAGGATGAGGCGAAGGAGAAGATTGAACTCCAGGTTAGCCAATCCTCGTTCAAGCAGTCGGAGGCGATCCGTAAGTGGGAGGTCTCCAAACGTAATCTGGAACGTGCTGAGGAGAACTTGCGCTATGCCACCTTGGGCTTCAAGGAGGGTGTCATCCCTGCTTCTAATCTGTTGGAGGCGCAGACTGCCTGGCTGGCGGCCCATTCCGACAAGATCGACGCCGAGATAGAGGCGAAGATGAGCGAGATCAATTATCAGAAAGCGGTAGGTAAAATTGGAAAATAATAAAATAAAAGGATATGAACATTATGAATAAATCGGAGAAGGACGTCAATATGCTGATAGCATTTGTCGTTTTGTTGGCCATTGTGGCTATTGTGTCCCTGATTGGTATCTTTATGATGAAGCCTGAAAAGGATATCATCCAGGGCGAGGTGGAGTTTACTGAGTTGCGTATCTCGGGCAAGATACCTGCGAGGATCGATAAGTTCCTTGTGAGGGAGGGCCAATATGTGAAGGAGGGCGACACGCTCGTCTTGCTGAACAGCCCGGAGATCGAGGCGAAACTCTCGCAGGCCCGTGCGGCGGAGAAGGCAGCTTCGGCCGTGAACCAAAAGGCTTTGCGCGGGGCGAGCGAGGAGCAGATCAAGGCCGCCTATGAGTTGTGGCAGAAGGCGCAGGCTGGTCTGGACGTGGCGAAGAAATCCTTTGACCGTGTGCAGGCGCTCTACGAGAAGGAGGTGGTTCCTGCCCAGAAACGTGACGAGGCGGAGGCTAACTACAAGGCGATGTTGGCGACCGAACAGGCTGCCAAGTCACAATACGACATGGCTTTGCGTGGTGCCGACCAAGAGGATAAGGATGCCGCTTTGGCTCAATTGAGAAGGGCGAAGGGCGCTGTCGCCGAGGTCCGCTCTTATGTGGAGGAGACGATGTTGACCTCCCCGATCTCCGGTAAGATCAGTGAGATATTCCCTCAAAGGGGCGAGCTGGTGGGCTCCGGTGCGCCTATCATGAATGTGATCGACACGGCGGATGTGTGGGTTACATTCAACCTCAGGGAGAAGGATTTGTCTGAGTTCTCCGAAGGTACGGAGTTCAAGGCGTTTGTCCCTGCCTTGGGTGACAAGGAGATTTCCTTGAAGGTGAATTATGTGAAGGATATGGGTTCTTTCGCCGCTTGGAAGGCTACGAAGGTGACGGGCGAGTTTGATTCCAAAACATTTGAAATACGCGCCGTTCCTACGGAGAAGATTGAAGGTTTGGTTTCTGGCATGTCAGTTATCGTGAAACGATGAACAATAGGTTAGCGTCAAATAAGGTTTGGATGGTCATGATGAGGGAGTGGCGGCAGATATTCTCCCGCAAGCTCTACATCGTGTCCATGGTCATCATGCCGCTCTTCTTCATCGGCTTTTTCCTTACGCTGATGCAAGACGGGTTGCCGAAGGATCTTCCTGCGGCGGTGGTCGACATGGACCAGTCCTCCATCTCCCGTCGCCTTGTCCGTCAGCTGGACGCCTTCAAGCAGACGAAGATCGTCGCCCATGCGAAGGATTTCAGCGAGGCGAGGGAAATGATGCAGCGGGGGGAGATCTATGGCATCTACTATTTGCCGGAGAACTTTGAACGCGACGTGCTCTCTTTCCGCCAACCTAAGGTCTCCTTCTACACGAGCAACTCCTTTATCGTGGCGGGCTCCATGCTCTTCCGCGACATGAAGACGATTTCCATATTGGGCTCCGCCGCAGTGGGGCGTGAGTTGAGGCTCGCGAAGGGACAGACGATGGAGCAGGCGATGATCGACCTGCAACCGATCGTGGTGGAAACGCATCCGTTGGGAAATCCTCAACTGAACTATGCGGTCTATCTCTGCAACGTCTTGTTACCGGGTCTGCTGAGTGTGATGATAGTCCTCCTGACGGTCTATGCGCTGGGCATGGAGGTGAAAGAGATGCGGTCACGCAAGCTCTTGGATATGGTGGACGACGATATCTTGTCGGTGATGGTGGGTAAGCTCCTGCCATATACGCTGACGTTCATGTTGATGGCGACATTCTATGACGTCGTCTTGTACCGCTTCATGGGTTTCCCTTGCCATAATGGGTTGCCGAATATGCTGCTGAATAGCCTTTTGTTGGTGCTGGCGTCCCAGTCGTTGGGCGTTTTCCTCTATTCTCTTGTCCCGATTATGAGCATATCGTTGAGCCTTTCGGCCTTCATCACGATGCTCTCTTTCTCCATCAGCGGCTTTACATTCCCTGTGGGTGAGATGCCGGGGCTGTTGCAGACATGGGCGAATGTCTTCCCGTTGCGCCATTATTTCCTCATCTATGCGAATAATGGCCTGAACGGCTATTCTAGCTATTACGTATGGGGCTCGTACGTCGCCATGTTGCTGTATCTGTTCTTGCCGATACTGGTTTCGATTAGACTGCGCAATGTCTACCGTTACGATACGTATAAACCGTGATTGTGCGTTGTGTGGATGTTATTAGTGGAAACTGTCAAAGAATAAATTGATATGAAGATTATTCATTACTTTTGGAAACAAGTGAAGGAGGGCTTGGCGGATATATTCGTCGTCTGGCGTGACGAGTTTTCCCTCGTCATCCATGATGCGGCCATATTGATGCTTTTCCTCGCCGCTCCTTTGCTCTATCCTATCGTTTATAGCTTGATATATAGCCATGAGGTGGCGCGTGAGGCCAAGATGGTGGTGGTGGATCAATGCAATTCCCCCGAGACCCGCGAGTTCCGCCGCATGTGCGACGCCACGCCGGACATCGAGGTGGTCGGACTCTGCGCCAATATGCAGGAGGCGCAAGAGGCGTTGCGTAGGAGGGAGGCGTATGGTATCATGGTCTTCCCGAGAAACTTTTCCAGCGCCTTGGCGAATAAGGAGCATGCCTATGTGCAGCTCTACTCCGACATGAGCAGTCTGCTCTACTATAAGTGTTTCCTCCTCAACCTGACGGAGGTCTCTTTGAAGATGAACAAGGATATACAGATTCAGGATATGAGCAACGCTACAGGAAGGGAGGAGGAGATCGCCACGACTCCGATAGAGTATGAGGAGGTCGCTTTCTTCAACCCGAAGAGCGGTTTCGCCAGCTTCCTGATCCCTGGCTTCCTGATGCTTTTGATACAGCAGACGATGATCATTGGTATTTGCGCCTTGGCGGGTAGTATCTACGACAAGAAACAGTATCATGTGCTGGAACCTATCATGCGCCATAAGCGTGGTTCGTTCAGAATCATTTTCGGTAAGGCTTTGTGCTACATGATGTTCTACGGACTGATGAGCGCTTACCTGCTTTGGGTGATTCCTTGGATGTTTAACTTGCCGCGCATGGGTGACCCTTGGAATATCGTCGCCTTCATGCTGCCGTACCTTGCCGCTTGTATCTTCTTCGGCATGTCCGTCAGCGTCTTCATCAAGGAGAAGGAGACTGCCTACGTGTTGATCGTGGCCTCGTCGCTCATCTTCTTGTTCATCTCCGGACTCTCCTGGCCAGCCGCCGCCGTGCCTTGGTATTGGAAGGCTCTCAGCTACTTTTTCCCGTCCACTTTCGGGTTGCAGGGCTTTGTGAAGATCAATACGATGGGTGCGACGATTCCGGACTTGCGGACGGAGTGCATCGGTCTGATCGTGCAGATATGCGTATACTTCCTGCTCGCCACGCTGGTATATCGCTATAGAATCAAGAGGGAGTGCGTTTAATGCGACAGCATACGTGATTGCATAAAAAAGGAGGATGCGTGATAAAGAACGTATCCTCCTTCTCGTTTTAAGACTTTATCGCTTCGTTATTATTTCCCGCTATACAATTTGCCGTCTTTGATGATGTGTTTCTTGCCGTTCGTGATATATAAACCGTCAGGCAGGTTTTCGTACCAATCAGAGGCGTCCGCATTCACCTTGATGATCCGTTCGGATAGGTTGAACACGTTCACCTTGCCATTTTGGAAGGATGTGGATGATTCCTCTTGCTCGTCATCTTCGAATGAAGCCAGTTGTTCGTCCATAGGCAATGACATCTTCCTTAATTCATTCTCTTCATCCTCTTCGATCGCATAGATGTAATCTTTGTATTTCTTCCATGATGCGGAACGTTTGTAGTGTTGCACATATTTGGATGGCACATAGATTCTGAAGGTGTTTGGCACATCTCCGAATGCATTTTTGCCCAAAGTACACGTGCCGGAGAGTAGCGTCACCTCACTTAGAGGCGTTCCTGCGAAGGCCTCCTTCCCGAGGTATGTGAGCTTGGAAGGAAGCGTGATCTCTTCTAACTTTGTGCAGTAAGCGAATGCTTCGTCTCCGATGGTGTCGATTCTCGAATATTCGGAGAATACAACTTCCGCTAGATTGGTGTCGTTGTGGCAAATGTAGCTTGGCAGTTTGCTGATCATACGAGGCAGTTCTATTCTTTTCGTCTTGCGCATCTCCTTGGCACTGGCTAATCCGTCGATAACACCTTTGACAGTGTATCTTTCACCTTCGAATAGGAAGGAAGGAGGAACCACGACGTCTTCTATGCTTCGGTCTCTGTCCGTTAGGAATGCAGTTTTTGTTTCCGTGTCAATCTTGTAGAAGTATTTCCCGGCGTGTACATGCTCTTCCTCGCCGAGGTGCTTCATGATCAGTTTGATCTTGATGTTGCGCTTGATGTTGTCCAGGTGGATCCCCTTTTGTTCTTCGCTGACAGGAACATACTTGCCGTCTTTGATGATTTGGTATACGTAATCACCAATGTTGAGGCGGAATGGAACGTCGTATTCATTGCCATATACATTGTAGGAATAAATCACCTCCTTGTTCCAATCGTAGTATTTTCCTACGTAGTAATTATTGTGCCCATCCTCATAAAAATCATGCTCTTCGACGGTGATTGTGTAGAAAGGAGCCAGCTTGTCGGCGTACTTCTCCCAGCCCTTTCTCTTTTTGTAGGATTCCAGATAGTTATATGGAACACGAATGATAAGACTGTCGTTGTCGCCAAAAGCATTAGGCGCAATGTCACAGAAAGAGGAGAGTATTCTAATCTCACGTAGCGACGTGCATCCCTCGAAGGCATCTTCTCCAATGCGTGAGAGTGAGCTTGGGAATGTGATGCTCTCCAATTTGGCGCATTCAGCAAATGCTCGCTCTCCGATTTCCGTAACGGTGGAGCCAGACTGGATGGAAGACGGAACGTCGTAATTCACCCTTTTCACACTCTTCCCATCTGTTAAGACAATGCTTCCTCGACTTTCGTTAATGTCATATGAGACATTGTCTATGGTGACGACCTTTGCCATCATGCCTTGTGTCAGCATTGCGGCCATGAGGCACATGATTGGTTTTTTTATTCTCATTTGTTCGAAGAAATTTTTTGTTTCTAAATGAAAATCAATTAATACATCAATACATGTTTGATAATCAGCTTAATAAATGCATCCTCTGGTAGTTGTGACAGATTATAACACTGAATTATCGTTGAATGTAAATAAAAGTTGCCGAAAGATAGTGAATGTCTTACAATTACACAATAATAGATTGAAAAACTCACTGAAATAATTCTGTTTTTCAATAGAATGGGGTGGGAGGATTTGCTTGATTTACATTCGCACGATTGGGGGGGTATAGGGTGAATCATGTTTTTTCATTTATTGTAAAAAAAACGTTAAATTGATTGCAAAAAAGGGATGTTATTCTAAAATAATTAGAAATCTTATCATATATTTGTTGTACATAAACGTATAAAACAAAAAATATGAGAGGAATTTTTACGGCCACAGCGTTGGCTTTGGCTACATTTGCGCATGCGCAGACTGTAGCATGGGAAGTGCCTGTTAATGGCAAGGCGGAGAGGATTTTCTTCAATGGATTCACGCAGACTCCTATCGTTGAGATGAGTGACAATTTCGTGGGAATCGATGCGGAGAAGAGCACGACCGCGTGGACGATCCAGAAAGCTAAGGGGAATGAAAACCTGAAGAAGGCGGCGAAGGTTGCCGCGCTGACTGGAAACAGTAGTGAGGCGAGCATGATGAACAAGTTCGAGAAACAGATCTATCAGGAAGTTGACTGGACGCATTTCGTGTTCGTGGGTGACAAGGTGATTGATGTTGTAACTGGCGAGACAATCATCGACGGTGTTCGTGAGATTCAGGCAAGCGATGTTATCCCTGAACTGAATATCGCGCTTGTCCGCATAGATGGCACAGATAAGAATGTGTCACTCCATGCGATAGACATCGCGACGAACAAGGTGCTTTGGAAGTTCCCGTTGCCTAAGCCAAAGAAGGCGATCGCGGCTAGCTTGCTGCTGGATATGGCGATGGTTCAATGCAGACCAGGTATCTCCGCCGACGGGAATGTCATCTACGGTTTCGACCAGTTCCTATATCTGATCGACGCTAAATCGGGTAACAAGAAGTGGGAGAACCAATCTAAGCCGGAAGTTTATTTGATTGATAATTCAAACAAATATATCTTCTCTATCGAAAGCGGCTTGAAGAAGATTCATTTGGTGGACGCTAAGACTGGTAAGGATGTGTGGGCTCAGCCTATGAAACTTTCCGCTCCGTTCGCGGAACTCATCCAGATTGACAACACGCAGGCGATTATCGCTTCGGATGCGGAGGTGAACATCATCGACATCAAGGCTGGTAACAAGAAGTGGAAGAAAAGCTTCTCCGCACCTTTCTATAAGAGCGCCGAGGTGACGAATGAGGGTATCCGTATCTGCTATGGTAACAAGATCCAAATGGTCAACAAGTCAACAGGAGAGAAGGTTTGGAAAAAGCCAATCGAACTTGATGGTGTCGATGAGAGCAAGTCTCCTCAGGTCGAGAAACAATACAAGAGCACTTACTCCATCATGACGAACAACCGTCTGTTGGTTTACGACAAGGAGACCAACAAGCGTAAGTTCAAGTTGGATCTTTCTCCTACAGATCGTGTCGCATATGACGATGCTACCGGCAAGATCGTCGCATTGAGTGGAAAGAAAGTATATGTGATCGATCCGGACGCTGACGCTAAGTTGCCTGCCGTTGTCACCAAGGTGGATGATCCTTCCACGATCTCTGGCCTTAAGGTGTCTGAAAACGGATACTTCATCTTTGGCGCTAAAGAGTATGTCATGATCGGTAAGGATAAGAGTGTGATCGCTCAGAAGGTGTTCCCTCAGTTGAAGACTGGCCGTGGCGCTAACGCCGCTTTGCTTGCCGCATCTATCTACAACGGAATCAAGAGCGTTAAGATCACTGCTACGGACGGAAATGGCCAGGTGGTGGCTGAGTCTGGATTGTTCTGCTCTGCGGCTGAGGCTGACCAACACGGACGTGCTTGGGAGGCTCAGAAGAACTTGCGCCACAAGATGAAGGACAACGAGAAGGCGAAAAAGGCTGCTAGAGCTACCGAAGACTTGTCTATCTTCATGACTTCTGAGAAGGTGAACGGTGATGAGTTGGTTCAGTTGGTGGTTGTCGACCAAAATACTGGTAAGGAAGTTAAGTCCTTCCGTTTGAGCGACGATAAGAATGTCGTATATGAGATCGATTTCAACTCAAATACTGTCTATGCGGTAGACGGAGGCAAGTTGAAGGCTATTAAGTACTAATCTTTTTCGAGATGGGTTCCGCTATTTAATCTTAGGCGGAATTCCTCCGTGAATCATAAAAAGGGGATGTGTCGTGTTGGACACATCCCCTTTCGTTTGTTTTCAAAATTTGGAGTCTATTTACAGATGAACTTGGAAGCCTTGCCTGTTGTGGTGTTTCGCAGGGCGTAGATTCCTTTGTTGCCTGTTATCTGTTTTACTTTCTCGTTTAGGTCGCCTCCGTCGTAGGTCAGCTCGCCGAGGATTTCACCCATCATGGAGATTACGGTGTAGTTGCCGGTCTCCATCTCGCTCGGAGTGAGCTCGACACCTGTGGTGGAGCAGTTCGGGCAAGCGAACTTGACCTTGTCGATGTTGACGTAGTCGCCCGTAATGGTGAATCTGATGGTTTGCTCACCTTCATCGTAGAGATCTATTTCGGTATTCACGTCGGTGTATGTGTCCCAATCTTCCCCTGCAGGTACGCTGATCTTAGCGGAGGAGTTTCCGCAGCTGATCTTGAAGCCTGAGTTGCTTGAACCGGAAGATACGGTCGCCGAAACGGTGTATGTGCCGGCTTGCTCGATGTTCACTGTATATTCCAACCATTCGTCGCTCTTCGTGTAGCCGATGGCGTAGCCTCCGTTTCCTTTTACGATGTCCACACCTCCATTGTCGAAGCGGTAGCCTTTGCTGTCTCCCTCGTCGGTGCCGTCGGAGTCGTATGATGCCACACCGTTACATCCCTTGTCGAAGTCTTCCGCCTCGATTGTTCCTGGGATTTGTGAGGCTGATCCTGAGAATGGAGCCCTTGCGTCGCATACCGTGATGGATTTCTTGATCTCTTTGCTATCCCCATTGGTGCTTTGTACAGTGACGAGGATCTCCAGGTCGCCGGCCTTGTCCGCCACGTATACCCATTTCCCGTTCTCGTCGTTCACGGTATTTCCGTCCACCTTCACTGTGATGTTGCTGATGCTTCCTTCGGTGGTTGATGCCTCTACGTTGATGGTCAACTTGTCACCTACGGAGATAGCGTTCGCTGAGAGTTCCACGTTTGCCTTGAGTTTGGATGCCGTACCGCAGAACGGGCTTTGTGCGTTCTTGGCGGCGTCGGTCTTCATGTAGTTCTCCAACCATGTGAATGCTGAACGTTTCTTGCAATCCCTGACCAATCCGGAGCATCCGTTGGTAACCCATGTGTGTCCGTAGATCCAACCCCAGAGGGTGACGCCGGCCACGTAGTCGGCTTCCCACATGATAGGGAACTGCTCCTTGTAACGTGTCTCGAATGTAGCGTCGTCGCTTTTGGCGATATCATACTCGGTGATGTACTGAGGTATTTGTGTCTTGTTGTGGATCTCCTCCAATGCGCTCCTGAATTGGCTGCCGCTCATGTCGTTCAAGTCGTGCGCTTGGTTACCCGCCGCGTCGATAGGTGCGCCGCAAGCCTTCAAACCGTTGATGAGGTTGATGAACTCGGTCTTTTGCCACTGGAACGTGTTGTAGTCGTTGTAGATGAGGATGGCGTTCGGCCAACGGTCACGCGCCAGACGGAACGCTTCCGCGATCCATTGGTAGGAGTTGGTGTTAGGGTAGCCATTCGTGTTGCAGTTGTAGCTAGGCCTTGTGCCGGTCTCCTTTTGTGCCCTATCCTCCGCAAGAGAACCCAATGCCTGGATAATCTTTGTGGACTTGTAAGGGGAGTGGTAATCTCCGCCGGAATAGATGGCCTCGTTCACCACGTCGATGATCTCGAGGTTCGGGAAGTGCTTCTTGCACTCGTCGTACCATTCGACGATGGCCTTCTTGGTGTCGTCGACGCTTAGGCTCTCAATCCAGTTAGGATGTTGGCTTCCCCAGATGAGGGCGTGGAATTTGAAGATGATTCCATGGTCCTGACAGTACTTGTAGGTCCTGTCAGGACTTGACCAGTTGAATCTTCCCCAACCGCTGTGCACGGAGCCCCACTTGGTGGCGTTCTCGCACGTGATTTGGTTCCAGTAGTCGGCGTAAAC
The DNA here is from genome assembly GCA_017649635.1 of Paludibacteraceae bacterium. GTDB lineage: Bacteria > Bacteroidota > Bacteroidia > Bacteroidales > Paludibacteraceae > UBA1181. Next base: position 7,796 of record JAGCGM010000060.1, on the reverse strand, counting down.
GAGGTTACAGTCGCTGTAGTCGCACTGCTCTCCCGAACTCCAGTCTTTGGTGGTCGTGATGTTACCCAAGAATTTGCACGGATTGTCCTTCGCCAATTGCGCCATGGCGCAGTTGACCATCATTATCCCCATTGCCGCTAAGACGGCTTTCATGTAATACTTTTTCATGTGTTTATGCTTTTAATGGTAATTAATATAAAAGTACTGCTCGTCGTTCCAGACCACGTTGGTCTGAATATTAGTGTCGAATAACTTATGCTTACGGTTGCAAATGTAGAGGTAAATGGCCGCTAAGGATGTGAATATAGTGTCAAATAGGTGGATTTTTGTTCCAAATATCAGGTGATTGGTTTGTGGGATGACAGAATCGTCGTGTTAGTATTTAATGCCCTTTGTCCGGAAGGAATAGGTGAATCCGAAAGAGAGTTGTTCTTGTATCTGGATCTTCTCCTTTTTGTCTATTCGTGCGTTATTGTAAAGCATCTTCAGGGAGAGTCGGGTGCTTAAGAAACGGTTGACTATAAATCTTCCGGTGGTTTTCCATTCAAGATCGGTATGCTTAAAGTTGTAGGAATTGAATATATCCAGATCTGATTCGATTAATATCTCCTTGGAAATCCTCCATTTGAGCTCCGATTGAATCATAAAGCCCGAAAACCATTTGTGGCATCGCGTTTTGTCGAATCCCACTTTAGGATGGGCTACCTTTGAATTTGGCAAGACGAATATGAGTTTCTGAGTCCATGGGTAGATTTTTACGGTCATGTAATCGTTATGCCTGTAATCCATTCCAATGATGCCGAAATAACAATTGGAAGGGGAAAGAAATGATGTGGACACCTCTTTGTCGTTGTTTTTCTTATACCCTTTGAGGAGCGCCGTCATGAATTTGATATGTGAGCTATAGTATAGTTTCTTGGACATGGAGGTTTGGAAACCAATTCGTGTGGATATGGTGGTCTCGTCATTGTTGACGCGGATGCCACGAAGGGTGTCCACCTCGGTACTGTAGAACCCAATCTCTCCCCTTATTTTGTTCTCCCATAGCCATCTATCCTTTTCGTAGTCTATGTTGTATCTGACGAGGGAGAGGAAGGTGGCGTTAGGTGTTCCGCCTTTCGCCCAGTTGTCCGTCACGTAATATTGGGCGAATTGCAGGGATAGTTCTCCGCTTGATGTCCATGGCTTAATTACCTTTACTCTCTTGGGAGCATCCCATGTGTATGGGGAAGGAATCCATTGTGGCTCGTCTACCCCCTCTACGATGATAGTCTTCTCTTTTATTTTCACATCATTGAGCGTGTTGTCAAACTGATGCAGGTCGTAGAAGTCGATCAGGTCGGGTCTGGTGATGGCGATGTTGTATACCGACCTCCTTGTCAGTTTCTCGTGCACCGTCAGACTGTCGAAACGTTTTTCCAATGCTATTTTTTCCCTCATTGGCTTCGCTTTCCAATAGGTGATGTCATAAGGAAGCGTAAAGGGAACTAAGTCGACCGCCCGCAGGGAATCGAACACGATGACCGGCAGGAATCGGGAGGTTTCGGCTGTGATCGTGTCGGGGAAGTCCAGTTGGAATAACGACGCCTCCTTGTCCGCCTTCACTTGGAAGGAGGATAAAATAAGGGAGAAAAAGAAGATTGTCCTAATAAGGAATAACTTCCGACGCATCGCTACACATTAACTGATTACTGATTCAGTCGCGAATTTAATCATTATATTTATGAGTTCCGCTTCCCAGTTCATAAAAAGAAATGTGTTTCTGTATTGTTTTTTTCTTATATTTGCCGATTGTAACCCCTTTTGTGGAAGGAGTAGTTTATTCAATGTGAGGAATAGACGGATTAAGTATATAATGTTTTAAAGCAGTATTGTATGATGAGATTTAGAATTACGATTTTAGCGTTGGTGTGCTCTCTCGCAGGTGCCTTCACGGCCTCCGCGGCGGACTTGTCGTTCGATAAGGAGCAATATCAAAAGGCTTTGTGGATGACCGCAAGGTTTTATGGCGCTCAACGTATGGGCGAGGGCGTGAATTGGCTGGTGGCGGACCACGAGCCGAACGGTGTCTCCAATGGTATGTCTTTCTCTGAGAGGAATTTTGTCAAAGGGAAATCTTACTTGAAGGATGCTGATGGTTCTTATGATCTGACGGGTGGCTGGTTCGATTGCGGTGATTTTGTACTCTTCGGTCAGACCTTCTTCTATTCCGCCTATATGTTGGCGTTGGGTTATTCAGAGTTCCCTGAAGGATATGATGATTATTATTCTTTTGATTATAATGGATATGTCTCTTCCGGTGACTACACTTGGGAAGGCAAGAAGGGTGTGCCGAATGGTATCCCTGACATCTTGGATGAGGTGAAGTATGCGACTGATTTTATCCTGAAGGCTGTTCGTAATGAGAATACGTTCTATTACCAGAAGGGCGATGGCGACGCCGACCACATGGTGTGGTGTACCTCTCCTGTGAAATCCGCTATGCCTAAGGCGCAAGGAGGTGAGTCGGACGGATCCAGGAAAATCCTAAAGGCGAGTGGTAACGTGACCTCCATGGCTGCTCTCGGAGGTGCCGCATTGGCTGTGATGTCTCGTGTGTATAAGAAGTTCGACCCGATTTATGCGCAAAAGTGTCTGGAGAAGGCTAAGGTCGCTTATGACTTCGTTAATGGGACCTCGAAAGGTAATACGGGTGGGGGGGCGTTCTATGGGGCGAAGCCTAAGTATGTGCCTGACATGGTCATTCTCGCGGCGGAGTTATACCGCGCCACGAATGATTCCAAATACCTGAATAATGCGGAATCGAATTGTTCTTGGATGGATGCTCAGAGAGACTATAATTACAATTACACGTTGTGCTATAACAACACGGAGGACTTGGCCGCATACCTGATGGCTTCCATCAAGGAATCCTCCTATAGCGAGAAGGCGATGGCCGTGATGGATTTCTACGTGAATTCGATGTATAAGCCTGCTTCGGGTTATATCCTGAGAAAGTCTGGCCATTATGACGCTCAGTGGGGATCTCTTCGTTACCCTGCCAACCAGGCCTTCACGTATGGCTTGTATTCTAAACTGATGAGTGACAAGGAGGTGAACCCTTATTCGTTGGCCACCATCGAATTTATCATGGGTAAGAATTCATCTAATATGTCTTTCATCGTGGGATTCGGCAATAAGTATCCGGTGATCCCGCATCATCGTAATTTCTTCCGCTATGATGGCAATAATATGAGCATGGTGCCTATACCTGACAAGAATTATAAGTTTATACAGCTGGGTTTCATGGTGGGCGGTAGTGGCGCTACTTTGGAGTCTGCCTCCTATTCGGAGTCGTTGGACAATTACCAGATATCTGAGGGCGGTATCGACTACAATGCGGGTCTGGTTTGCGCCTTGGGTTATATCAATTCTGTCGTTAACCCTGTCAATGTCAATAAGTTCGGTCATCCGTCGCCAGATCTTGGCAAAGCGATTTCTCTTTGTGGCATGAGGTCTGTTACTTTGGACTCTAAGGTGCCTGCCGACGGAAAGAAGACGTTCACTTGGTATAAGGATGGACAGAAGGTGGAATCGTCGACTTCGGCTTCTTCTTTTACGGTCACCGTATCTGGCGAGTATGTCTGCGAGATTGATTCCGCCGGCGAATGGACTACCAGTGGTAGCGTCGTGGTGATGGCTTCCTTGCCTGAGTTCGAACCTATCCCGGACATGGAGTTGTGCAACCCTTCACAGGTGGAAATGAACTTCGAATTGCAGGATGTGCCGGCCTCCTACCAATGGTACAGGAATGGCGAGGCGTTGAAAGGCGCTACTTCTCCTACGTACCTCATCACGAAGGGTGGCGAGTACGTTTGCGAAATCTCCGCTTCTAATTGTAAATCGACGGGTGTCTCTTTCAAGGTGACTTCCTTGTTGCCGGAGGCTGAGGATGCCGTTTCTGATATGAATGGCAATGTGACCCTGACGGTGAAGGGGGATGGAGAGTACGAGTGGTATGATAAATTGGAGGGTGGTTCGCCGCTTGCCACGGGCTCTTCCTACAAGACTACGATCTCCGCTGACAAGACCTTCTACGTGCAGGACGCCGGCGCCATGGACATCGTGGTTGGCCCGACCCAGAAGGACTTCACCTCCACGGGTGTGAACTGGGGTAATATCTCCGCTAACTTCAAGGCCTCCAAGGCATGTAGCATCACAAGTGTCTATGTCCATATCGAAGGCAACCCTTACAACCAAGGCGAGACTACCGTGAAGGCTGAGCTGGGTGGTGCGAAGAAGGCGACGTTCACTTCCGACCCAATCCAGGTATCCAAGGGTAACCAGTTCGTGAAGGTCACTTTCTCAAACCCAATCGAAATCCCTGCGGAGGGAGACTATACGTTGACCTTCTCTTCCGGTGCATTCGCCGTCTCCTATTATGAGAACATGAACAAATATTCCTCCTTCGCGCATCAAGGTGAACCTCTCACGTTCACTAGTGCGGGCGATGGCAAGCAGGGCTTCCCTGGCATCGCTGATTGGAGCGTGACGACAGGCTCGGGATGTGCCCGCACCGTGGTGTTGGCTAAGTATGGCAAGACCTCAGGTGTGGATGATGTGGAGAACTCTCTCTGCGCATTCTATCCTAACCCAGTGTCTGATCTCCTGACCGTCAGACTGAATACGGTTGTGCCGGCTACCGCTCAACTCTTCGACCTTATGGGAACGGTTGTGGCTGAGAAACAGTTGAACGCTTCTGACATGACGCTGGATCTGCGTTCTTTGCCTGCGGGCGTCTATGTGGTGCGTGTCATCTCTGGCGATTCGATCTATACGGGAAGAATCGTGAAGGAGTAATTGTTTTTTATGATAATATGATGGGGGATGGACGTGCGTCGTTCATCCCTCTTTTTGTATATTCGCGAGACCAATAGACTCTATCCGATGGAAGAAGTTAGACAGAACTCTGTGCGGGCGTGGCTTTTAGCTGCCCGTCCGAAGACCTTGGCTGCGGCGGTGGCGCCGGTGGCCGTGGGTTGCGCCTTGGCATACTATTTCAACGCTTTTCAGTGGGTGCCGGCTTTGTGTTGCCTTCTGTTCGCTGTCGCCATGCAGATTGCGGCGAACCTGATCAATGATTTGTATGATTTCCTGAAGGGAAGTGACGGGGAGGACCGCTTGGGACCGCCTCGTGCCACGGCGCAGGGATGGATTACGCCTGACCGTATGAAGATCGGTATCCTTGTGGTGGTGGCGATGGGTTGCCTCTTCGGCTCGGTGCTGATGCTCTATGTGGGTTGGTGGCTCGTCGCTGTGGGGATCTTTTGCGTGTTGTTCGCCTACTTCTACACCTCCGGTCCGTTCCCTTTGGCCTACAATGGCTTGGGCGACGTGGCGGTGGTGGCTTTCTTCGGATTGGTCGCCGTCGGTTTCACAGCTTACGTGCAGATTCTTTCGTGGCCTGTGGCGCTGACGCTGGCGGGTATCGCCACAGGACTGGCGGTCAATGTGTTGCTCGTCCTGAATAATTACCGTGACGTGGAGAATGACGCGAAGTCGGGGAAACGTACGGTCGTGGTGTTGCTCGGCAAACGGTTCGGCCTCTACTTGTACCTGTGTTCAGGCTTGGCCGCCGTGCTCCTCGCGGGCGTCTCCTGTTATTGGCTCGGGCTAAAACCTTATGCGTTCTTATGGATGGTACCCTATCTTCTTTTGCATTTCCTGACGTGGGGTAAGATCCGTAAAATCGACCAACCAGCTATGCTGAATGCGTTGATCGGGGAGACGTCCAGGAATATGCTGGTGTTCGCGGTGTCGATGGTTGGGATATTGTGCATGTTTAAGATGTGAGATTGCTTGTTGAATAATTTGATTATAAGATAGTAAGATGAAAAAGATACTTTTGTTGACAGTCCTTGCGGGCTCATTGTGTTTTGTCGCTAATGCGATGACCGAAATGCTTGTGGAAATGCAGGATGGAACCATTGTGCGTTATGATGTGAATACGCTGAAACAAGTGACTCATAAAATTGAAAGCGAATCTTCCGGGAAAAGCGTCTGTGTGGAAATGAAGGATGGAACGGTTGAATGCGTTGAGTCTGAAAACATAAAGCAGGTGTTTTGGGAACGTACGCCTGAAGATTCCGTTGATGGGCCATTTACCGTCGCCTTTTATGTTGGTATTGCCTTCGATTCCACATTGCTAAGTATACAGGAGGTGGAAAATGGAGAATCGGCGGTTGAGCCATCCGTTCCACAAAAGGTCGGTTATGAGTTTTCCGGATGGAGTGATTCATCATTCGTGAATGTGAAGGGTGATGTTGTTGCCTATGCGCAGTATAAGTTAAAGGAAACCTCCAGTAAGACTGTTAATGGCTTGACCTACAGTGGTCAGGAGGATGACTACTCATACGTTGATCTTGGTCTGGAAAGCGGATTGATGTGGGCGACCTGCAATGTCGGTACTGATAATCCTTGCGAACATGGCTATTACATCGCATGGGGGGAGACTTCCAGAAAATCACTCTATACAAGGAAATCATATAAATGGGCGGATGATGATGACATGACGTATCTGATAAAGTACTGCACGAATAGTGAATGGGGAGATGTGGATGGTTTGAATACGCTTTTGCCTCAGGATGATGCGGCTACTGTGCTGATGGGGGAGAAGTGGCGTATGCCGACCTATCAGGAGCAACAGGAGTTGATCGATGGTTGTGAGTGGAAATGGACGAGCGTGCGCGGACAGGCAGGTTGCATGGGAACCTCCCTGACGAACGGCAACACTATTTTCTTCCCGGCAGTGGGCCAAATGGCTTCCACTTACGATAATCAGACATACGTGAATCAAAATGGAACTTACTGCTTTTATTGGTCCTCTTCCATTCTTGATGATGATCCGTGGAATGCGATCTACTTGATAGCGAAAGAGAATAGTATTTATTTGACCACACGAGACCGTATCATGGGTTGTCCTATCCGAGCTGTCGGCAGATGAATTGGGCGGTTTATGCGGGACTCGACAAAGAAATTGCCTCTCCAAAAAATACTTTTATGTTGGATAACATCTTTTTGATGTTTTTTTATAACTTCGCGACTTGAAAATTTTTAAGTAATACAGAGATGCAAAAGATTAGAAATGTTGCGATTATCGCTCACGTTGACCATGGTAAAACAACGTTGGTGGATAAAATGTTGTTGGCAGGAAACCTGTTCAAGGATCACGAGAAACCGACTGACCTGATTTTGGACAATAATGATTTGGAGCGTGAGCGAGGTATAACCATCGTTTCTAAGAATGTCTCTATCCGTTATAAGGATTACAAAATCAATATCATAGATACTCCGGGACACTCCGACTTCGGTGGCGAGGTGGAGCGCGTGCTCAACATGGCGGATGGCGTGTTGCTCTTGGTGGACGCCTTCGAGGGCCCTATGCCGCAGACGCGTTTCGTCTTGCAGAAGGCTATCCAACTGGGTTTGAAGCCTATCGTGGTGATCAACAAGGTGGATAAACCGAACTGCCGTCCGGAAGAGGTGCAGGAGGAGGTCTTCGACCTGATGTTCAACTTGGACGCCACGGAGGAACAGCTTGATTTCCCTACGATCTATGGTTCGGCTAAGAATAACTGGATGTCGGACGACTGGAAGAAGCCTCGTGAGAACGATATCACTCCGGTCTTGGACGCTATCATCAAATATATCCCTGAGCCTCACATGAATGTGGGTACCCCACAAATGTTGGTTACCTCTTTGGACTACTCCTCTTACGTGGGACGTATCGCCATCGGTCGTATCCACCGTGGTACCTT